>NZ_OY781461.1:1621458-1943750 GCF_963676955.1 uncultured Desulfuromonas sp. | reverse complement strand
GCATTATCCGCCAAAAAGCTCTGGAGGGTTTGGAGTTTATGGGGATCAAACTGGATATTGAGAAAAATCTCAAAACGTTCAGCAAGAGTGGTGAAACCGAAATCACCCTACCGGACTCACCGGTCAAGGTCTTTGTGATCCCAACCAATGAAGAACTGGTCTTTGTCGAAGATGTCGTGGCGATCCTGGACGACACCTATACCGACCACACCAAGTTCCCCTACACCTTTACGGCCCAGGACTATACCCCCTGATAGCCTTGAGTGTGCCGGACCGTTGTTTGAACCGGCTGTTATAGCCCAATAGACAAAGCCCGCCTCAGAGGAGGCGGGCTTTGTTGTTTTCTCTTTCAACCGCCTGTGACAGGACGGCGAAGTATAAATCAACCTTGTGCTTGTACGGCCGTAATCGCTGAAACGCTGATAATGTCCTCCACGGAACAGCCCCGAGACAAATCATTGACCGGCTTGGCCAAGCCCTGGATAATCGGGCCCACCGCCTCGGCACCGGCAACCCGCTCAACCAGTTTGTAACCGATATTCCCCGCATCCAGATCCGGGAAGATTAACGTATTGGCCTTACCGGCGACCGGAGATCCCGGAGCTTTCTTTTCACCAACCTTGGGCAGCAGAGCGGCATCGGCCTGCAGTTCTCCGTCAATCTGCAATTGCGGATCAAGCTCTTTGGCCAAGGCCAGCGCTTCAAGGACCTTATCAGCATCCTCATGTTGGGCACTGCCTTTGGTTGAGAATGACAACATGGCGACCCGGGCATCGACACCGAGAAAACTTTTACAACTGCTCGCCGTGGACACGGCAATCTCCGCCAAAGCCTGCGCATCGGGATTCGGATTAACCGCACAGTCGGCAAACAATAAAATACCGTTCTCTCCAAAGTCGGGATTTTTGGTCACCATGAGGAATACGGACGATACCGTCTTCATACCAGGTGCGGTGCCGATCACCTGAAACGCGGCGCGCAACACATCGCCGGTGGTATTGAACGCACCGGCCACAGCGCCGCCGGCGTCGCCTTTACGAACCATCATGGAGGCAAAATACAGATTGTCTTCAGCGGTCAACAGCTCCCGGGCCTGATCAGCCGTCAATCCTTTCTTCTTGCGCAGCTCAACCAGCTCGGCGACATAATCGTCAAGCTGAGGAGCAGTGGCCGGCTCGAGAATCGTCACACCATCAAGAGTGACGCCGAGTTCGGCAGCCTTGGCCTGCAATGTGGCTTCATTGCCCAGCAGAACAATGTTGGCCAAGTCATCAGCCACAATGAGTCCCGCTGCCTGAATCATCCGATCATCATAGCCCTCAGGCAAAACGACCGTCTGCAGATTCGTGCGTGCTTTTGCTTTGATCTGATCTACCAGGTGCATATCTCCTCCTAATTTATAAAACATGGTTTGATTGCTCAACTTTTATACCTGATTCGCCAAACCGGCGTCAACCCTATTCAAGCAAACCTACGCGAAGACAACAAAAAGAGATTAGGCGGAGCTGGAAACATACGTTATACTGGCCGCGCGAAGATCGACGACAGGCGGATGCATTCCCTTTGCACCGGGTGATCCGTCTCACAGCGCCGTCACTAACATCGTTCATCAGGATGCCCGTCAATACCCCAGGTGCCATGACCTCTTCCTCCACCAGATACACTCTGATCATCGGACTGATTCTGTCGCTGCTCGTTCACGCGGCCCTGCTGCTGTTTAACGTTCAGTGGCCAGAGGAAAAACAGCCGACGAAAAAACCGATTCTGGTCGAGGTGCAGCCAACTCAACCGGTCCAGGAAACAGCCATTCCGGAAAAGACCGCACCACCACAAGAGTCGCAACGCACCGGTGCTGTCGACCATCAGGTGATCAAAGAACAAGCTCCCCCGGGCCGGGATATGGAGGACAGTTCTCCTAAAATGGCTCAGCCGGCACCGGCAACACCCAAGACCGCACCGCCCCCCAAGCCCGAGAAAGTGGAAAAACCGCGGCCAACCGTCACGGTCGATCCACAGCAGCCGGACACCACACCTGAAGAAAAACCGACAGAGCCGCTGCCCAGTCTGGATCAATTGCTGCAAACCGCCAATAATGCTGCGGCCAACATTACCCAGCGCGCCCAGACCAAGGCGCGTCCTGATGTCGAGCCAGGGGACGATCTGTTGCTTAACATGCGCGAGGACAAACTGTTTTCATTCTTCTCGCGCTTCAAAAAACAGATTTACGGCGTCTGGAATTATCCTGAAGAGGCCATGAGAAAACGCCAGCAGGGCGTTGCTTTGCTGAAAGTAATCATTAATCGTGATGGCAGCGTCGAAGATGTTGACCTGATCTCGGCTTCCGGGTTCGAGCGCCTCGACCGCGAAGCCATCGCGGCAATTTTCAAAGGAGGCCCCTACGGCGCCCTGCCCGACAGCTACCCCGAAGACCAGTTGACGATCATGGCCTATTTCGAGTACATCCTCGGCCAGCGGCTGCCCAACATCTATCGCCGCGAATAATCAAAAAACCGTAAACAACAAAACAAAAAAGGCTCGCATTTGCGAACCTTTTTCATTCAATCATAAACAGCGGCAGCGTTTAACGCGCCGCCCGTTGCATGGCGCTGTGCACCGTGTTAAACAGCAGCATGGTAATGGTCATGGGACCAACACCACCGGGTACCGGTGTGATATAACTGGCCTTCTTCTCAGCAGCGTCAAACTCGACATCGCCAACCAGTTTTTTGTCACCCACCCGGTTGATACCGACATCAATCACCACCGCACCCGGTTTGATCCACTCGCCTTTGATCATCTCAGGACGGCCAACCGCGGCAATCACCACATCGGCACGGCTGACATGACCGGCCAGGTCAGCCGTACGGGAATGGCAAATAGTGACGGTGGCATTTTCCGCCAGACACATCAACGCCACCGGTTTACCGACAATATTGGAACGTCCGACGACAACCACCTCTTTGCCGTTCAGGTCGTAATTGATCGATTCGAGCATTTTCATGACACCGTACGGCGTGCAGGAACGGAAGGTCGGATTACCGGTTGCCAGACAGCCGACATTAAACGGGTGAAAGCCATCGACATCCTTGAGTGGCGAGATGGCATTAAGAATACAGTCTTCATCAATATGATCGGGCAGCGGCAGTTGCACCAGGATACCGTCAATGCGCTCATCGTTATTGAGCGTGTCGATCAAAGCCAGCAGCTCGTCCTGAGAGGTTTCCGCAGGCAGCTTATGTTCGTCGGAAAAAATCCCGGTCGCAGCACAAGCTTTTTCTTTCATGCTGACATAAACACGACTTGCCGGATCTTCACCAACCAGAACCACGGCCAAGCCCGGGGTCACACCTTTGGCGGTCAACTCGGCCACCTGTGCGGTCATCTGTTCGCGCATTTTTGCGGCCAGCGCTTTTCCATCAATCAACTGCCCCATAAATTTATCCTCCTTGACGGGTCTCCCCGCGATCAATGATTACGGTCGATGGGCGTCCTGAACCAATCAGGACGCCTTCGGGCATCCGCCACAACTGCCATCGGTCGCAGCGGGACAGGACGGTGCCGACTTGGACGCCGAATACCCCTGATCATACCAGCCGCCGCCTTTGAGAGCAAAACCGCTTTGGGAGATCAACTTCTTAACCGGGCCCTGACACTCCCGACATTCTTCAACAGGCGCATCGGAAAATTTCTGACGCACCTCAAAGACCAAGCCACATTTTTCGCATTGATATTCGTACATCGGCATAACGCATACTCCTTTATCACTTCAATCAGCCGCTAAAGTAATCAGCTGCCCCAATTTTGTCAAGTCAACCGGCCTGGCGAAAAAAATCCAGCGTCATTAATAATCATTTTAAAATCGACAGTTCAGCCAACATACTGATTTTACAATTGAGTATCCACATAACCGATAAGTGATTTAAAAACGATTTCATTTGCCAATTAAAAAAACCAGCAAAATCTGCAAAAGATATTGTTTTTCACCCACGCTTTCTGGGAAACTATCGGCCGTTATGGTACAGTTCAACAAAAAGGATTCCCTGAATGTCAGCCATCGAACAACTACTTAGCCACGATCAATGCTCCCGCTTGCCCACGCCACCGGCGATTGCCATGCGGATTCTTGACGAGGTCCATAAAGAAGAACCCTCTTTTCGTCGTCTGGCGGCATTGATCACTGCTGACCCGGCACTGACAACCCGGGTTTTACGTATTGCCAATTCGCCGATGTATGCCCCGGTGGCACGGATTGACAATCTGGAGTCCGCTCTGACACGTCTGGGAATCACCACCGTCACCAATATTGCTCTATCCTTTATTCTGGTCGGCCACTTCAGCGGCAAAGAATCCGGTGGGTTCAACTTCACTTATTTCTGGAAACGCGCCGTCACTTCAGCGGTCAGCGCCAACCTCATTGCCCAGAAAATCTGTCAGAAAAACGATAATATTTTTATCACGGCACTGCTCCAGGATATCGGCATTCTCATTGCCTACCTGTGTCTGGATGACTACAAAACAATTTTCGATCCGGAACAACGCCGTCAACATACGCTTAAGTCCGTGGAGCAAGAGAATTTTGGTTTTGCTCATTCACAGCTGGGTTCGGAAATCCTTGAGCACTGGGGTGTTCCTGAAGCGATCTATCAGCCCATTCGCTACCATCACCTTTCTGATGAAATCCCCGAGCCTTACGTTTGTTCGGCCAATGTGATCAATCTGGCCGACAAAATTTCAGCGGTTTTTCACGGCCGGCCCATTTCTGAAAAGCTCAAAGTGTTCCGTAAGATTTTACAGACACGTTACCAGCTCTCAGAGTCATCAATTACCAAATTGATCGAAGATATTTCCGAACAGAGCATGCAGATTCTATCCTTTTTCGAAATCCCTTCGGACAAAATGAAATCTGCCGCTGAAATCCTTCAGGACGCCAACGAACAGTTATCGCGCCTCAACATGACCAACAGCCAGTTGCTCGACCAGTATCGTCAGGAAAAAGAGGCGGCGGTTCTGGAGCGCCAGGAACTTGCCACCGTCAATACGGAGCTCAGCCGACTGGCCTTCGAAGACAGCCTGACCGGCCTGTATAATCTGCGCTATTTCCATGACTATTTTGATCGTGAACTGCAACGCTCGGCACGTTACGGCACCGTGTTTACCCTGCTGATGTTTGATATCGACGACTTCAAAGCGATTAATGACAGCCACGGTCACCAGGCCGGCGACAAGGTTTTGATCGACATTGCCGACCTGTCGCGTAGCACGCTGCGCAATACCGACGTGATGGTCCGCTATGGTGGAGAAGAATTCGCCGCCCTGCTCCCGGAAACTTCGCTTGACCAGGCACATGAGATCGCCAACCGCTTGCGCCAGGAGATCGAAAAACTCCGTGTTTCCTGGGACAGCAAGAGCCTCCAGGTCACGGTCAGTATGGGCCTGGCTTTTTACGACCCCGAACAAGGCTCAAAAAGCAAGGATCAATTGATCGACATCGCCGACAAAGGGCTGTACCAATCAAAAAATGCCGGCAAAAACTGCATCAGCATGCCTCAAAAGGGCAATTAACCCTCAGGTTTTCCGCGCCCTATTTCTTTTGTGAAGGAACATTTTTGCATCAATGTTTTACCTGATCCTTGTTTCAGTGATCTGGGCCTTTTCTTTCGGGCTGATTAAAGGACAACTGACCGGCCTTGATCCCAGTGTCGTTGCGGCCGCACGATTGCTGCTCAGTTTGCTGGTATTTCTCCCTTTTGTCCGCCTGCAACGCTGTCGCCTTCATCAAATGAGCGCACTTATCCTGATCGGTGCCATTCAATACGGTTTGATGTACGTGGCGTACACGACCTCTTTTCGCTACCTGCACGCCTATGAGGTCGCATTATTCACCATTTTCACCCCGATCTATGTCACCTTGATCAACGACCTGTTCAGTCGACGCTTCCATCGGCGCTTCTTTTATGCGGCATTGCTTGCGGTCATCGGCACAGCGATTGTTCTTTATCGTGACTTCCACCATGGCGATTTTCGTCAGGGATTTATCCTGCTTCAGGGCGCGAACCTGTGCTTCGCGTTTGGCCAGGTCGCTTACACCCGCGTCATGAAAAACATTGCGCATAGCGACCTTCAGGTGTTCGGACTTCTCTATCTGGGCGCGTTTCTCAGCACAGTGCCGATGATCTGGGGAAAATCACTGCATGACCTGATGCAGATGACTCTGACCCAATCAGCCTCATTGGTCTATCTGGGGGTTTTGGCTTCCGGGATCTGCTTTTTCTTGTGGAATCACGGGGCACGCCAGGTCAATGCCGGCACACTGGCCGTGTGCAACAACCTGAAAATCCCCCTGGCTATCGCCTGTTCAGCGCTGGTGTTTTCAGAGACGGTGAACTGGCCTCAGCTCCTCATTGGTTCCGCGATATTGGCATTTTCATTACTGCTCAACCATTGGCACCTGAAACGGCTGCGTTGAGGCCGTCAGAACAAATAGAGCAGCTGGGCGGAAAAGCGATCGGGTAACTCGTCGAGGATTTCATTGGAGACCGAAGAGTCGTTCTGATACGGCGCCTCACCGGAGCGGATTTCGTAGGTCAACTTGCCCCGCAACGTCGCGCTGAAGCGATAGAGAACGCCCAGGCTTACCGTTTTGAATTCGCGCTCGCTATCGGTCTCCGTCCCCAGATCCAAGCGATCATATCGGGCATTGAGCCAAAAGTCGGCAAAGACCTGCCAACCGATGTCGACATACCAGCCCAAGGCCTGGTCTTCGGGCAACACGTTATAGCCGGCAACCGACAGGCCGTTATTGCTGACGACCCCGGGAACCGCACCACCATCCGTGCCGGCAAAAATCATCCCGTTAGCCTTAACGATTTCACTTTCGATGCGCAGGTTTTGCCACAGTAAGGTGGTGCCCATGCCGTAACGACAACGCCGGAACACCCGTTCCGTATGCGTGATGCCGACATCAAGATTGCGCTGCCCTTCCTGATACCAGCCAAACAGTTTCCATCCTTGGCGCCGGACTCCCTTACCGACCCCGCGCAGCCGCTCCGCCGCCAGATAGAGATACAGATCGGGATTGTCGTTATCGTCCTGCAGGCTGAGGCCATGGCCATTGGCCAGCATGGCGGCATAGGTCAGCTCCCATGGTCTAACATTGAAGGTGTTGAACACCATAACACCGATATCACGACAACAGCCGGCAACACCGGGCTCATTGACATCCGTGGGGTCACTGCCGTCACTATCGAAAAAACGTTCCTGCATCAACATATTGGTCATGTTGGTCAGGTTGATATAGTGACAGGGCGGAACAAAGCCGAGGGACTCCTCAACGGCGGGCGTTTTAAACATGCCGATACGGATACGCGCACCGGGGAGATGGTTCAATGTGACGCTGCCTTCGATCAGGCGGATGCGATTGTGGTCATCAATGCGTGAAGCGGAGTTGTTGCCGCTGATGGTTTTCAGACTGTAATTGACGTTGTCCGTCAGAGCGCCCCGAACGCCCAATTGCAATTTTCTCAGGTTGAACTCCGCAGAGGAACGCAAATTCGGCGACACCACCCCCGAGCTCATTGCCGTGCCCCTAAAAGGCCCGGCAGGCAAATCGCCGCCACCGGCATTGATATAGTCGAGCAGCACAAAGCCACCAAAACGGATGGGATCGGTCTTTTTTTCCACCCCTTGCAGCATCAGCCAATTGATGGCACGCGCCGAATCAGGACACAGCAGGTCTCCACTGAAAAGCAAAAACATGCCCAGCACGACCTGACCAACCCACAGATGCAGGATATCTCCCCGATGTCGCACAACAGCCTCCCCACAAACGTGATCGCACAGGTGATTTCACATGAAGAACATGCCGACAATTATAAACCAAAATATCTCCAGCGACCAGCAAGGCCAACCATTAAAAAAAGGCCATTTATGACATCTGGCGAATACCGCTCTTGTTGCCACGACAAAACGCAGAACGATCTGCAGCACCCTGTATTAAACGTATTCTGAAGGAAAACGCTCATACCATGCCAACCTTTCATCCATACGCTGAGGAAAGAAACGGTTTATTCCAATAGATATTGAACCGCTGCCGGTGATTGTTTATGATGAGATTTTGCTGAGTTATCGAACCCCGATGCTACCCCCTCCCCCGAACGGTGACGTGATGACAACAACCACCCCTTCCTGCGGTCGATTCCTGACGGCCTTTGCCAGCCTGATTATTATTATTGCCGGGTTGAAAAGTGCTCAGGATCTGATTGTCCCGTTCCTGTTGGCGGCATTCATTGCCATTTTATGTCTGCCGTCTCTGCACTGGCTGGAACGGCGACATCTGCCGACGGCACTGAACATTTTCATCGTTATTTCAGCCGCGTTGCTTACCGGATTATTACTGGCCGTTTTTGTCGGCAGCTCATTGCACGATTTTTCCCGGACCTTACCGACCTATCAGGCTCGTCTGCATGAGCAGACACGCACCCTGTTCGACTGGCTGAATCAGCACGGCATTGATATCTCGTCACAAATTGTGCTCGATTATTTTGATCCCAGCGCGGCCATGAAAATTGCCGCCAATACCCTCAGCGGTGTCGGTGCCGTATTGACCGATGGCTTCCTGATCTTGCTGACCGTTATTTTCATCCTTTTTGAAGCCAGCGCCATGCCGAAAAAGCTCAAAGAGGCCTTGAGAAACCCAGACCAATCATTTGCCCAGTTCAGCCGCATCACCCAGAGCGTCCAAGGCTATCTGGTGATCAAAACCGCGGTCAGCCTGCTCACCGGCGCAGCCGTAATTATCTGGCTGATCGTTCTGGATGTGGATTATCCCATTCTGTGGGGGCTGTTGGCTTTCCTGCTGAATTTTGTTCCCAATATTGGCTCCATCATTGCTTCTATTCCGGCGATTCTTCTGGCCGTCGTCCAACACGGCGTCGGCGTAGCGCTACTGGTTGCCGGGGGATATGTGATTGTCAATGTGGTGGTCGGCAACATCATTGAGCCGCGCTTTATGGGCAAGCAGTTGGGGCTGTCCCCTCTCGTGGTTCTGCTCTCCTTAATCATCTGGGGCTGGGTTCTCGGACCGGTCGGTATGTTATTATCCGTCCCTCTCACCATGATTGTTAAAATTGCCTTTGAAACAACTGAAGACCTGCGCTGGATTGCCATTCTCCTCGGCTGACGCGTCCAGCACTCAAAAGGATACCCCCTTAATGAACGATAAAAAAAACGATCTGAAAAACGAAAACTATCTGGCATTTTTTCTGCTGATCCTGGCGCTGATGGCGTTTGCCGTCATCGTCAAAAGCTGCAATATCGCCCAATACAACCATCAGAATCAAGCCGTGGAGCTTCATGACCTCTGAACACACCGACAACGTGCTGCTGGTTAAAGGGCAATCTCCCCAAGCTAATCTGGATGTGCTGCTCGACGATCTGAAACCTCTCAAGATTCTCGATCTGTACACCCTGCGCATGCGCTTAACGGGACATGCCGTTAACATGCTTCACAAAGGTTCCCGCGACGAGCTGGAACCTTTGGCAACAGTCCTGTCACGCCATCATATTCCCCATTGGATTATTGCACCACGTGTGGAACCGCTGGAGTTCTCCTCTCCGGAGACCATCCGTCACACGGCAGCAGGAGTTGTTTTTACACAGGATGGCCGTGACCATCTGCTCATAAAAGACAGCGAACCGTTGATCGTGCTTGTTGACATCACCGCCCAAGTGGTGGAACGGATCATCAAGCGCTCTCAGGTGCAATATGCTTATACCGGCGGCGTGCATACCGATCAGAATCACGATGACTTACGTCGCGAAATTTTCCGTCAGCAACCACGGATTGTTCTGGCCTGGGGAGGCCCCCCTCAGCGACCGGATCATCTGTTTTACCTGTCTCCTTGGGACATCCCTCCGGAAATTCTCGGTGACAAGGCCCGACCGAGCCGCCAATGGAACCTGTTTGAATTTCTGGAGATACTCTGTCGGTTGTGTCCCAAGCATTATCTTGATACCGGTTTCGGCATCGGCTTTCTGCCCGATTACCGTGTGTTCCCATGCGATGCAACAGACCATAGCGGCATCAACAAGAATTTAGCGACGCTGACCCGCTATACAGCCCTGCTGCTCGATATGGCGCACGACAACATCCAACGCCAGCGGAAAACCGCGGGTTCGGCACAGCAGGCCACCCATCCCCTAACCAGCCTGGCCACTGCGTTTCAACTGTCCGGAGTTGTTCCTCCCGGCCAGGCACAAACAGAAGCGCATAAAAAAGCCCCTCGCCCCTCGTTACCCGCACCACCTTCACCGCGAATGCAGACCGGGCTGTCGCTCCATTTTAACGGCTGGCGCCTGCTGGCAAATCTCGGCGCTGTGGCAGTGTTTTTCTTTGTTGAAGTCAACCACAAGGCGGCCGGAAATTTTTATCACTACGGTTTTTCCAGTGGGCTCGCGCCCTTGGGCGTGAGCGGGCTATGCCTGTGGAACGCCCTGTTCTTCTGGCGACTGCGCCAGCGCATCAAAAATACCGCCACCAGCAAAGCCCGCTCTGCGGCCATGGGCATGGTGGAACTGTATGGCAAAGCCAAGCGCCAATACGCTCTGGTCTCTCCCAATACTCAGCAGCCCTGTGTTTATTATGCGCTGAAACGCTATCGCCGCACCCACAAGGATCAATGGCGGCTCACCAGTATCACCACCAGCGATACGGTGCCGTTCATTTTGGAAGATGATACCGGACGCATCACCGTCAACCCGCACGGGGCGACATTCCGGTTAAAAAACTCCCACAGCAGCAGCGACCTGACATCGGCCAACGAAAAGTGGGTGGAAGACGTGATTTACGAAGACAGTATGGTTTACGTGCTGGGATTTGCCTCAACAGCCCGCAAACAGCAGGGTTCCCTGAGTCATCGGGTGGCGGAAAAACTGCGCGATCTTAAAGGCAACCGCGAGCAGATGCTGACCTACGACCGTGATGGCGACGGTAACGTCAGCTCCGCGGAATGGGATGAAGCGCGTGCCGACATGGAACAGGAGGCTTTACACGAGAGGTTGCTACAAGGCCGGAACCGTTCCAACGAACAACTGGTGCTGAGTGCGCCACCGCAAAAGGATCTGCCGTTTATTATTGCTGAAACCGAATCGGAAGCCAGCCTGGTCAGTCACTACTCATGGCAGGTTCCGCTTCTGCTTATCGCCGGTCTGGCTGCCTTTGCATGGGCGATCAAAGCCGGCGTGACGTATTTTCATCTCATCTAAGTGTGGGATCATTTTCTAAGGAGAAACAGCGATGACAACTTTGATTGTTCTGGGCGTTCTTGTTCTGCTGCTGGTTGTGGTGATCGGCTATGTCATTATGATCTACAACGGCCTGATCCGTCTGAAGAATGAAGCGGACAAATCGTGGAGCAACATTGATGTTCTGCTCAAGCAACGTTTCGATGAACTGCCCAAGCTGATCAAGGTGTGCGAAGGGTATATGAAACATGAAAAAGCCACTCTTGAAGCCGTCATCAAAGCGCGTTCCATGGTGGGGCAGGCACGTTCGGAAAAAGAGCAGCTCGATGCCCAGAATATGCTGACGGACACCCTGAAATCGTTGTTTGCCGTTACCGAGCAATACCCGGATCTCAAGGCCGACACAGCCTTTCGCAGCCTCGGCAACCGGATCTCCGAACTGGAAGACCAGATTGCTGATCGTCGCGAACTGTTCAACGAATATGTCACGATCTACAACATCCGCATCGCCCAGTTCCCGGATGTGCTGGTGGCGACAAAATTCAACTTCAAAGCTCGCGACTTGTGGGAAATCCAACCGGAACACCGCGCGGATGTCGAAGTGTCCTTCGACCATTCATAATGAACGAGCGCTACTCTGTCCCCGCTCAGTACCATCGTTGTGAAATCGAGGTAAAACGCAGCCGTTTTATCGCCACGGTGGCGGCTACGGAAACCATCGAACAATCGCGTGACTTTATCCGCACCATGCAACAGGAATTTCCCGATGCCAACCATAACTGCTGGGCGTGTGTTGTCGGCGCGCCCGGCGCCACCGCAAAGACAGCCATGAGCGACGATGGCGAACCTCACGGCGCCGCAGGCAAACCGATGCTTACGGCGCTGCAGCACAGTGGTCTTGGCGATATCACGGTGGTGGTCACTCGTTACTTCGGTGGCACCCGCCTCGGCAAAGGCGGCATGGCCCGTGCCTATACCGATGCGGTCCTCGCGGCCCTGGCGGGTTTGGCGACCAGAGAGAAAATTGACTATTGCACGGTAGAAATTCGTTGCGCGTATGCATTTGTTGAATCGTTACAACGGCTGTTTGATGATTACGAAGTTGTTGTCGACGATCAACAATTCACAGAACAGGTAAGCCTGTCACTACGGCTGCCCCGAGAGCACCTGACACGGTTCTGCGCCCACATCACCGACCTGAGTCATGGTCGTATTGCTCTGACACTGCCCGCCTGACCGCTCGCCTCTGGACATTCCCCGCCGTCCCCGCTACAATCCGGTGCTATTGCGTTTACGAAAGGATTTTTCTATGGCTTCAACCCATCATGAATTGTGGCAATCGATTCTTTTCTTGTTGATGAGCAAATTTGTCAAACAGGCCCAGACACCGTTTGCCAAAAAAGACCTGATCAACGCCAAGAATGTAGAACTGGCCAACACGTTTGCCCAGATGACCGGCAACACCACGCCACCGGAAAAAATGAAAATCACGTTGAATAAGGCTCTGGCCGCCCTGCAGAAAAAGGGTCTGGTGGAAGACGTGGATGAAAAAACGTTGCAGCTGACCAACGCCGGTTGGAACACCATGCAACTTGAGGTCAAGGCGGCCATGACTAAAATTTCTCAGGAATTCCCGCAAACCCAGGTACCCAAAGCGCCCAAAGCCAACTGAAGGAAGCACGTCGCACATGCATCCGTGCATGCCGTTATGGATTTTCACAAGGCGACAGGCCGTTTAGCAGGAGGTTGAAAAAAAGTCCCTTCCGGGGGCTTTTCAACAGTCTGTTAGGTCTTAAAAAGACAGAGCCCTGGAAAAGGCTCCACAGGAAAATTCAGTCCGGACAAAGCAGTGTCGGGGCATTTTCGGCAAAAAAGGCCGAAAAATCACACTGGAGGTTTTTTAATTCCGCGCCCTCCAGACCTAACGCCTTACCGGCATAGCCGGCGCTCACAGGATGGTTGCTGCCCTGATAACCGCCCAGCGTTAATGCGCGGCACAGCTGACGGGCGAGAAACACCACCGCGCACATGCGAAAGAGCAACTCCTCAGGTTCACCGACAAGGTCATCGGTCTCAGCGTAATACAGACTGGCCACCAGCAACGGTGAAAAATTCCACGAACTGAGTACAGCGGCACCAAGGACGGTAAAGGGATAAGGGAGCTCAGAAGCCGCGCTTTCATCACAGCGACCTTGCCGACGACAGCGATTGAAAACCGTGCGAAAGCGTTGCGGATTGTCATTATTCGACACCACTTCGCCGACATTGCTCATCAGTCCCGCCATAAAAGCTTCCTCGGGATGGAGACCCGGAACCTTTTCGGCGATAAAACGCGCAGCCATGGCATAAGCAGCCGATTCTTCCCATAAAAACCGCTCAGTGTCGCCAAAGTGATTGTGCATCCCTTTCATGGCCAGAATCAACACCATGTTACGCAGGGCTTTGTCACCAAGGATCACCACCGCATCCTGAACCGTACTGATGCGCCGTGAAAAACCGTAATACGGCGAGTTAGCCAGCTTGAGAACACGCAGAGCCAGCGCCTGATCCTGAACGATCACCGCGGCCAGAGCATGAGCGTCGACCTGCCCGGAATGCATCAGGTCCAGGACCTTATGCGCGATCAGCGGCATACCGATGTCAGAATGAATCGTCGCCAGAACCGCCTCGACCTCGACGGGGATATTCGGAGAAAATACCCGACTCATCGCCGTTCACTCCGTTTCCAGCGGCACAAGAGTAATGACGATGCCGCGACCGCGATCATCATTGAGATACTGCCCGTTCGCCCGATAAAGGGTACCGTTTATGGCGATCCGATCCGTCGAGACGTCGGTTAATTTCACCTGTTCAATAAACGCCAGGAGACCATCATTGAGAACCGCTGAAGTCTGTTCGCCAAGCAGGATGCCGCGAGGCTTCAACAGTCGGGTTGCCGCAACATTGGCCTGAACGATCTGATCCTCGATATCCACGCCAAGAACCGCCACCGGCATACTGTCGAGAATATCCTGAGCCATCTGCAGCACCTCGCTGCGCAGTTCCAACGCTTCCGTGCGTTCAAGAATCGTTTCTTCGAGATTGGCATTGACGTGTTCGAGTTGATCGTTGCGTTGCTCCAACGCCGCTGAAAGCTGTTTGTTGTTGCGGCTGAGATCATAGGTATCGACAGCGTTGGCGATATTGACCAGCAGTTCGTCGTCATTCCATGGTTTGGGGATAAAGCGATAGATGTGCCCGATGTTGATCGCTTCAACCACTGAGGCGGTATCCGCGTAACCGGAGAGGACAATGCGAATCGTGTCGGGCTTGCGGGCATGCACCTGACTCAAAAACTCGACCCCATTCATATCCGGCATACGATAATCCGAAACGACGACACACACATCCGGCTCTTCTTCCAGCAGCTCAAGACCCTCACGCCCTGAGTTGGCGAAAAACAGTTCGTAGTCCCCTTCATCCATAAAAAGCCGCCGCAAGGAGCGCAGAACATTCGGCTCATCATCAACGAACATGATTTTGTGCATAAGCATTTCCCTTCGACCCATCACTTCATGATAGAATTTTACGATCTTAGCACGGTTTTGAAAAGTCGCAAAATCAATCATGTTGGCAAAAGATCCGGCGGCTGCGACGACTTTTTAACCAGAGAATGAAAACACTGTTCAGCGGGCTGTTGACAAACAGCCTGCTGAAAAACGGCGTGTCCTCAGGCGAGGAGAGAAAAACCGGGCCGCACACATCAGATCCGACCCGGTCACAGAAAAGGCTAAAGTGAAAACTCAGCCCAGATCGGGCAATGGTCGGAAGGTTTTTCCATGGCACGAATATCGTAATCAATCCCGGCAGCCCGACAGCAGGAGATGAGCGCCTGACTGGCCAGAATCAGATCAATGCGCAGACCGCGCTTCGGCTCACGGTCAAATCCACGGCTGCGGTAATCAAACCAGCTGAACCGATCCGCCACATCAGGACAACAGTGACGAAAAGTATCATGCAGCCCCCAGTCTGTCAGGGTCTGCAGCCAGGCGCGCTCCTCCGGCAGAAAACAACTTTTCCCCTGTGCCAACCAGCGTTTTTCATTGTCCGCGCCGATGCCGATATCTTCCGCCAACGGGGCCACATTCATATCACCGACCACCACAACCGCATCGTTGTCGGCATCATAACCTTCCAGCAGTTGGCGCATATCGCGGTAAAATTTTTCCTTGGCAGGAAACTTCACCGCATGAGAGCGATTCTCGCCCTGAGGGAAATAGCCGTTGACCACCGTGACCATCTGGTCACCAAACGCATAGCGACCGACAATCAACCGCCGCTGCGCCTCTTCGCCGTCATCCGCAAAGCCGTACTGCACATCCACAGGTTCATGTCGCGACATCAACGCTACGCCGTAATGGCCCTTTTGACCGTAATAACGCACGTGGTAACCCAATGCCTCAATCTGGGCCAACGGAAACTGATCGTCATGCACCTTGGTTTCCTGCAGAGCCAGCATATCGGGCTGACAGGCATCAATCACCGCTTTCACCTGATGCAGGCGAGCACGCAAGCCATTGACATTAAAAGAAATAATTTTCACAACTCGCTCCTGATCAGTCGCGACAGCGGTTGAGGATGTCGGCAATCACCTCAGCGGTGTACGCGTTGAGTCCCCACTTTTGTGCCAGCATCACGGCATTATCGGCAATCGCAGCAACCTCTTGTTCCGGAATGCCGCCTTGCGCCAGCGTCACCGGACTGCCGATGCGGCGAAACCAGTTTTTCAGAGCATTGATGCCATATTGGGCGCACTCCAGATCATCGGTCAGATCACAGTCAAACACCCGTCGGGCAAACTGAGCAAACTTGGCCGGATTCTGTGTTGCGGCGTAATCCATCCAACCGGGGATGACAATGGACAGCCCGGCACCATGGGCGATGTCGTACAACGCACTCAGGGAATGTTCAATCATATGATTGGGAAACTGGTAGACACCAATCCCGGCCGTGGACAATCCGTTCAAGGCCCAGGTCGCCGACCACATCATGGTCGCCCGAGCATCAGGATGATCCGGCTGATGCAGAATCTGCTCGGTGCTCTCCATAATGGTGTTCACCAGCCCCTCGACAAAGCGGTCCTGCAACGGTGTGGCCTGATCATTACTGGTGAAATAGCCTTCGATGAGATGGGAAATCGCATCAACGGCCGAATAGGCGGTATAATCCGCCGGAACACTATAGGTCAAAGCCGGATCAAGGATGGAGGTCTTCGGAAACAGCAAGGGTGAATTGATATTGAACTTCTGTGCGGTTTCCTCATTGGTGACCACGCCGCCACAGTTCATTTCCGACCCGGTGGCCGCCAGAGTCAACACCGTCACCAGAGGCAACGCCTTGTCCACTTTCGCCTGTAAAAAAAACTCCCAGACATCGCCATCGCTCAGAGCCCCGGCGGCAATGGCCTTTGACTCATCGAGAACGCTGCCGCCACCAACGGCCACAATCACATCCACCTGCTCCCGTTTAGCCAGAGCCACCCCGTCACGGACGTGACTGAGCACCGGATTGGATTTGACCCCACCATGGTCCACCCAGCTCAAGCCGGCGGCCTGCAACGATGTCGTTACCCGCGCATAAAGTCCGGTCGTCTTGATACTGTTGCGACCATAAACCAGCAATGCTTTGCCACCGTGACGGGCGGCATACTTACCCACCTTGTCGGCGGTGCCGACGCCAAAAACAATTTCAGTCGGATTGTGAAACACAAACGGTTGCATGACCTCTCTCCTCCTGTCGCCTATCGAATAAATTAAAGGGCTTGAGACAAGCGCTGTTTTACCGTCTCAAGCGAAACACCCTCGACAACAACCTGCTTATGGCGGCTCTTCTCACCACGCAGCACGGTCACGGAACTCTTTGACACGCCGAGCAATTTAGCAAAAAAAGTACAGCACAGTTTATTGGCTGCCCCCTCGACCGGCGGCGAGGTCAGACGCACTTTCAGCTCATCACCCTGTAACCCGCACAGACTATTTTTACTCGCCCGCGGCTGAACGAACAGGGCGATGACCACCCCACCCTGTTGCGTCGTGACACAGGCATTCAGTTCATCGCACGCCATGGATCAGAAGCTATAAGCGATCGAACGCAATATAACGACAAGAATCCGCTGGACAAAAGACAACGCCAGGAGCAACACCAGCGGACTGAAATCAATGCCGCCGAACTGCAACGGCACCAGTCGCTGAATACGGTACAACACCGGGTCGGTGGCGCTGTGCAGAAACCGGACAATAGGGTTATACGGATCGGGATTCACCCATGAGATCAGGGCTCGCCCCACCAGAATCAGAACATAAATACTGAACACCAGATCAACCAGACCGGCAATGGCCAAAAATAATTCACGCAAAATCATCGTCACTCTCTTTCACAAAAAAACGTCCTATTATCGATCGTTTCGAACGGACAAATCACTCTCACTGAACACTGAAAACTTTTTTTAACCTCCGGTGGCAAACCGGGCAAAAAAGGTTCACCTCGCCAAAAATTTACGGTACTCTGACGAGGTTTTTCACACGTTATCCGTATGGAATCCGGTGCCGGCTGGAGGGGTGGGCACCATGACCATTCACCACACGAGTCACGATACTGCCGCCATGTGATGTTTCGCTAAACTAACATGAAGCGGCAAGGGGAACAATCCATCATGTACCGTACAAATAATCTCAATATCAAAGGCATCACCGAAGTTATTGCACCGGCCGAGCTCAAACAGGTGTTCCCGCTTTCCGAACAATCCGCCGTATTCGTCACCAAGGCACGCAACGAGGTCAAAGATATTCTCCATAATCGCGGCCAACGGCTGATGATTGTGGTCGGTCCGTGCTCTATTCACGATCCGGAAGCGGCTCTCGATTATGCCCGGCGCCTGAGCAAGTTATCCCGTGAGCTCGACGATCAGCTGCTCATTGTCATGCGCGTCTATTTTGAAAAACCGCGCACTACTGTCGGCTGGAAAGGTCTGATCAACGACCCGGATCTCGATGGGACCCACCTGATCTCCAAAGGTCTCGGCATTGCCCGACAACTGTTTTGCGCCATCACCGAACTGGAACTGCCCATTGCCACCGAAATGCTCGACACCATCACGCCGGAGTATTTTGCCGACCTGATCAGCTGGGGGGCCATCGGTGCACGCACCACCGAATCACAGCCGCATCGAGAAATGTCCAGCGGACTGTCGTTCCCGGTCGGCTTTAAAAACAGCACTGACGGCAACCTGCAGATTGCCATGGACGCCATGAGCGCAGCCCAGCACGGCCACAGTTTTCTCGGCATCAGTCGCCAGGGCCGCATTTCCATTGTTGAAACCTGCGGCAATGGAGATGCCCATATTGTTCTGCGCGGCGGCAGCAACGGCCCCAACTATCAGCCCGAAGCCATCGCCTTTACCGAGGAAAAACTCGCCGAGCAGAATCTCAACACGGCCATCATGGTTGACTGCAGCCACGCCAATTCCTGCAAGGATCACAACCGCCAGGAAGAGGTGGTGCTCAGCGTCCTCGATCAGCTCGCCAACGGCAACGACACCATTCGTGCCCTGATGATTGAAAGCAACATTGAAGAGGGGAACCAGCCCATCGGTCCTCGTGAGGAGTTGAAATACGGGGTCTCGATCACGGACAAGTGTATCGATTGGGAAACAACCGAACGGCTGTTGCGCATGATTCACAGCAGTTTGAAGGAAAGCAACGGCCGCACCGTCTAAAAAACGAGTCAACGCCAACACAAAGAGGGGCTGCTTTTCTGCAGCCCCTCTTTGTGTTTTGCAGATCCTCTTTTTCCCGCCGGAGCCTCTTACCGGCGGCCATCAACACCAGATCAGGGTTCAAATAACAGCACTTCATCGCCGATTTGAAGCGACTGATACTGGGGATCAACCGCAGAATGGCGCTCATGCCGGATCCGATCAACCAGTGCCTGGCGCTGTTCCTGCGTCATAGCCGCGCCGAGCGTGCCGCGCTGTTGCCATTCCCCTTGCGGGTCACGATCATAAAGCTTCAGCGCCAACCATTTGTCCGCCATATTAAAAAACACCAGCTCATCACGACCGTCCCGATCCAGATCAACAGGCAGAACATAGCAGGTCGATTTGCGGCACTGACGTTCCGTCAGGATCCGGACAAAATCCGGCGGCACCGGGCGATCACCGGCAATGCATTCCACCAAGGGAACAGAGGAAAGCCCGTCACTTTGTCGATTATTTTTCCATTGGTAATAGTTGGACGCCTCGTCAACGGCCATCAACCATGGGGGCAGCATCTCCGCCAAAGGATGGTCTGACGGCAGCTGTTTGAGTTGCTCAAGGGATTGGAGCCCGGCACGACCAAAGCGGAATTTCAACGCGCCAAAATCGAACTCTTCGAGGGAAATCTTCTGCGTCAGCAATCGGTTGACCTGATCGCGGGCACTCCAGGTCAGGGGATTGAGCACGGGACTGTGCACCAGGACCATCAGAACGGCCATCAGCAGAGCCACCCCCTGATTCCCCTGGCGAATCAGCCCCATCCACACGGAGCGACGGTAGAAAACCGCCCCGGCATACACCAGGGCATAGCAGGTCGCGACCACCACCAGAAAAATCAGAAAAAAGCGATTCGGCGTCAGGCCATATTGATCAACCCTCAAATAAACCGAATAGGCGGCAATCAGTGCATACACAGGCAAGAGCACCATGGCGACTTCCACCAGTCGGCACACCACACCATGGTAAGGTTGCGTTGATCCTTCCTGAAAAACGCCGTTGATCAACAGTAGATCGGCACCAATCAGACAGAGCAGAATCGGCGTTGAATACCCCGTATCCCAGATGGGCTGCAACCCCGTAAAAGGCAGAGACGCACCAAAAAACAAGGTAATCAACGCCGTGAGCGGTAGCAGAAAAAAGCACAGCGAAAGAGCGATGTGACGCAGCGCGCCAATCACCTGTTGATGCTTTCTCGCCAGATGGATGCCGAGGGAGAAAACCGCGGCAAGGGTGAGCCAGGCAAATACACTGTTGAAAAAAACGGTTTTAAAAAGACCGATGCCGACCATTTCAAACAACATCGCCCACAGCACGATCAGCAACCAGTACGCCAGAGTCAGCATCCCGCCCACCAGCAGGATAAAGAAATTATCCCAACTGTGTCGGTAGAGATCCGGATAGTAGAAACGGCCCTCACGACGTGTTGGCCACGCCTGGATAAAGGGGATGAGCACATACGCCAACGCAACGGCACACAGCGTCCAACTTGTTGCCAGAACCTCTCCACCGCCATTATATGCTTGAGACGGTGTCAGCCCCTGCCAGGTCACCCATGCCGTGACCAGCGCAAAAGCAGTTCCCAACAGCAGCGTCAGCCCGGCCACCTGACGGGTGAAACAACGCCCCGCAGTCAACTGCAGGGTCAAGCCGACCACCGCAACAGCGGCCATGACGGCCAGGCAGGTTGTGGAAACTGCCGGATTGTCCGTTTGCCACAGCGCCACGGTCAGCCAGCCGGCAGCCCCTTGCCCCAGGCCGATAAGAAGAGACACAGAAACGGTTCGATCGGTCAGAGAGAGGTGCTTAACCATAGGGAGGCTCCGGCTGAAATAAGACGATAAACAGACAACGAAAAACGACAGAACGCCACGCCTGATCCGTCAACAGCCATCAGGCGTGCTGCTTATTTCAAGGCAAAATGCACGGCAGCCTTTTCAGCAATGGTCTTGCCGATACTTAAAGAGGCTGTTGCCGCCGGAGATGGGGCATTGAGCACATGAATCAGTCCCGGTTCATCGAGAATCTTGAAATCATCGAGCAAAGAACCGTCCTCGGCCACGGCCTGGGCACGCACCCCGGCACCGCCACGGACGATATCCGCGCCAACCAGATCAGGCATCAGTTTCTGCAGATCGGCAACAAATTTGCGTTTGGAAAACGAGCGATGGTATTCATGCAATCCAACGCGCCAGAAACGGCACGCCATAGACAGGAAACCGGGATAAGTCAGGGTTTCCAGAGTATCGCGCAAAGAAAAGCTGGTCCGGCTGTAGCCTTCGCGTTTAAACGCCAGCACGGCATTGGGACCGGCTTCAACCTCACCGCTCATCATGCGGGTGTAGTGAACGCCGAGGAAGGGAAATTTTGCATCGGGAACCGGATAGATCAGGTGCTTGACCTTGCTACGGCAGTGCTCGGCCAGCGTGTAGTATTCACCGCGAAACGGGACAATACGCATATGCGGCCGGGTGCCGCACATCAAGGCCACCCGATCACAATGCAGTCCGCCGCAGTTGATCACAAAAGGAGCGTCGATGGGCCCCTGGGTGGTGTGCAAAACAAAGCCCTGTTCATGACGTTCCACCCGCTCGACCGCACAGTTAAGGCGAATCTCACCGCCGCGTTCCTTGATTAAACGGGCGTAGGCTTCCACCACTTTAACAAAATCAACAATGCCGGTTTCCGGCACCAATAATCCGGCAACACCCTGCACATGGGGTTCCCGGCGACAAATCCCCTGCGCATCGAGACGTTCCACCCCCTTGAGCCCGTTGGCCCGCCCGCGCCGCTCCAGTTCTGCCAAGGCCGGCAGTTCTTCTTCACTGGTGGCCACGACCACTTTGCCACACTGCTCATGAGGGATCGCATGTTCAGCACAGAAGGCATAGAGCGCATCACGCCCTTCAACACAGTTTTTCGCTTTGAGAGAGCCGGGACGATAATAAAGCCCGGAATGGATGACACCGCTGTTGTTGCCCGTCTGATGGGCGGCTAACGCGGCTTCTTTCTCAACGACCAAAACACGACATCCCTTGACCTGGTCAGTCAAGGCCAACGCGGTTGCGGTACCAACAATACCACCACCGATCACAACAACATCACATGACATGGCAACGTCCTGAATTACTTAAGATTTAGATTCGGCTTCCTTGATCATATCCGCAACCTGCAACCGGACATCATCAATATGAACACGGACGATATCGCCCTCTTCCCGTTCGCTGCGCACCAAGCCTTCCGAAGCCCAAAACTTGAGGGTGGCCTCTTTGATACCGAATTTTTCAGCTGCGGCATCAATGTCATACCAGGTTTTTACCAACGCCATCGCAATCCTCCTTTTTTGCACAGTCTCCATGACACTCAAACAATGTGGTCTGTTTTATTTATTCTATCTCCTATACGGCCTCCTGTACACCACCGGCATCGCCAAAGCGAAAATTTCTCTTCGCGAAAGCTCACCAAGACTCAGACAACGGCAGTTCATTTTGATGTCGCAGGACAAAAATGATAAAGACCCACGGCCATCCTGTCGATAGAAAATAAAGACATTGCTCTATTCTGCGTTACACTGTGAAGACAAGTATTGATTATTCTGATTTTATTTTCATTACCCTGGGGAATTGCTTATGGGACCGGGAATCCTGGTCGTTGCGCTGTCAACAGCCACGCGCCAGAAAATCATAGAAGCACTCAGAGACACGTCACCGTTCAGCCGCTATTTTGAAACCAACAGTGGCCGCGAGGGCTTGGAGATTCTGGAAAAGGATGCCATCGACGTGGTCGTCTGCGGGCTGCAAGTGTATCAGATGTCAGGACTGGAACTCCTCCGCCATCTACAGCAGGACCCGGAACTGTGCGACATCCCCTTTATCGTGCTGGCGGATGATAATCGGACCAAAACCAAAATCGACCTGCTTGAACAGGGGGCCAGTGATTATATTGTTCAACCCATGGATATTGGTGAGGTGGTCGCCCGGATCAAGGTACAGCTGAAAGTCAAAACCCTGCACGACAACCTTAAGCGCAGCAATCGTCTACTACTCAACTTATCCAGCACCGATTCGCTGACGCAACTCTACAATCGCCGTGTGCTGATGCGCACATTAAAAAAAGAGTTTCAGCGTCAAATCCGCACCGAGGAATCGTTTTCGCTGCTTATGGTGGATGTGGATCATTTCAAAACCATCAACGATCGTTACGGCCATCTTAACGGCGATACGGTTCTCATCAATCTGGCACGCATGCTGCGCAGCTATCTGCGCCCTTACGATGTCCCGACCCGATTCGGCGGTGAGGAGTTTGCTCTGGTGTTGCCGAACACCAATATGGAGTGTGCCCGCGAAGTGGCTGAACGACTGCGGCTGGCCGCAAAAGAGCTGCGCTTCAGTGGCGAGATTCGCGATCTGGACATCAGCATCAGCATCGGCGTGGCGACCTGTCCTGCCGATGGCGTCGATTCCGAAGATGGTTTGCTGCGGCTGGCGGACACCGCACTGTATGCCGCGAAAGAGGCCGGCCGCGATCAGGTGGTCTGTGTCTCGGACCTGACGGCAACGCACGAGTGCAGCGCGTCGGACATCGCCTGAGCTCACGCCACCGATAACACGACCGACATCGGCCTATACCTATAAATCGTTGAGCAACCGATAGAGTTTTTTCTGAATATCCCAGACCTTATGCGCCGCAGTGAGCTGTTGTTCTTCCAGGAGCAGACGCCCCCGATCCAGCAGATTATGGGCATCAAGGAGCACCGGGCTCAGTTGCGCCTCAATCTTCATGCGGGGAATTTCACCAACATCCTCAGCCAATTCGGCCAGGGTTTTGTGTGCGTGATTGAGCACCTGCAATGCCCGTTTCGCCCCACAGGTCGCTTCGTCGGTCTGAAAGGCCTTGATCATCACATCAACCTCATCAACCAGATCACGATAACGCTCGGAAATACTCATCACGACACTCCTTTTTAATGCACTTTTTCATCGATCGAACACGCGGGAAACACGTGGGCGAACCGTCCTCATTTGGGTTGCGCCCATACTAGTGGAAAGCCACCCTGAAAAACAACGCCAAACCGATAAAAAAGTTGACTTTAGGGTATACGGACGTTAGTTTTTTGTTTAAAAAAATGTGAAAAGCCCTAGGGGAGTTTATTACTGAGAGTCCTGTTGCAGGACGACCCTTAGAACCTGATCCGGGTTATACCGGCGTAGGGAAGCGGCACTTGATACAGGATTTTTCCTGTCGAAGGTCGCTTTCGCGACCTTTTTCTTTTTTGGGCCCTGGAGCGCTGCCGCTCGCCAACGTGTCATGATTATCGTTCTCAATGAAAATAAAATACAGGTAGATGACGACCAAAGTCTGTTCGACCTGCGCGATCAGGTCAAACCGGATGCGGATGTTCTGATCTGTAATGGGCTGCCGGTCCAGAGTGATCGGACACTGCACCCCTTCGATCACGTCATCCTCATTCGTCGGGGCGAGGTTCCGTCCGAAGCCGAGCTGGAAGCGTTTCTGGTCGCCCGCCATACCCCCGAAGTGCATGAACCATTAAAAAAGGCAACCATCGGCATTGCCGGTGCCGGCGGCCTTGGTTCCGCCATTGCCACAGCTCTGGCCCGTGCCGGTATCGGCCACATGATTATTGCCGATTACGATGTGGTGGAACCGTCCAACCTCAACCGCCAGCAGTTTTTTATCGATCAGATCGGCATGAACAAAGTGGATGCGCTCAAAGACAATCTATTGCGGATCAATCCGTTCATAACCGTTGCTGCCGAGCACCGTTTTCTGACCACACAAAATCTGACCGACCTGTTCGCCGAGGTCGACATCCTCGTTGAAGCGGTGGACTGCGCCGAAACCAAAGCCATGATCACCGGGCAATGGTTGCGCACCTATCCGGACCGCCCGCTGGTGGCCGGATCGGGGATGGCCGGTTACGGACCGGGCAATACCATTCGCACCCGACGTGCCATGGGTCAACTGTATTTGTGCGGCGACGGCACCAGTGAAGTGGATGCCGGTCATGGTCTGATGGCACCGCGTGTCGGTATTGCCGCCCATCATCAGGCCAATGTTGTTATTCGCTTGCTACTCGGGCTCGATCCCGTTGAGGAGGATTCATCGCATGAACATCACCGTCAATAACCAATCCCACACCGTCACTGAAGGTCAGACTCTCGCCGACCTGATCAACGATATGGGACTGGATGCGGCGCGCATTGCCGTGGAATACAACCGCGACATCTTGGCGCGTGAACAACTCGCGGAAATTGCCCTGCACGAAGGGGATGTGATCGAGATCGTCAATTTCGTCGGTGGGGGCTAACCTTCCATTCTTCTGAAACGATCTCGTCTGCAATTTTATTTATCCGTGACGAAACAGACGTTCGCCACGAGAAAGGGTATGAACCATGGACCAACTGACAATTGCCGGTCGCACCTTCCGTTCCCGGCTGATGGTCGGCACCGGGAAATTTGCCTCAAATCAACAGATGGCGGAAACCATTGCCGCCTCCGGTGCGGAAATCGTCACCGTGGCCCTGCGCCGCGTCAACATTGACGACCAACAGGATGACCTGCTCAACCATATCGACCGCGATAAATACCTGCTGTTGCCCAACACCAGCGGCGCCCGCGACGCCGAAGAGGCCATCCGTCTCGCGCGTCTGGCCCGTGCCGCTGGCTGCGAACCCTGGGTCAAACTGGAAGTCACTCCAGACCCCTACTACCTGCTGCCCGACCCCATTGAGACTCTGAAAGCGGCGGAAGTGCTGGTGAAAGACGGTTTTCACGTGCTGCCCTATATCAACGCCGACCCGGTGCTGGCCAAGCATCTGCAGGAAGTCGGTGTCGCCACGGTCATGCCGCTGGGTGCCCCCATCGGCACCAACAAAGGCCTGAAAACCCGTGACAACGTCGCCATCATTATCGAACAAGCCATTGTCCCTGTTGTCGTCGATGCCGGGCTTGGTGCGCCGTCCCACGCGGCTGAAGCCATGGAACTGGGTGCCGATGCCGTGCTGGTTAACACCGCTATGGCCGTTGCCGGCAACCCGACCATGATGGCTGAGGCGTTTGGCAAAGCCGTGGAAGCCGGACGCATGGGGTACCTGGCCGGGCTCGGCAAACAGCGCAATCAGGCCGAAGCCTCCAGCCCGCTGACCGGCTTTTTGCGGGAGGAGTAAATCATGAGCTTTGCCGACGAAATACTCAAATACCCGGCTGAAAAAATTCGTGAACAAATGGCCGCCACCACCGGCCTGCGCGTTGAACAAGCCCTGGATGCCGAGCGACTGACCCCGGACGATTATCTGGCCCTGTTATCGCCCGCCGCACTGGATTATCTGGAGCCCATGGCCCAACGCGCCCATCAACTGACCCGCCAGCGCTTCGGCAACATCATCCAGCTTTACACGCCGCTGTATCTGTCCAATGAATGTACCAACGGCTGCAAATACTGCGGTTTCAACGCCAGCAACAAGATTCCCCGCACCACCCTGACCTTTGATCAGGTGGAAAAAGAAGCGCAGATCATTCACGATTACGGCTTTCGCGCCATTCTGCTTTTAACCGGTGAGCACAGCAAGATGGCCGACAACAGCTACCTGGCCACGGCGGTCGAACGGATCAAACCGCTGTTCAGCTCCATCAGTATTGAGGTTTATCCCATGGACACCGACGGCTACAAACAGATGGTCGCGGCCGGAGTCGATGGCCTGACCCTGTACCAGGAGACCTACGATCCGGTGTTGTATGAGCAACTGCATCCGTACGGCAAAAAACGCGATTTCCGCTACCGCCTTGAAGCCCCGGACCGCGCCGGAGAAGCCGGTCTGCGGCGCATTGGTGTTGGTGCCCTGCTCGGCCTCGGCCCGTTTGAAACCGAAGCCTTTTACACCGGCCTGCACGCCTACTATCTGGCCCATCGCTACTGGCGCAGCCATGTCAGCATTTCGTTCCCGCGCATCCGCCCGGCGGACGGCGGTTTTGCCCCGATCAATCCGGTCAGCGACAAACAACTGGTGCAATCGGTGTGCGCGTCGCGCCTGCTCATTCCCGATGCGGCCCAGTTCCTGTCCACCCGCGAAAGTTCGCAACTGCGTGACAGCCTGATGCCGCTCGGCATCACCCATATGAGCGCCGGTTCGTGCACCGCCCCCGGTGGTCATGCCGATGAAGGCAAAAACAAGGAACAATTCGTCATTGACGACGACCGCAGCCCCGAACAGATGAGCGAAGTGATTCGCGCCAAGGGCTACGAAGCGGTGTGGAAAGATTGGGACACCGCGTTCCTCAACGCCTCGTCCATGTAATCATGGCCGTTGATTTTTCCCTGTACCTGATCAGCGACCGCCGCCAGACCGGCGGTCGCGATCTCCTCGATGTCGTTGAAGCTGCACTTAAGGGCGGCGTTGACGCGGTGCAGCTGCGCGAAAAAGATCTGACCAGCCGCGAACTCTACACCCTGGGATGCAACCTGCGCCAGCTGACCCAGCGCTATAACGCCAAGCTGTTGATCAACGACCGCATTGACATTGCCCTGGCCGTGGATGCCGATGGCGTTCACCTCACCGAGCAATCACTGGACGTCATTCCCGCGCGTCAATTACTCGGCCCCGACAAACTGATCGGCGTCTCCACCCACCATCTTGACCGGGCGCTGGAGGTAAAACGTCAGGGCGCTGATTTCATCACCTTCAGTCCCATCTACGCCACCCCGTCTAAAGCGGCCTATGGTGCGCCTCAAGGCCTCGACAAGCTGCGCGAAGTCTGTCAGCAGGTGAACCTGCCGGTGATCGCCCTGGGTGGCATCAACGCCCAACGTCGACAGGATGTGTTAACTGCCGGTGCCGGCGGCTGTGCCGTTATCTCGGCCATCCTTGCGGCGGATAATCCGACTCTGGCAGCCCGGCAACTCGCAGGCCGTTAAACGACATTCCCAAGCCGACAAGACTATCTTTTTCAACAGTGCAGTGCCACAATGCGTCCTGAACGCACCTGCTATTGCTTTCATTTCCCTTTGGAGACGTTGGATGGAAAAAACCAGAGTGATTGTTGTTGGAGCCGGAGCTGCGGGCATGATGGCCGCCGGGCAGGCCGCCCTCGCCGGAGCCGACACCCTCCTGATTGAAAAAATGCGCCGCCCCGGACTCAAGCTGGCCATTACCGGCAAGGGCCGCTGCAACCTGACTAACAGTGCCGACATCCCTGAGTTCATCGGCCATTTTGGCAAAAACGGTCGTTTCCTGCGCCAATCGTTTCACCGTTTTTTCAACACGGAGCTGTGTAGTTTCTTTCAGCAGCACGGCCTCAAACTCACCACCGAACGTGGTGGGCGGGTGTTCCCCAGCGACGGCAAGGCCCAGCATGTGGTCACCGTCCTGACCGACTGGCTCAATCAGTGTGGCGTCAAAATCATCCGCGACGCCCCGGTGGATCGTCTGCTGGTCGAAAATGGCGAAATTCGCGGCGTCGGCTATGGCTCGCGCAAGCTGCTTGGTGATGCGGTGATTCTTGCCACCGGAGGGGCTTCCTACCCGGCCACCGGTTCCAGCGGGGATGGCTATGCGCTGGTCGAGCCTCTCGGCCACAGCATCGAAACCATCCGCCCGGCCCTGGTGCCGTTAATCGCTGAACCGCAGATCTGTGGCAGGATGGATGGCCTCAACCTGCGCAATATCAACGCCAGCCTGTATATCGGCGGTAAAAAGGCCGCTCAGGATTTTGGCGAGCTGGTGTTTCATCAACACGGCGTCACCGGGCCGGTGATTTTGACCCTGAGTCTCCAGGCCGTCGATGCCCTGCGCGCAGACAAAGCGGTGGAACTGGTGTTGGACCTTAAACCGGCGCTGGATGACAAAAAGCTTGATGCCCGGCTGCTGCGCGACTTTGCCAAACGCAACAAGGAAGAACTCTCCAGCATCCTGCGTGGGCTGCTGCCGAAAGAGATGGTCGAGGTCTGCCTCGATCTCACCGGGATTTCACCACAGCGCCTCGGTCAGGACGTCACGGCGGATGAACGCAAAAAGCTGCGGGTGTGGCTGAAAAACTTCCGCCTCACCGTCAGCGATCATCGCCCGTTCAAAGAAGCAATCGTCACCGCCGGAGGCATCCGGCTCACAGAAGTGGACCCGCGCACCATGGAGTCACGCAAGGTCAAAGGACTGTATCTGGTGGGTGAGTTGCTCGATCTTCAGGCGGATACCGGCGGCTACAATCTTCAGGCGGCTTTTTCCACCGGCTTTGTCGCCGGACAGAGTGCGGCGACGGCGAAAACACCATAACAACCGACAAGAGCTCTGCCTGCGCCGTTCTTGCTTCGCCAACGTGTTGGCCTTGTCGTGGCCCCTTTGCGACCCGTCGTTAGAAAACACTGGGAAAGGTCGTTCTAATTGACTATGATGTCTGGATAAGTTTTCGATCAACCCCCGTGTTTCGACGACTCCCGCGACAGGATTGCTATGTACAAAGACTATTTCGGTCTCAAAGACAAACCCTTCTCCATCGCACCGGATCCCCAATATCTTTACATGAGTGAACGCCATCGCGAAGCCCTGGCGCACTTGATCTACGGCCTGCAATCCGATGGTGGCTTCGTGCTGCTCACCGGCGAAGTGGGTACGGGTAAAACCACCGTGTGTCGCTGCCTGCTGGAACAGGTTCCCGAAGATGCCGAGATCGCCTTCGTGCTCAACCCCAAAGTCACCGCCGTGGAACTGCTGGCCACCATCTGTGATGAGTTGGGCATTGGCTACCCCGACGGCAACCAGAGCATCAAGGTGTTTGTCGACGGCATCAACCACTACCTGCTCGAGACCCATGCCAAAGGGCGCAAGACGGTTGTGATCATCGACGAGGCACAGAACCTTTCGGTGGACGTCCTTGAACAGATCCGCCTGCTGACCAACCTGGAAACCAACAAACAAAAATTGCTCCAAGTGATCATGCTCGGCCAGCCGGAACTCAAGGTCATGCTGGAACGGCCCGAGCTGCGCCAACTGGCCCAACGCATTACCGCCCGTTACCACCTGGAACCGCTGTCGCAACAGGAGATGGTCGGCTATATCAGCCATCGCCTCAAGGTGGCCGGGGTGGAACGCCCGCTGTTTCCGGCCGCCACCATCCGCAAGCTCTATCGTCTCAGTGGCGGTGTCCCGCGTCTCATCAATCTGCTCTGCGACCGGGCGTTGCTCGGCGCTTACGTCAAAGAGCAAAACACGGTCAGCCACAAATTGATGGCAGCCACCGCCCGTGAAGTGTTCGGCGATCCTTCGGCGGACGCTCAAAAACAGAATTCGACACGCCGCTGGAACTGGATTCTCGGCACGGTGGCCATCGCCAGTGTCGCAGCGGTGGCGTTTACGACATGGCGCCCCGCGCCCTCCACGCCGCCGGTGCCCCGGCAAGACATGGCTCCGGCCCAGGTGGCCGAGCAAACCGTCATCCAGCTTCCGGCAGTCACTCCGCCACCGGCAGCGCCGGAAACTCCGCCAATGGACGCTCTGGCCTGGCCGACTCATCTCGCCATGACCCAAAGTCAGAACATGGCGTATCAGGCGCTGTTTCGCGTCTGGGGACAAGACTATCAACCCGACCAGATACTTCCCGGTGAGTATGCCTTGCAGCAGGGACTGCGTTTTCTCAACAAACGCGGCAGCCTCGGCAGCCTGCGCCAGTTGAACCGGCCCGCCATCCTCAGCCTGCAGGATCAGCATGGACAACGCTTCTACGCCACTCTGACCGGCCTCAATGCCGATGTGGCCACCTTTGTCATTGGCGATCAAATTCACACCGTCGCCACCAGCGACCTGATGGAACAGTGGTACGGCGAGTTTACCCTGCTGTGGCAACCACCCAGCACCTATACGGGTGCGGTACAACCTGATGAGGGCGGTCCGATGGTGCTGTGGCTGGAACAACAGCTGGCGCGGCTGATGCAGCGTGAACCACGCCCCGATGCCACCCTGCGCCTCAACGGCCTGCTGTTGGATGAATTGCAGCAGTTCCAGCAATCCGAAGGTCTGGCGGCCGATGGCATTATCGGCCCGATCACCCTGATCCATCTCAATAATCATCTCGCCGGTCAGCACCCGCAACTGACGGCACCAACGGAGGGCTAACCGACCATGTCTTTCATTCTCGAAGCCCTGAAGAAATCGGAAAAAAATCGTCAGGAAAACGCCACACCAACTCTGGACAGCCAACACGACAGCGCGTCGTCAACAACGCCCAAACGCCCGGTGTGGCCTTTGGTACTGGTTGTGGTCCTGATCCTCAATGCCGGGATCCTATTGTGGCTGTTTGGTCCCTGGAACAGTGATGAGGCTCCAGAAGTCGCAACAGCTCCAAAAACAGACACTGCTGTTGAGACTCCCGTACAAACCGCGGTCGTAGAACCGAAGGCACCTGTCACGCCACCGGTTCCCCAGCCTGCCGTGCAACAACCGACCCAGGCAGCTCCTGCAACAGTGGTCATGCCAGAACCACAGGTCGCGATAACAGCGCCAGCGGTCACAACCCCGCTGGCGGAAGAGCACGTCGTACAGAGCGTTGTGACCACAAAGCCCGTCGCCGACGTGGCGCAACCGGCAGCAGCGCAGGAACCAGCACCGCAACCGCAACAGGTGCAAGCGGTCGTCGAGCCGATCGCGCAGCCTGTGGCGACACCGCAAGCTCCAGCGCGCAAGGTGTTGGCCCTGACCGAACTGCCCGGCAGCATGCAGCAACAACTGCCCCGCTTGCACATGTCGGTTCATGCCTTTACCGGTGACCAGAACACTAGCCTGATCCGCCTCAATGATCGCATCATGCGTGCCGGCAGCATGTTGGAAAACCGCTACCGTCTTGAAGAGATCACCACGGATGGTGCGGTCTTCAGTTACCAGGGATATTACTTCCTGGTTCCGCGTCGCGGAGCCTGATCACGTCACCTCTTTTTATGTTGCCGGGCAACCCTTGACAGCCCGGCAACATAAATCAACATTTATTTCATATTTTGCAACACGCTTAACATTCTGTTGCGGATGGTCGATGTAACAGGTGGACACCCTTCAAACGTCCCGTTTCTTCCCTTCAGCGAAAGGAGCACGCAATGCGATTTGTGCGCGCCACCCTGCTGCTGTTCCTGGTCCTGATCTGCGCGGCTCCGGCCCAGGCAGACTGGTCCCTTTGGCAGGAATACACCACCATCAGCGTGGAAGAGCACCCGTTTCTCACCATTGAAGTGCGGACCTTCTACTCACGCAACTGGCCGCCGCGAGCGCAATGGCGGGCCACCAACCGCTCACAGCAAACCATCTACTGTGCCCAACTCGGCAAACGGGTGTACATCCTCAGCCATGGCCGTAAGGAAGTCAAAGGCCCTCAAGGATGCCGCACTCTGGCGCCCGGCGAGACCGCCGTCTTTCTCAACGACACCGTCGGTCGCAACGGTGACCGCATCCATCAAATGTCCATGGATGTGTTCAGTTTCGATCTCGAGAAGGGTAAAAACCGCCAACAGGTGCCCCTGTAATCATCACCACGAACGCCGAATTTTTCTTTACCAGGCCCGGTCATGATGTTATGTGTCGAGATCACGCTTCATCAATTGCACGGAGTCACACCATGGAAGAGTATCTGGCACAGACAAGCATCATCAATTTTAACCATCCAGCTATTCAAACCAAGGCTGCCGAGCTGCGCGTGGCTGACGATCAGCAACAAACCGCCCAAAACTGCTTTGAGTTTGTCCGTGACGCCATCAAACACAGTTGGGATTACCGTCTGAATCCGGTGACCTGCATCGCCTCCGACGTGCTGGAGCACGGCACCGGCTACTGCTACGCCAAGAGCCATCTGCTGGTCGCCCTGCTGCGCGCCAACGGCATTCCCGCGGCCCTGTGCTACCAACGTCTGATCCTCGATGAAGCGCAACAGCCGGTCTCCTTTTGCCTGCATGGCCTGGTTGCGGTGTGGCTGGAGAACCACGGCTGGTACCGGATCGACCCGCGCGGCAACAAACCGGGTGTGGATGCGCAGTTCCGGCCGCCCGTCGAGCAGCTGGCTTTTCCCACCATTGCCGGTGGCGAATATGATCTGCCACAACGTCATGCCGAACCGCTGCCTCAGGTGGTGAAGGTATTGACCGGCTACCCAACGGTCGAGGAGGTTTATCACAACCTGCCTGATGTTGAGTAAGGCCATTGACCGCGCACCCCGAACCTGTTACTCTGCGCGCTATGAAAACACAGACGATGACATTACAGCGATGGTGGTGGCGTTCAGCCTTTATGGACTGATCGCGTGCCTTCCGCTTTTTTGACATCACAGACTGCGCCGGGCACGGCGCGGCAACAATGAAATCACACAAGCCGCGATACGATCATCGCGGCTTGTTTTGTTTTTAGCTTCTGACAGACATAACGACAACTCTGACGATTTTCAAAACACAAGGACAACACCATGCGCATTCTTTCCGGTATCCAGCCGTCCGGTTCCCTGCATCTGGGCAACTACTTCGGTATGATGAAGAAGATGATCGACTATCAGGAGCAGGGCGAACTGTTCTGTTTCATCGCCAACTACCACGCCATGACCAGCGTGTCCGACGGCAAGGCCCTGGCCACCGGGACGTTGGAAGCGGCGGCCAATTTCCTCGCTCTGGGCATGGACCCGGAACGCAGCACCTTCTGGGTGCAGTCCGACGTACCCGAAGTGCAGGAGCTGGCCTGGTTTCTGTCCAACTTTACCCCCATGGGCCTGCTGGAGCGCTGCCACAGCTACAAGGACAAGATCGCCAAGGGCATTGCCGCCAACCACGGCCTGTTTGCCTATCCAGTGCTGATGAGCGCCGACATCCTCATTTTCAACAGTGACAAGGTGCCGGTCGGCAAAGACCAGAAACAGCACGTCGAAGTCACCCGCGACATTGCGGCCAAGGTCAACAACGAATACGGCGAAATCTTCACCCTGCCCGAACCGGACATTGATGATGATGTGGCCACGGTTCCCGGCCTCGACGGTCAGAAGATGAGCAAGAGCTACGGCAACACCATTGACCTGTTTCAGAATGAAAAGCAACTGCGCAAGCAGATCATGCGCATCGTCACCGACCCGACCCCGGTGGAAGATCCTAAAGATCCGGACAAGTGTAACGTATTCCAGATTTACCGACTGTTCCTCGACAAACAGCAGCAGGAAGCCCTGCGCCAACGCTACCTGGCTGGCGGCCTCGGTTACGGTGAGGTTAAGCAGGAGCTGTTTGAAACGGTGCGCGATTATTTCACACCGTTCACCGAACGGCGCAACGCAATCCTGGAAGACAAGGAAGCCCTGCACAAAACCCTGGAGATGGGCGCGCAGAAGGCACGCTATGCCGCATCAAAAGTGATGCGCAAAGTGCGTAAAAAATCTGGCATTGCCTATTAGGACTTCCAGAAAATCAGGATACAAAAACGGGAAATCGAATTATCGATTTCCCGTTTTTTAATTTTTTAGCCTCGCGATACATTCCTCGATGACTTCACGATAAGGTCAAAACATTGGGGTTCACATCGTGGCCCTTATCCGATTTGATCGTGAAGTCATCGAGAAGCAAAATAATCTCTTTGGGGTTACGATCAGTAAATTATTCTTTACAGTCCTCAGTCGATGCCATCATTCCCGCCGTTGCATGGCCAAAATCACCCGGCGGGAATAGATCATGGCAATCGTAGATGAAAGTACATCCGTCACCAGCCGCGCGACAAAGATCCCCGTCAACCCCCACAGCCACGAACCGCAATACGAGAGCGGCACCAGCAGCACAAAGGTACGGACCAAGGTGAGCAGAGCCGACGACAGCGGTTTCTGCACGCCGGTCAGACAGAAGCTACTGTAGCGAAACGCTTCCAACAGCCCGTAGCCGAAGCAGATAATGCGCAAATACTCCACCATGACGGCGATCACCGCCGGATCCTCGGAAAACAGCCCTGCCATCTGCGGCGCAAACACAAAGAACAGCAGCGTCGCCCCAGCACCATAGACCAGAGCAAACAGCCGGGTTTCCTTTTGCGCTTCGAGAATCCGGTCAAACGCGGCGGCGCCGTAGTTTTGTGAAACAAACGGCACCAAGGACATGCCGATGGACATCGGCACCATGAAGGCAAACATCTCCAGACGGCTGGTCGCGCCGGTGGCGGCCACGGCAAATGCGCCATACCCGGCAATCAGACGGGTGACCACGGCCATGGACAACGGTGTCAACAGATTGTTGAGAACACTGGGGATGCCCAGCTTCAAAATATTACGCCAGGAATCGAACAACCGCTTAAAGCGCGGAAGATTCCAATTGATCAGCCGATGCTTCCGACTCAACACATACAGCGGAAAAAAGAGCGAAAACACCTGAGACACAATGGTCGCCAGCGCTGCTCCGCTAATGCCCATGGCCGGTACGCCCCAGGCGCCGAAAATCAGCAGCGGATCGAGCACCAGATTGATCAGAGTACCCGTCACCATGCTGATACTGGCCGAACGGGTGTCGCCGGTTCCCATCAAAATCTGCCCCATGACCGACGGCACCGCCATCACCACGGCACCGCCATACCAGATTGTCATATAGTGACAGGCCTGGGTCAACACCTCACCAGAAGCGCCCAACAGGGTAAACAGCGGCCGCAACGTCAAAAAACCGCAGAGCGTAATGATCAGGGAAAGCAGCAAAGACAGCAGCAACGCATGGGTGGTCAGTCGCGCCGAAGTGTCGCGGTCACCACGGCCGAGGGCATGGCCGACCAGCGTCAGCGCGCCGGTGCCCAGCCCCATGGTCACAAAGCGCAAGATCATCACCACCGGAAAGGTGAACGACATGGCCGCCAACGATGTCGTGCCCAACCGCGAGACAAACCAGGTGTCCGTCAGGTTGTAGGCGTTCATCGAGAACGTACCGGCCAGCATGGGCACGGCCATACGCACCAGCGTTTTAGTCACGTTCTGCTGTGTCAGCGTGTTCAGTTGCCGTGGTTGCTTTGTTGTCATCGCGTGTGAGAGGTTCCCGGATGAAGATCATGAGAAGAAAGGACTCTTTATATGTACCACACAACCGTTCATGCGGGGGATTTTCAACGTCTTGACGACAGGCATAAAAAAAACGGGAAATCGCTCTGCCGATCTCCCGTTTCAGTCCAGCCTCAAAGCAGGATACTCGTAAGGAGATTACGAGGAAAAACCATTACTTCATCTTGCGAATCCGCACGTCGATCTCGTTATCACCTTTCAACAGTTCCACAATTTCCGCAGTATCCGTCTCGCCGTAATGATAGGGATAGAGGATCGCCGGCTTAAACATCCGTGCCGCATCCGCAACCATGGCCGGAGTCATGGTGTAGGGCAGATTCATCGGCAGAAACGCCACGGCAATATCGTTCAAATCCTTCATCTCGGCAATGTTCTCAGTATCGCCGCCGATGTAGATTTTTTTATCGCCAAAAGTCAGCACATAACCGTTGCCCCGCCCTTTGGGATGATAGGGCACACCGGGGCTACGCATATGCACATTGTTGTAAGCCGGAACCGCTTCGATAGTGATCCCCTTCACCTGCTGGGTATCACCATTATGCATGATAATGCCGCCGCTCACCTGCTCGGCGCACACCTCGGTCATCACCACCTCGGTATACGCTGTGCGAATGGCGTCCACAGCCTTGGTATCCAGATGATCCCGATGTTCATGGGTAATGAGAATCAGGTCCGCTTTGGGAAGTTGGCTGTAATCAGCCAGATTCGTCCACGGGTCTATATGAATGGTCTGACCGGCAAACGTCAGCATCAGCGTAGCATGGCCGATAAAGGTGATCTCCACCGGCCCGGCATTGGTATCAATGGTATCGCGTTCAAACTCCTGTGCCGTGGCTGTCCAGCTGAACAGACCGCACAACAGGAGCGTCAGAAACATGCGTGTTTTCATGATGTCGATCCTTTCGTAAAAACGTTGTTGTCATGACACTGCAAGCATAACAGATGTCAACACCGTGTGAATTGCGTTATGCCCTACCAAACGCGCAAACAACTGCTATCATTATAGTTACTGTCCATTCAAAAAAATCGGTCCAGGAGGAATGCAATGAGCAATCCCTTTATTCTCAGTTGGAAAACCCTGCACCGCACCTGGAGTGACTGGCGCGGCAGCGACGGTCTGCCCGGCATCTCGCCGGATCTGCCCGAAGAGGAAAAAGACACCGTCGCCAAGCTGCTCAACGAATGTGTTGCCGCCCGCCATGGCGCGGTCACCGCGCGCCAACATGCCGCCGGTATCGGTGAGTTGTATCTGACCCTCAATGCCACCGGCAGACGCCATTTTCTCGAAATTCTCGCTGATCAATTTGCCGTGGATCAGGACCAGGTGCGCGAGGTGTCCCACCGCTTGGCGCACAGCGACGATGAAGAAACTTTCCGTCAGCAGGTGTTGGAGCTGCGCGAGGCGCTGATTTCGCCGCGCCAGCAACTGCTGCAACAGTTCAATGCTCTGCCCCAAGGGGTGAAGTTCCTCATCGACATGCGCGCCGAGCTGCTGGGGTTTCTGAATGATTCACCCAACCTCAAACGGCTCGACTACGACCTGCAGCAACTGCTCGCCACCTGGTTTGACGTCGGCTTCCTGCGCGTCACCCAGCTCGACTGGCAAAGCCCGGCTACCCTGCTGGAAAAACTGATGGCTTACGAAGCCGTCCATGCCATCAGCTCGTGGCGTGACATGCGCCACCGCCTCGAATGGGACCGCCAATGTTATGCCTTTTTCCACCCGGTGCTGCCCGGCGAACCGCTGATTTTTATTGAAGTGGCGCTGGTTCAGGGGCTGGCCTCCAGCATTCAGAGCCTTTTGGATGATCAACGTGAAGATATCGACCCGCAAAAAGCCGACACCGCGATCTTTTACTCGATCTCCAATGCCCAGACCGGGCTCAAAGGGATCAGCTTCGGGCCGTTTCTGATCAAAAAAGTGGTCGATTCATTGAGCCACAGTCTGCCCAACCTGAAAACCTTTTCCACCCTGTCGCCAATCCCCGGATTTCGCCGCTGGCTGGAAAAACGGCTGGCCGATAACGGATCAGCACACGATAAAGATTCTTTTGCCATGGTGTTGGCCGAAGCCGCCCAACTGCTTGGCGTCGAACCTACGTTGGCTAATGTCATTGATGATCCGCGTTGGCTGGAGAACCCAGAAGTCTGCGAGCTTCTTAAAGAGCCACTGCTCACCCTGTGCGCCCGCTATCTGCACGAACGTCGTGAACGCGACAGCGCGCCGCTCGACCCGGTAGCTCGCTTCCACCTCGGCAACGGAGCACGGATTGAACAGCTCAACTGGCTGGGGGATGTGTCCAGCAAAGGGTTGCGTGAATCGTGTGGCCTAATGATCAATTACCTCTATGCGCTGGATGACATCAAGGACAACATTGAAGCCTATTCGCAGGAAAAGCAGATCGCCGCCGCCCCGCGCATCCGCAAGCTGCTTAACGAGCAGGAGGCAAAGCAGGGACCGTTGTCCGGTCTGCGAAGATGGGGGAACAGGAAAAGCAAAGGCTAAACCACGGAGTCACGGAGAAAAGCAAAGCGGGGAATCAAGTTATTGATTCCCCGCTCGTTTATTTAAGCTGGTGGTCAGCTTTCCTTTATGCCAGGTACAAAATATTGCAATTCAAGACCTGCCCCCCACTGCACTTACGTCAACCGTAGATTTGACCCCTTTGGGTTTCAGGAAATCGCTCTGCCGATCTCCCGTTTCATTCACCATCAAGTGCCATAAAAGCTCGTTGCAACACCCCCTAAGTGAGAAAACGATCAATTCATTTTGCGAATCCGTACCTCAATCTCTTGATCCCCTTTCAACAGTTCCACAATTTCCGCGGTATCCGTCTCACCGTAATGATACGGATAAAGGATGGCCGGTTTAAATAGGCGTGCCGCATCCGCAACCATGGCCGGAGTCATGGTGTAGGGCAGATTCATCGGCAGAAACGCCACGGCAATATCGTTCAAATCCTTCATCTCGGCAATGTTCTCAGTATCGCCGCCGATGTAGATTTTTTTATCGCCAAAAGTCAGCACATAGCCATTGCCCCGTCCTTTGGGATGATAGGGCACGCCGGGGCTACGCATATGCACATTGTTGTAAGCAGGAACCGCTTCGATAGTAATCCCCTTCACCTGCTGGGTATCACCATTATGCATAATGATGCCACCGCTCACCTGCTCGGCACAGACATCGGTCAACACGACCTGCGTCTCCGGTGTTCGAATCGCTTCGACCGCCTTGGTATCCAGATGATCGCGGTGTTCGTGAGTGATCAAAATCAAATCAGCTTTGGGTAATTGGTCGTAATCGGCAAGCTTGGTCCACGGGTCGATGTGGATGATTTGACCGGCAAAGCTCAGCATCAACGTGGCATGGCCGATAAAGGTGATCTCCACCGGCCCGGCGCTGGTGTCAATGGTATCGCGCTCAAACTCTTGGGCTGCGGCTGTCCAGCTGAACAGGCAGCACAACAGGAGCGTCATAAAAATACGTGTTTTCATGATGGTGATCCTTTCGCAAGAGGGACACTGCAAGCATATCATAGCCATGTACGTTTGAATCAAGTTCTCCCCTACCATCCGCGCAAAGGACTGCTATTATTATTGTTACTGCACCATAGAAAATAATCTTTCCCGGAGGCATACCATGAACAGCCGCTTTATTTTCAGCTGGAAAACCCTGCAACGCACCTGGAGCGACTGGCGCGGTAGTGATGGCTTACCCGGCATCTCGCCGGATCTGCCGGAAGACGAAAGAGACACCGTCGCCCAACTGTTGAACGAGTGCGTTGCCGCCCGCCATGGCGCGGTCACTGCCCGCCAACATGCGGCCGGTATCGGTGAATTGTACCTGACCCTCAATGCCACGGGCAGACGCCATTTTCTCGAAATACTCGCCGATCAATTCGCCGTGGATCAGAATCAGGTACGCGAGGTATCCCACCGCTTGGCACACAGCGACGATGAAGAAACCTTTCGTCAGCAGGTGCTGGAGTTACGCGAGGCGCTGATTTCGCCGCGCCAGCAACTGCTGCAACAGTTCAATGCTCTGCCCCAGGGCGTCAAGTTCCTCATCGACATGCGCGCCGAGCTGCTGGGGTTTCTGAATGATTCCCCCAACCTCAAACGGCTCGACTACGACCTGCAACAGCTGCTCGCTACCTGGTTTGACGTCGGCTTCCTGCGCGTCACCCAGCTCGACTGGCAAAGCCCGGCCGCCCTGCTGGAAAAACTGATGGCCTACGAAGCCGTCCACGCCATCAGCTCGTGGCGCGACATGCGCCACCGCCTCGAATGGGACCGCCAGTGTTATGCCTTTTTTCACCCGGTGCTGCCCGGCGAGCCACTGATCTTTATTGAAGTGGCGTTGGTTCAAGGGCTGGCCTCCAGCATCCAGAGCCTGCTCGATGATCAGCGTGAAGATATCGATCCGAACAAGGCCGACACAGCGATCTTCTACTCCATCTCCAATGCCCAGACCGGCCTCAAAGGGATCAGCTTCGGGCCGTTTCTGATCAAAAAAGTGGTCGATTCATTGAGCCACAGTCTGCCCAACCTGAAAACCTTTTCCACCCTGTCGCCAATCCCCGGCTTCCGCCGCTGGCTGGAAAAACGGCTGGCCGATAACGGCTCACAACACGATAAAAATTCCTTTGCCACGGTGCTGGCCGAAGCCTCCCAACTCCTTGACGTCGAACCCACCTTAGCCCATGTCATTGATGATCCACGTTGGATAGAAAACGCAGAGGTCTGCGAATTGCTCAAAGAGCCGCTTCTCACCCTGTGCGCCTGCTACCTGCACGAACGCCGCGAACGAGACAGCGCGCCCCTTGATCCGGTCGCTCGCTTCCATCTCGGCAACGGAGCGCGTATCGAACAACTCAACTGGCTGGGGGATGTGTCGAGCAAAGGGCTGCGTGAATCGTGTGGCCTGATGATCAATTATCTCTATGCGCTGGATGACATCAAGGACAACATTGAAGCCTATTCGCAGGAAAAGCAGATTGCCGCCTCCCCGCGTATCCGCAAGCTGCTCAACGAGCAGGAGGCAAAACAGGGACCGTTGTCTGGTCTGCGACGGTGGGGGAACCGTAAGGGTAAAGGGTAAACCACGGAGCCACTGAGACACGGAGAAAAGCAGGCGGCCAAAATTGGACTTTTAAATCATATCCCCTGCCCCGTTGATATTTGGCACTTATCCAACATAAACACCATGGGTATAAAGTAAAAACCTTTCACACCCATCACTTACCAATCAATCGGGCAACTAGCTTCATATTTCCGAGCTCTCCCCAGAGTGACTTATTCCCAACCACATAAAAATTCTGTTTTGCTCTGGAAACTGAAACATTGAGCAGGTTCACATTAGATGTAGCCCAGTTTCTTGCGCCTGTTTGCGCCGGAATTGGAGCACCTAAAAGTAATACAACCGCTTTGGTTTCCTTTCCTTGGAATGTGTGAATTGTTCCAATATTGTTGTAAATCCAATCATTTGGATTTTCGATGCCATGCTGTATTAAAGTATTCTCTTCCATCCGCATACGCTGACTCATTCGTTCAGCAACAATTCTGAATGGAGAAATGACATAAATTTCAGGATCGCCATTGGTTTCAGCAATTCGTTTAAGAAGCATTTTGGCAACAATCTCTCCCTCCTCGGGACACCACTTTTCTTGAGCACTCCCTTGTATATCAAACCATTCGGATTGCTTTCCAAATAAAGAGGTAATATCCGATTCGCGGGAAACCGTTGCTTGAACCATTAAGCCGTTATAGGCAAGACGATTGGAAATCGTAAACATTGGGTCTTCACAACGCCTGTGAACAAGCAGAGGCGAACCAATTCTAATCTCGCTCAATTCTCGGGGGATAGTTGTACCATAGACATTAGCGTTATCCGATAACGTCTGAACCGACCCGTCAGGAGCCATCCAGTGAAATGGATCAACTCCAAAATGCTTTGAAATCCCTTCAACCAAAGGCGAAGGTAAAGTAACAACAGGCTCGATTTGCAGTGGATCACCAACACACATGACGCGCTTCGATCGGTATATAGCTCCAATGGCAGCTTGGGGCGTAGCCTGACCAGCCTCATCGACAAGCAACCAGCCAATGCTTTCCTTTGGCATTGGTTTTAGCATGCGCCCAACCGAAGCGAATGCCGTCGACATGACCGGAGTTAACAAAAACGCGCTCGACCAAAGATGGGGCAACAGAGCCTGTTTGTCTTCGGATAAGACTTTGCCACTTAAAACAGAAAAAAACGCACCTAGATTTTGTCTGAGCTGCTTTGATGATGCGTCTATGAATGCTTTATGCAACCTAATAGCGGACACGAACACATCATCTCTGAGACGCTGCGCCTTGATTGTAAAGTTCGGAGAGAAAATTTGCTGCTGATCGTGTTCCAAAGCCCAAAGTCCAGACGTAACGAGTTTATTCCCGCAAATTGGCGAGTATTTTTCAATTTCAGCTAAAAGAGTAACGCGCTGTGAATGAAGTGTTCTTATCTTTTCCTGAGCATAAGAAATGGCATGATGAAATTTGGATAGCTCGGAACTGCATTCATCAGTCTTGGTTTGAGCTAATTTATATTCTTTGTAAACACCTGAAAGCTCTATTCGTAATGCACTATGTTGAATCTTCCAGTCTTTCCATTTAGATCTGAAAAACAGTCGCTTAAAAAATCCTGGTTTCGTCGCTTTCAGATCGCTTTCCCGAGTTTTAAGCTGATCTACTTTTAATTTTTTTTGTTCAGAATCTTTTTCGAGTGAGGCATAGAGCTCCTTTGCGTTATTGATTTCTATTTTTTGTCGTGCCTCGTCTGTTAGTAGGCTTTTTATCTCTACTTCTAGCTTCGCCACTTTGACAGAAGCTTCATAAGCTTTTTGCGCTTGATCAATTACTCCCTGTGCTTTTTTTAAAGTCTCTTCGAATTCATTTCGAGCAAAATCCCAACGTCTTTTTGCCTCATCCATTGAGCTGGGTGGATTGCATTCTTCAATGACGCGAGGAATAATGTCATTTCCATCATTGTCAACTTCCAAATTCAGTTGGCCTGTTATCGACAGGAAGTATTTACGAAGCCCTGTATCATCATCCCACCATGCTGTATTGATAAATTCTGAGCGGTTTTTAGCATTCCCAAGCACGGCAGCACATAACCCCCAAGTCTCTTCTGTGCCATCAGACAAAGCATCACTAACAGTTTTAAAATATTCAAGCCCTTCAATGTCCTGCGCAATCTGGCCGAATAATGGAAGCTCTTTACTGACATTCTCAACAGCTCTGTTGTTGGTTGAGGCGACAATGATTTCATGCCCTCTCAAACTATCATCGAGTTTGTAGAGGTGAACAAAAGCATTACCTAACTTCATCTGACCTGAATACTCAAATGCATCATCGATATTCTTGAAAGCACACAACGCTTTTGCACGATCCACCAAAACAGAAGCAACGATATCCCTTAAAAGCGTAGTCTTTCCCGTTCCTGGCGGGCCGTTAACAGAAAACAATCCTCCTGTTGATAATTGCAGTTTCGCAAGATTAACTGCCGCTTGCTGGAGCAAAACCAGAGAATGCCGTCCGTTGCTAGGCCATCTCGCTACAGGTGAATATTTGGGCTGCAATGCGATTTCTAAATATTGTTTGTCTTTTAGAATATCGAAACGATTTTTAGGCTTGGTGATTCCTAAATACTGAGAAAGAGCATCACCTGTGGTCTGAGTTCGAACGGCTTGTTTTGCTTTTTGAAGATCATCGATATAAAAACTATTTAGCAAAGGCGCTTCCGGCTCGCCTCGGCTAAAGGGTTGATACAAACGAATAGCAAATGATGGCTCCAAAGAATCTTCGTCGGGAATTTCATAATTTTTAAGAAGCCATTGATAGACAAATCGGGCTTGACTTAGTGTAAACGGGAGTTGCTGACCGTTCTCATCCTCCCTATAAATATACTTATCCAATCCTTCGACTAATTTTTTCTCGGCAATCTCCCACGACTTTAACTCTTGAAGTTTTCCCTGTAATGCTCTCGCGTAAGACCAACCGAAACTCGATAACGCCAAACCCATATCGGGAATAGGAACACCTTTCTTATCAAGAAGCACGACACCTAATGCAGCCAATCCACGCACTGATGGGCGTTCAACCCGCTTATCCTGATAAATAGACAATAATTTTCCTGTGGCTTTTTCAATGTCAACCGCGCCTAAATAGACCATGTAATAAAGATTGGCTTTGGGGCGGGAATTCTCGCCTTTTAACCAAGGTTCACGACCTTCTTGCAAATAAGCTACGGAGCCTTGCCCGATAACTAAATCGTTCGGCTTTTTATAGGACTGTGGCGACAACGCTTCCAACACTGTCCAAACATCAAGAATATCGGAGGGATTATTGAGAAGGGGCTTAGGGTCTTTACCACTTTCGGAATTTGAAGGTGAGATGTCTGCACTTGTTAAAGCCTCGCCCCAGTCTATTACCTTCTCAGCATCTTGCTCGGGCGCAGGGGCACTGACTGGCACTATTGCTACAGTTAGCTTTGGAGGCGCTGCCGTAACTTCCGGTTCGTTTGTATTCTTTGGAGTTTTAACGGATGCTGGCGGGTCGGCAGAGACAGGTTCTCGGGAAACTGACGCGGAATGATCATTTCCCCCCATACTTTTTTGGACAGCGCTTAATAGCTTTCGCGCTCTTTGTGTTGATCGGTGGTGTAGCTCTTCCTCAAGGTCTTCAAGAACGGCAATGTCATTGCTGCCTTTCTTATAGACATCTTCAAGTTCATTTATTCTGTATTTGAAGTATTTCCGCTGCTCCATGGAATGCCTTTTATTATCTCCAGTTAACTACCCGTATGCGATTTTTTTAATCACTACTTTTATCACTGCACCTATAACACACTCTGGGTTATAGCAATAAGACATACTACAACCACCGTATAACAAGTTATTAGTTCGTTTCTTGATATCTCATTTTCATATCAATAAAAATGAGATATCAAGAAACGATACTATTACACGCAAAACATTAGAATTAACACAAAAACCTATAATATCAAGACAAAGCGTGTTAATTGCCTTTATAGATATCACATTCCATTCAGGATTATCCGGAAAGTGGATATCATCAATTATCAAGCGGGCGAATGTCTCCTGTAGGTACAGATCAGAACTGAAATTACCCCTCCAAACTGCCATCACCCAAACCAAAGCATGTTGACCAAGCCGGAGCAAAGCCACATCAGCACCATATAGTTCAGGTGCATTTTCAGTACGGTGCTGCTGGGAACATGATAGCGACCGACAATGGCCAAGCCAACTCCCGACAACGGGCTGGCTCCCGTGGCAATGCCCCACACCGTGAGATACAGAAAGGCGAGTTGGCTGGGGTTGGCGACGACAGGCGCAAGAAAGGGGCTGACCAGCGCGATGCTGACCACCGGATGGATGCCAAACAGGGCGACAATAATCATCACCCCACTGCAGGCGAGGAAAAACAGGGGTGAAAACCGTGAAATTTCAAACGAGAGAATGTCGGAATAGCTGGCTATAAGTGAAGAGATGCCGGTTGAGAAAACGCCCGCCGTGAGAAACAGGGCAAATTGACTGGAAATATTGGCCAGACGGGTTTCCACGTAGTCTCTGGTTTTACCCAGGCGGGGCCGTTCGCGCATAAAGAGCAGGGCGCCGAGGGGCGCCATGATGGTGATAATGGTCAGAATGCTGACGGAATGAATCAAGGCATGGCCGACGAGTACGGCGATGGCCAGCGTGAAAGGAATAAAGAGACTTTCCACGCTTAAAGGATACCCTTCAAAGTCTTGCCCGCTTTGGCGCAGGGCGTCGAAAAAGCTGATGGCAAACATGGGCAGCGTCATGATCAGCCCCGGCACCACCGTATGCCGCCACTCGGAGCCGGGCGCGTAGGTCATGGCCACACCGATGGCGACGAAAAACGGCGACCAGAAGGCTGCGGAGCAGAAGCTGCGCATCATCACCTGGGCCTGGGCGGGCTTCAATTTTCCATGACGTGCCAGGCGGTCGCCGACGACAAAAATAATGGAGATATTGATCACCGAGCCAAGCAGGTGGCTGGTGAGCATTGTTGACAGGATGCCCTTCCCGCCACGCGGATGCGTGCTGTTTGGGACCAGCGGATTGGTGAGGGAGAGAAACGACACCGCGACAAACATCGACAGCAGCGGCAGATTTTTACCCAGCAGCGCTACCGTGTCGATGGCGGTTCCTTTGAGCAATGACCAGCCGATAAGAATCAGCCCTGCGACAAGCAGCGTTGACGACTGCTGCCGAGCGGACCGGCTGAGCTGCGGCCAGCAGATGATCATCGCCAGCCAGGCCAATACGGCGGAGACAAGAGTGAGTGGAAATTTCAGACTCAGCAGGTAGGTAACGGCGCTGGCACTGGTCAACCAGCCGACAGCAGCGGTTCTAACGGTTGACCTGTTCACAGTGTTTTGAGATTCCTTCGCCATGGAGCCGCGTTTCTTTCGTGGTCGGTCTCTAACGGTATCCTGAAAAATCTCGACCCGACACGTAGTAGGTCAAAACCTTTTTTTGCCACAGACAAGAGCGGACATAAGCGGACACATTCAAGACAACTTCTTTTCGTTTTTAGCTTCGCGATCCCCTCCCGATAAATTCGGATAAGATCCGCGATGAAAACCTAAAGACAAAAGCCTTGATCTTAGTATTCATCCGAACTTATCGTGGCCTTTATCTTGAGGCTAATTTACTGATTTTGGCTTTTGGATGACAGAAGGTCTAAGCCCTATCTGCCCTTGTCTGCATTTGTCTGTGGCAAAAAACGGCCTCTAACCTTATTGCCCGGCCCTCTCCGCCCGCTCCTTCAACGCTTGATTCATCAGCTCGAAACCGGCACGGGTGCCTTGATCCAAAGAGCGCCACATCAATGGCACCAGCATCCCTTTGAACTGTTCTTTCTGAACCAGACGACAACCCCCTTCATGGGGCGTGAGAGTAAAACTATGCTCGCCTTCGAAAAGGGCAGAGACTAAAAAGCGCCCGAGCCAGCGAAACTCTTTGTTTTCCGTCGCCACCAGAACGACCGGTTTAAACGCCATCGCCTTACCACCGGGTGGTGAGACACGCACCTCCAGCATTTCGCCAACCACAGCGTTGCCGCGAATGTCGGTGATAAAGGGATTCCATTCGGGATAGGTAGCAAAATCGGTCAGGATCGACCAGACGGTTTCGGGTCTTGCGTTGATGTGTATTTCTGTTTCCAGCAGTTTCATGCCTCGGCCTCTGTCGGGAGATCAGAGATAAAAAAGATTTGTCTAACTTAGACAGTTCCCCCAATATTGACAAGGCTTTTAGCTTCGCGATGACCTCCCGATAACATCGGATAAAATCCACGATAAAAATCTAAAGGCAACGGCCTTGATTTAAGTAGTTATCCGAACTTATCGAGGCCTTTATCGTGAGGCTAATTCTTTGCACTTTTGACTTTTGGATGACAAAAGGTCTGAGCATTGTCCGCCGTTGTCTGTGGCTAATTCATGTTCCGCAAAACGTCTGATAGAAACGGTCACCATCGGCTGGAGGATCTTTAAACTCCGCAGTATGTTCCTGCTCTTCATAAGGCGAGCGCAGCACTTGGAGAAACTTCTGTGTCAATTCCGTCTTGCCGGTCTGCTCACATTCGCGAATCGCCGCTTCGACATGATGGTTTCTCGGAATCACCACGGGATTGTACTCGCGCATCCGCTGTTGCACGGTAAGCGCATCATCCTGCTGCTCCTGCAGACGCCTCTGCCAGCGATCAAACCACGGGCCAAGGTCTTTCTTCAACCGTTCGTCGGTCTCGCCGTTGCGTACTGATTGGGTCAGGCGGTTAAAGGTCAGGGTGTAATCCAGCGCTTGATCTTCAAGTCGCTGCAACACTCCGACGATCAACTCTTTATCCTCGCCGCCGCAGGCAACCAAGCCAAGTTTATTGGCCATCATGGCCAGAAAAGCCTCTTCAAACTGTTTGGGGATCACATCGATAATCGGTTCAACCCAGGTCATGGCCTGACGCGGATCATCATCGATCAGCGGCAACAAGCAATCGGCAAAGCGGGCCATGTTCCACTGGAGGATTTTCGGTTGGTTGCCGAAGGCATAGCGACCAAAGGTGTCGATGGAGCTGTACACCGTCTGCGGATCATAGATGCCCAGCATGGCGCACGGACCAAAGTCGATGGTCTCACCGGACAGCGCGGTATTGTCGGTATTCATCACACCGTGAATAAAGCCGACGCGCATCCATTCAACGATCAGGCGAATTTGCCGGGCCACCACCTGCTCAAGCAACGCAACATAGCGCTGCCGCCCCTCGCCGGGCACCTCGGGATAATGACGCGCAATCGTGTAGTCCGATAATTTTGTGAGTGCGTCAACATTGCGCCGTGCCGCAAAATATTCAAACGTGCCGACCCGCAGATGGCTCGACGCCACCCGCGTCACCACCGCCCCCGGCGATGGCGTATCGCGATGCACGGTTTCCCCTGTCGTCACCACCGCCAGGCAGCGCGAGCTTGGCACCCGCAACGCGTGCAGGGCCTCGCTCATGATGAACTCGCGCACCGCTGGACCAACGGCACAGCGACCATCGCCATTGCGGGAAAATCGCGTTTGACCGGAGCCTTTCAACTGGATATCGCGCCGAATGCCCGCCTGATCCATCACCTCGCCCAGCAGGTGCGCGCGACCATCGCCAAGCTGCGGGACAAAATAGCCAAACTGATGCCCGGCATAAGCCACGGAAATGGGCTGAGATCCCGGCAGCAGAACATTGCCGGAGAAAATCTCGGCCAGCGTCACCGGACTTGCGGTTAACTCCTCCGGCATCATCAGTTGCTCTGCCAGCATGGAGTTCCACAGCAACAACTTTGGCTCAGCGACGGGTTCAGGATTTATTTTTTCGTAAAAACCCGGACCTAAGTCTATGTATGAATTAGAAAAATTCATCCCACCTTCCTTATCGTGTTATAAAACCATTGTTGCGTTTTATGGCTCAAATTGCCAGCGAATCAGCACAAAGCGTTATCCTTTTTTTCTTTAAAAAAACAAACACGGGGAACCGATTTCTCGATTCCCCGTGTTTGTTTATTCATGGTAGTCAACTGTAGAATTGCCCATTGTGAATATCAGAGAGGACAAATCTACCTTTGATGGCTGTTATTTTTCTGAGGGCTTGCTTTTCCACAACCCATGCAGATTGCAGTAAGCACGTGCGGTAACGTCCCCGGTATCGATTGAAAAGTTGACATCCGGCGTGTCTCCAGGCTTCAGGAATTCCCGATAGCTGACACGATCCGTCAGCAACTCAATCCACTCAATGTAATGCTCTTCCTGCATGGGATGAGCAACACTGCCCACGGAAACCTCAATATCGTCAAGGATACCCACAATCATTGGCACATGCTTCTCATGGGCTCCATCCGTGCTATTTTCAACCATCCGTTCCATAGGAGCGCCACAGCAAATAAGCTCACCTTGCCCACCCGTCAAAATAGCGAGAACATTGCCGCATGTTGCGCATTGATAGACTTCGTTTCGAGTTGCCATAGCGTATCCTTTTGGTTTGGGTTCGTGATGATAAATAGAGTAACAGCCATGGCTTCATTTTCAAGAATAAGAGCGCTTTAAAGATTCTTCGCCACCGACAAAAGCGGGGAACCGATGTCTAGATTCCCCGCTCTCCATTTATACTCTTCACTACGATTAAGACCTCATTGCCATCAATCGACAATCGTCGATTCATCGGTCTGCTTACCCGAAACTTCCTGAGCATCAACAACAAAGACAAAGGTGCTTCCTACGACTTTTTCGGGAAAGGCATAAGCATCCTCCGTATAGTTTTTCATAATGATATTGAGTGCCTGCACTTTCTCCTCAAGTGTGTTCAGCACCGTTGCCTGCCCAGTGACAATCACGCTCCTGTAACGAAAGCCCCAGTTACAGGCTTTTTCGTCGGTGATCAAGCCGAGGTCCATGTCGAATTCAAGGCACACCTTGGGATTGGCCTTGAGCAGATCGACTTTACGGCCCGCAGCCGCTGAATGAAAATAGAACTTCCCATCCTCATAGCCAAAATTCAACGGCACCACATAGGGCGTGTCACCGTCACACAGCCCCAAACGACAGACGTTGGATTGTTTGATAATGGCGTCCACTTCTTCGGGTGATGTGATTTTCAAATCTTTTCTACGCATGTCCACTCCTCCTATTTGGTTAGGTAAGGTTCTGAAATCAAACTGTTCATAATAAAACCTGAATCAGTGAAGCCATTGGCGGCAGATCGCACAAGTCATTGAGCCGACTTAGCTCTGAAAAAATCACCGCCGAACCTTTGGGTGCGGCTCAGATTTTTTCAAAACTCATTCAACCCAAGCACTTGCACGCTCTTATCCACCCTGACCTCACTGATTCAGGTAAAAATTTGAGCGAATAGCACAGCATCGTGCCATTCACACAAGGCGCAAAATTGCAGGAGCGACAATCCACTTCGAGATTTTGCAACACAGTGAGAATGGTGCGAGGCGAAGATAGGCCCGAATTTTATCCACCTATTGTCACTTTAAGAAGTGCCAGTTTTTAGAAATTTTATGGGGACAATTCCCCTAGAGTCGTCATGATCTATCTCAACCAAACCCTTAAAGAACCGCTCTATCAACAGCTTTACGGCATATCCTGATCATTCCGACCATCTGCTCTGATCAATAATCGTCCAGGTAACACCCTGACACAGCCAGTTTTTCTTTTTTGAACAATTGCTTGATGGGAAGCCCCCTGATAGAATGTATCGCAAATGCAACGCATGGAGGTCGTTATGAAATCATCATCCATCCCATCCATAAGAGTCGAACCTGAACTACGCCAAGCCGCTGAAAGTGTTTTACGCGAAGGCGAAAGCTTATCCAGCTTCATGGAAGAATCCTTAAAAGCCGGGATTCAGCATCGAAAAGCTCAACGGGAATTCATTGCACGAGGTCTGACCTCAAGAGCAGAAGCGAAACAAACTGGGGAGTATTTTTCTGCGGACGCAGTATTTGATGAATTAAAAACCATGCTGCTTGATGCAGAGAAAAAGGCCGGCAGTTGAGCTACCAGGTTCGCTATACAAAGGGGGCTAAAGAGGACCTGGTCCGGTTGTATGCCTTTCTTGTTGAGCTGGATCTTGCCGCTGCCCGGAATGCACTGGAAGCCATAGAAAAAAGTGTCAATTTCCTTCAGGACTTCCCTTTTACCTGTCGAAAAGCGACTCCTGAAAACCCTCTGCTTCGTGAAATGATCATCCCCTTTGGCTCAAAAGGCTATGTTGTTCTCTTTGAAATCGAGGACAATGAAACGGTTACGATCTTAGCGGTTCGTCATCAACAGGAAGAGGATTATCATTAGTCACGTGGGAATTCTCAATTCTGAGGTAAGGTTCTGAAATCAATATCACGACGATTTACTGTGAACCTTAGCTACACATTGTCACTTCAAGAAGAACTCGCTTTGAGATATTTTATGGGGACAATCTTCATGGAGTCGTCATGATCTATCTCAATCCAAGCCTCAAAGAACCGCTCTATCAACAGCTTTACGAGCAACTGAAACAGAAGATTATCGCTGGGGAATGGAGCAAAGGAAAACGCCTGCCCGCCATGCGCGTGCTGGCCAAGGAGCTTTGCATCAGCCGTAATACAGTTGAAAATGCTTACGGGCAACTGTGCGTTGAAGGCTATGCCGTCAGCAAACAAGGCTGCGGGTTTATCGTGCAGGACATTCAAGAGACCGTGCTGGATCGTCCGTACAAAACCATGGCCCGCATTGCCAACTCAGCACGGCAGGAACAACAGGCTCAGCCAAGCCAATCACTAGAGAAAAGCACGAACTACAAATTTGACTTTCAATATGGCAACCTGCCGCCGGAGTCATTCCCCCGCCAGATATGGCGACGCTTAACCGCCGAAGCTCTGGCTTCTTTTGAGTCGGAAAACATTTGCGCCTACGGCGACAAGCAAGGCGAGTTGGCGTTGCGCTGCGAGCTGATCGATTATCTGCATGATTCGCGCGGCATCGTCTGCACGCCGGACCAAGTCGTGCTGTGCAATGGCCTGCAGGATGCTCTCGGCCTCATCTGCACCTTGTTCAGCGATGACAACCGCATCCTGGCAATGGAAGATCCGGGCTATGATTTCACCCGTATCGTCTTTCAAAATCATGGCTATGCCATTGCGCCCATTCCGGTGAACACCTCAGGAATCAGTCTGGACGATCTGCAACACAGCCCAGCCAAGATGGTGTACATCACCCCGTCGCACCAATTCCCCACCGGCTGCGTCATGCCGATCAATCAGCGCATGGAATTATTACGCTGGGCGGAACAGGTTAACGGCATCATCCTCGAAGATGATTACGACAGCGAGCTGCGTTACCACACGCGGCCCATCCCGGCGCTGCAATCCATTGATCGGCATGGACGTGTGATTTATCTCGGCACATTCTCCAAAGCCCTGTCGCCGGCGTTGCGCACCAGCTACCTCATCCTGCCGCAATGGCTTCTGGCCAAATACAAGACAACTTTTGCCCGCTACAACCCCAGCGTGCCGTGGCTGCAACAGCAGGTCATGACCCTGTTCATGGCCCAAGGCCATTGGGAAAAGCATTTGCGGAAAATGTGCTTACAAAATAAAAGAAGGCACGATGTGTTAGTCCGGGCGATTCGTGAAACAATGGGCGAGCGCGTCAAAATTCATGGCGCGGGTGGCGGACTGCATCTGCTTGTCGAAGTTTTGGATAAAACACCGCAGGAGGTTTTGATCCAAAAAGCTGCCGCGTATCGGGTTAAGGTTTATCCGACTCGGCAGTATTGGTTGCAGCCGGAGAAAGCGATGGACAGTTTGATTCAGTTGGGGTTTAGCGGATTGGACGAGGATGAGATTGTTGCAGGAGTAGAGCTTTTGTGTAAGGCGTGGTTCTAAAGAAATGTCAAAATATCAACTACGGCCCCTACTCCTCCCAAAGCGGACAAGGTCAGACTTTAATATTGTGAAGAACTGCTGGGAAAACGCTTGGCAGCGCATTCTAAAACAAATGCCGCCACAACCAGTGAACAAAAGGGGCAAGGAAAAGAACCCAGACAAAAGAAGAGAGACACCCCGGATTTGTGGTACGGCATACCCTTCCTCCGGTATACGATGCGGCGTCTTCTGGAAACCAAAGGATTAACAAAGCAAAAACCACAAGTAAAACCACCCCATACCAATCAGGCATGACCCTCATGTAATAAGGTTCAGACGGATTCAGCCAGACATACCCAATGTACACAGCACCCAACACAAGCGAAAATAAACGACCGGGAGTTATCATGAGTCTTTGATGTTCTCATCTGGAAAGCAAAACGACTCCAGAGCTTATCACACTTACATTCTTTGCTCTTTGGCATGAATCACTAATCAGATTCCATTGAGAATTCTGGAATTACGAACTTAAAATTGAAGATCTTACGGCAGCCACCCGGGAACTCGTTCCGATCATTGTTTGCGCTTTGAGCAACCGAAATTTCTTTTTCTTCTTCTAAAATTGCAGTTTCTATTAATGCAGTAAATTTTGACGTTTTATCTGTGTTGTTCATTTAAACGCCTAACGCTGAGGTAAGTGGCGGAGCGAAGCGGAGTCCAAGCCTGCTGCTTTATAGCAGGCGAACTTGACCGATTTGTTATGTGCCAACTGTTTGTACTATGAAATAGGCAATAAAAATAATAGCGAACAGATTAATTATATTTTAATTATATACACAACAGCATTAAAAGCTATACCTATAGAGCACATGAAAGCAACGACTTTAAGTTTTTTTACTTTTTTATCAGTAAGTTCATTCCACTTTTTAGGTTTGTACCACCCTAAAGCCATAGATAGTAAGATAAGTGATGATATCAAATATGCGATGATAAATAGCATTTCAGTCCTTTTGTTTTATTATATTTTATCTATGATCATAACAGTGTTGATAGGTGAAAATTTCTATATATCATAGTTTATAGGATGGACTATTTTCCACTTATCGAGATATTTAACCACAAATGAGGAAAACTATTTTCCACCTATCGCGATATTATGAAGAAAAAATGGAAAACACCATGAGGGAGATCTCAAACTCGGCCTCAACGAAACCCAAGATACTTAAGCCACAATTAATAATCAAGACTTTAACTCAGACGATTGAACGAGTTATAAAAGACAAAATATCTCCGAGGGTCAACGACTCTGCGATCAACCTCAATGCCGCTCCAGCTTACTCCACCCACACTGCTCACGATTCTCACAAAATTCATGACACGGATGATGAGTCAGCACCTCCTGCAACAACGCTTCCTCACGCAGCAACGGATCAACCATCACCTGCTGATTCACATCACAATAACTGAGGCGTTCATACATCTGATCAAGTTCGGATTCGGGACGGGCCGGGCCGTTGAAAGCTTTCCATTGTCCGCATTGGATACGCACCTCGCGATGGTGCTGGTTACTCAGGTGGGATTCGGGATAGGTGTACACCCAGGCATCGACCTTGCTGAGCTGGCCGGGCTGAGCCGGGTCTTCGCAGATCAAGGACATCTTGCGGCGCAGGTAGATACTGCGATGTTCGCGGGTGGGGAAATAATCTTCGAGCCGGTCGAGCACTTTGATCACCTTGAGCGGATCGTCAAAGGTCATCAGCTCACCGGCCACCAGGGTTGAACACGGATCTTCCGGCACAATAAGGCCGGGAAAACCGAGGGGCAGATTGTAGAGATAACCACGGCAGTAGCCGATACGGATGGTGCTGACGCGCTTTTTGATGTAGCGGTTGAAGTTACTAAACCGCTCCATCAAGCTGCCGTAAAAGAAGAACGTGTCGCAGTCGGCCACATCGCGAGCGCGAAGCGCGTTGGCTTTTCGCCAGGGTTTATTTAGCGATGAGAGCATTGAGGAACCTTTTTGACATTGTACACCGTAGGAGCGGCTTCAGCCGCGAATTTCCATCATAAAAGAAAAACTGTCCCGCCAACAAACATACGCGAATAAATTCTCTCCTACAAAGCTCAAATCCAACGGTGAATAACGTTCTGAAAGCTCTCTATTCCTTTTGAATCTCTAAAAAATCTTGGCTTTTATCCGATTTGATCGTGAAGTCATCGTGAAGCGAAAAGGTTTTGACCTCCTCCGTGGTAAAAACACAAGGAAAACCCTCTTTCTTTGCCTCACGATAAAGGCCTCGATAACTTCGGATAAAACCTGAACATCCTGAAATCCATATTTCTAGGAGCACCTTCCAGAAAAGGTGCATTCAATCACAAACCGGTTCATGACAACCCTTTTCCAAAATGACTCCGCGTCGCACTCTGCAACTTACTCACCGCATCAAACGAACTCCGCAACAAATCCTGCTCGGTCTTACTCAACGTATTGGGATCAATATAATTACCGGCCGGCTGACCATTTTGCAGCAGACTAATCTCATTACGCAGACGCAGAAACGACAACGCCTCAAACGCCACCCGGATATGCTCGGCCGTCTCTTCGGCAAACACGTGTTCTTCAGTCAAATGCCGCAACCGATCCAAGGTGGTCAGCGCGCGCACCTCATGCTCCAGCGCAAACATACGCAAGCAATCGACAATATACACCAAGCCACCCTTTTTCAGAGACAGCTTGCCCTTATTGTCCCCACTCTTCTCGACGGTAAAGCGCCCCCAAAGACCGGTGGGCACTTTGTGAGTCAGGTTCAACTGCATGACATGGTAGAGGAAGCCGGGATATTCACGCACCGACTGAAAGACGATGCTTTGCAGCGAATGGGCCAGCCCGGCATCACCAACCAATGGCGTGAAATCGAAGAAAATCGACGAGTAACGCACCTTGTGCGGCTCGGGGTTGGCGGCCCAATCGTCGATGCGCTCGCGCCAGTCGATGAGACGACCGCGCCAGGCTTCGTTGCTGGCCATAACATCGCCTTCGCACAGCGGATAACCCACGTCATCCAACGCATGAACCAGCTTATCGGCCAGCGGGATAAAGAAATCATCGACCTCTTTCTGCTGCCAATCGGGAAAATTCTCAAAGATAAAGCCGTTATCTTGATCGGGGCCAAGCAGCATTTCGCGGCGGCCACCACTGCCCATGATCAAGAAGCAGTAACGCACATTGGGCGGCGTATGGCCTTCGTCGAGCATCTGCTGCCAGCACAGTTCAAAGGTGCGCTTGATCAGGGCATGATGAATATAGGAGAGAATCTCCATCACTTCGGGCGCACTACGCGTTTCTGACAGCAGAGACGACGCCACCCGCACCAGGGTGCGGTGAATGGCATGCAGGCCGTCGATGGTGTCGGTCTCTTCGACACTGCCGATCATAATCATGGCTTTCTGGCTGCGGTAACGCAGCAGATCACTCATGGACACCATGCCGACCAGCTCGCCACCATCAACAATAGGCAGATGCTTGAGCTTATGGCCGGACATATAGGCCATGGCCTCGTACATGTAGGTCTGCGGCGACATAAAGACGGGATCTTCAGCCATTAATTCCCTGGCGGTGATGGTCTCGGCATCGGCTCCTTTGACCGCCAGCACCTTGCCGATGACATCGCGGCAGGTGACCATGCCGACCATAGTGTCATGCGCATCAACGACCACGACGGAACGCACCTGATGATGGCTCATCAGTTCGGCAATCTCCCTTGCTGAAGCCTCGGGACGGCATTGCAACACCGGCGACGTCATGATCTCGGACAGGCGTTTTTTAAACGGATACGACTCGACCTGAGTGAGCGCCTTCTGGCTGTGTTCGGCGACAATATCCGCATAAAGATGGCGCACGCGGTCCACCACCATGTGGTTGAAATACGCCTTGAATTGCGGCACTCGGTCGGCAATTTCAACGATAAGAGGTTGCGGCAGCAGAAAGCATTCCGTGCTTTTAACCGTGCGCGCACCGCCGGTGTAAGGCTCACCGGTAAACAGCGGCGTGCAGCCGAAAGTACTGCCGGGATGGCGATAATCAACGACAATCTCCTCACCGCCGGGGGTCAGCACGGTAATTTCCACCAGCCCCTCTTTGATGACATATAAATTGCCGTTAAACGGATCGTTCTGGTTGAAAACATGGAAGTGTTGCGGGAATTTTTTTATACTGGCAACAGCCCGGAGTTGTTCGAACATGTCATCGGGCAGATGTTTGAATGGCTCATTATCGCGCAATAAACTGAGGTCGGGCATAGAGGCCTCCGCCGGTCAGGTGTCTGGGGTGTTCAAACAGTTTATCATTCAGACCTCAAAAGGCAAAACCATTTTCAGGATAAAAACAATCAAAAAATCTTTAGCATCAACTGGTTAGCTGATATGTAAAAATATGAGACACAGTTTTATAATGATGCTATTCAAGATTGGAGAGAACCATGCGACTGAAAAAACTACTCACGGCTGATGCCCCGCTGCAGGATGTGGAAGTGCGCGGCTGGGTGCGCACCCTGCGCGCCGGTAAAGAGGTGTGTTTTATCGAGCTGAACGACGGCTCGTGCTTTGGCTCCCTGCAGCTGGTGGCGGATCGCACGGTGGCCAACTTCAGCGAGCTGGCCCACATCGGCACAGGCGCGTGCATCAAAGCCAGCGGCAATCTGGTCGATTCACCGGCCAAAGGCCAGCGCTGGGAGCTGCACATCAAGGAGCTGACCGTGGTCGGCAATGCCGACCCGAGCTACCCGCTGCAGAAGAAACGCCACAGTTTTGAATACCTGCGCACCATAGCCCACCTGCGCCCCCGCTCCAATACCTTTGGCGCGGTGTTCCGCCTGCGCAATGCGCTCTCTTATGCGGTGCATCAGTTTTTCCAGCAACGCGATTTTCTCTACGTGCACACGCCGATCATTACGGCCAGCGACTGCGAAGGTGCCGGAGAACTGTTTCGCGTCACCACGCTTGATCCGGCCAATCCGCCGAAAAACAACGGCGCCATCGACTGGCAAAAGGATTTCTTCGCCGCGCGCACCGGTTTGACCGTTAGCGGCCAGTTGCAGGGCGAGCTGTTTGCCACGGCGTTCAGTGACATCTACACCTTTGGCCCAACCTTCCGCGCCGAGAACTCCAACACCAGCCGTCACGCTTCGGAATTCTGGATGATTGAGCCGGAGATCGCGTTTGCCAATCTGGCTGACGATTGCCAACTGGCCGAAGACTTTTTACGCTTTCTGGTCAAGTACGCTCTCGAACACTGCGCCGAAGATCTGCAGTTTTTCAACGACCGCATTGAAAAAGGCCTGCTCGACAAATTGACCGCCCTGGCCGACGCTACCTTCAGCACGATGACGTATAGCGAAGCCATTGAGCAGCTGAAAAGCAGCGGTCAGAACTTTGAATTTCCGGTGGAATGGGGGTTGGACCTGCAATCGGAACACGAACGCTACCTGTGCGAGCAGGTAGTTAACGGTCCGCTGTTCGTCACTGATTACCCCAAGGAGATCAAGGCGTTTTACATGCGCGCCAACGAGGACGGCAAGACCGTGGCCGCCATGGACCTTCTGGTGCCGCGTGTCGGCGAGATCATCGGTGGTAGCCAGCGTGAGGAGCGCCTTGATGTGCTGACAGCGCGCATGGAAGAGTTGAACATGGCTCCGGAAAGCCTTGACTGGTATCTCGATATCCGCCGCTGGGGCAGCTGCCCTCACGCCGGGTTTGGCCTCGGCTTTGAGCGGTTGATCATGTATTTGAGCGGCATGGAGAATATCCGCGACGTCATCCCGTTTCCGCGTACGCCGGGGCATGCGGAGTTTTAGAGGAAAGTGTAGCAAACTCGGGACTATGCCAGGCCCGACCTCGGGCTGTCCCGGTTTTGCTGCCTGGGTTTCTTTTGCTCTTCATCGTGGCTGTTATCCGCTTTGATCGCGAAGTCATCGTGAAGCGAAGGTCTTGATTTAGCCTCACGATAAAGGCCACGATAAAATCTGATAACACCTTAAAACCCGTAAATCGTGGAGACAGGGAGGACACGGAAAAAAGCTCAAGACTCCTGCTTTTATGGTATTACTCCGTGCCTCAGTGACTCCGTGGTAAAAACTTTTTGTCCCATATGTTTACGGGCCATGGAACGGTGGCGGTTTGCACCGCAAAAGCCTGGGGCAGCCCCCATGCGGGGACAGTCCCGGTTTTGCTACATTGCACTAAACCGGAATTCGCCGTTTCTTACAAAAACTACGAATCACCACCGACGCCTGATTCAAACGCGACATCTTGGTATTACGCTGCTTGATAGCCATCACATCTTCAGCGGGAATAGTCTGCTGACGCAAGTCGCGCAGGACAATGGCAATATTGTTCAAAATGGTCTTCATATCCGTCGCCGTATATTGACGCAACATGGGCGGCGACATGGTCATGTAACCATCGGCAAGGTCTTGGGCAAGTTTTTTCGGACTACCGGCAATGGCCATAAAATCACCTCATCATAGGAACAAGAAAGGACATCACATGGTTGAATACAAGGTTGCAGAGACATCTATTGTAACCGATGAAACACTGGAACGCACCATCAATGAATGGGTGCGTCAGGGTTGGGAATTTGAGCGGATTCAGTTTGCCATGTATGAAGGCAGCAAGCGTCCCGGCATGGCGTTTGTGCTGTTTACTCGGGAGGTGGAGGACGCGTAGCCCTTGTCAGACGTGCTGCAACGTCAAGGACAACCGTGTCGTTACTTGTATCAGTACCAGTCCGGCTGATGGCGCAGATATTGGCTGAGGAAGATCAGGGTCGCCAAAGGCAATGCGATGAGCAGCCCTAAGCCAAAGAACAAGGCGCCCAGACTGAAGAGAAACGAGCAGCTGATCAGGATTATGCCCCAATTGAGCGGATCGCAGCGCAGGGTTTCAACACTCCATTTAAACGCATTGGTAACATCCATGCGGTTTTCCACCACGGCCACATAGCCCGGCAAGGTGACCAGCACCAGAAGTGTCGCCAGCAGGACGCCAAACAGGGGCAACAGACTGACAAGAAAATATCCCACCGCGAGCACCACGGCATAAAGCAGACTCGGCAAAAAGCAGTCCCAGCCGCGAAACAATTCGCCCAAATCCGTTTGTTCGCCACGACTGAGTTTCAAAAGATAGCGGACATAGCCGGCGCTCAAGGCGATGTTGAGCAGTGGTATCCAGCCAAGCAGGCAGAACAGAATGGTCAGCAGTGTCAGAGGACCGGCGTGGTCCCGCCAGCGCTGAAAGCTGAGGGTGAATAGATCACTGACGATGGTGAATCGGGGCGGCAGCATTGTGGTTATGGATTCTCCTTGAAGCGTTTCTCGTTGAGAATGACCTTAATACAGTGACGGGATTAAGTCTATGGGGAAGAGAAACGCCAACTAGCCATTATCCCCATCCAACAGATTGCCAATTGAGCCGAGAATCGACCCTTCGCCCTGACTGCCGCCACGTTGCGGTGCGGCCTGCAGCATCCGTCCGGCGAGACGTGAGAACGGCAGCGATTGCAGCCAGATTTTACCCGGCCCCTGCAGGCGGGCAAAGAACAGCCCCTCACCACCAAACAGAGCGGTCTTGATGCCGCCGGCTTGTTGAATGTCAAATCCGACTTTGGGTTCATAGGCGACGACGCAGCCGGTATCGACATGCAGTTCCTCACCGGGTTTGAGCTCGCGTTCAACAATGCTGCCACCGGCGTGGAGAAACGCCATGCCGTCCCCTTCGAGTTTCTGCATGATGAAACCTTCGCCGCCGAACAACCCAGTGAGAATGCGCTTCTGCAGATGCAGGCCAATGGACACGCCGCGGGCCGCGCACAAAAAGGCATCTTTTTGACAGATCAGGCTGCCGCCCATGGCATCGAGCGCTACGGGAATGATGTTGCCGGGATAGGGCGCGCCAAAGGCGACATGGGCCTTGCCCTGCCCCTGATGGGTGAACACCGTGGTGAACAGACTCTCCCCGGTAACCAGGCGTTTGCCGGCACCGAGCAGTTTGCCCATAAAGCCACCGGTTTGCGGTCCACCATCGCCAAAGACGGTTTCCATGCTGATGGTGCTGGCCTTGTACATCATGGCACCGGCCTCGGCAACGGCACTTTCGCCCGGATCCAACTCGATTTCGACAAACTGCATTTCCGTGCCGTGGATGGTGAAGTCGATTTCATCCGCACGACGGTGCGCTGAGGAGGTCAACGGACTGGGCGGTGGCGCCACGGTGGTTGGTGCAGCCGCGAGTTCGGCGATCTGAGTGATGGGCAGCCAAGTGGAAAAGCCCTCTTTCCAGGCAAATCCGTTGGGATTGTGGCGCGCCTTCTGCTGGGCTTCCGCTTCGTCAAAAGGGCCGTGTTGTTCACCGTTGTAGCTCAGATACCAATGGGCCATGTTCGCCTCCTGTCGCGTGAAAACAAAAAAAGCCCCGAAATCGGGGCTCATTTTGGTGATGGGCTATTTAATGCTTCGCCATTTCCGCTTTTCCGGCCTCAATATACGGCGCCGGATTGATGTCCAGCATCTTCAGCGAGCGTTCCGCGTTGCCGTTGCCCGGATTGCGCAGCAGTGACTGGGCAAAGGCGGCCACCGCTTCATCGGTTTTACCGGCATATTTCAGGGCAACGCCCAGGTTGGCATAGCTTTCTGAAATCGCCTTGGAGTAGCGTTCGTAATCTTTGGGATTGTGTTTATACCAGCGCTCGTAGAAGTCGATGGCCCCCTGCAGGGATTCCGTGGCGGTTTTCAGTTCCTGCGGATCAATGTTGGCCATATCGATCTGGGTGCGTTCCGTGTCCAGCTCCTTACCGTACAGCGCCCAGCTGAGGTGGATCACACCGATATCGTTTAAGACAAAACCGTAGTTGATGTAGACATCTTCGCCCTTGTCCGCGCCGACATTGGGGTGCTCCATCTCGCGACGGGCGGCCTCATAATACTCCAGGGCTTCTTTCTGTTTTTTCTCTTTGAGCAGGTTCTGGGCGCTGACCGCGGTCAGGTGGGCATTTTCATATTTGGGGTCGACTTTCTGGTGTTCGGCCCCGTATTCGCAGTTGCGCAGTTGCAGAATGAGAGAAATTATAATGACAAGAACAAAAATTGGTTTTAAATTCATAGTCGTACGGCTCCTCTGAGTTATAATAGTGCCAAGTATAGTCGCTCAGTAAACGAAACACTAGTTTATTTTGGATTTGTTCCTGCTCTGATATGTGGAGGGCCTGCTGTCATTTCATAGGGTTGTCGGTGAATGACGGTGGAGAGTTTGGGGGGTTGAACAGCGATGGTGTGGCGGTCACTGCTCAAAAACATCACCCCGCGCAAAAAGGAGTCTTCACTGGATTCAGTGGGGGACTATGTTGCGCAACGGTGTGAAGCCATCCGCTCGACTGCCGGACTTAAACGCGACCTGCGCGAAGCGACATTCTGCATCATCGACCTGGAAACCACCGGTCTCGACCTGACCAATGATACCATTATTAATGCGGCGGCCGTCAAAATCAAAAAAGGCCGTATCACCAAAATCTACGAGACCTACGTTAAGCCTCCGACACCGATTCCGCCGGAATCGATTCAATTTCATGGCATTACCGACGACATGCTGGTGGACAAGCCGAGTATCGGCGAAGTTCTGCCGGAGTTCATGTCCTTTATCGGCGACAGTATGATCACCGGCCACCACATCAATTTTGATCTGAAAATGCTCGACCGCCATTTGCGGGAAAACTACGACTGCAACCTGGATGGCGCGCCGTGGCTGGATACCATGTTACTGCACAAACTGGTGATGGAAAACAATACCAGCACCCAGCTCGATGATCTTCTCAATGTGTATTGTATTGACTGCGAACAGCGCCACCGGGCGTTGGGAGACTCGATTGCCACGGCAAAAGTGTTTCTGCGCATTCTTCACGAACTGTCCAATTCGTATCAGACCCTCAACGATCTGTATCGGGCGCAACAGGACATGTCACGGAAGGAAAACATGTAATGGTTCATCCCAAGCTGACGTATGAGCGGAGAAAAATCTCCGCCCAACAATATGAAGAGTACAAAGAGCAATCGCCTGCGGAGTTGTTTGATACGCTCGGCCGGAAATATATCGAGTGGCAAGAGCCCTATCGCAAGGTGCTTGATAATATGGCGCCGCCGTATTATCGCTGGTACACCGGCGGTAAACTCAATGTATTTCACAATATTCTCGGCAGACATCTCGAATCCGAGCGGCGCAACAAGGCGGCGCTGCTCTGGCGCGGCGCCAACTTCGAGGAACGCACCTATACCTATCAGACCCTGGCGCATGAAGTGATGGCGTTGGTTAACGGTCTGGTGCATCTCGGCGTCAAAAAAGGCGATCGGGTGTTGCTGTTTATGCCGGATATCCCGGAAACCGTCATCGCCATGATCGCCTGTGCCAGTATCGGCGCGATCCACGTCGCCTACCACATGGCGTATTCGGCCGAGGCGCTTGCTCAACGCCTCAACCACTGCCAGGCAAAATTTATCATCACCTGTGACGGCGCCCATCAGCGCACCCGCTCGTTGAAAGGGGTGGTTAACGAAGCTCTAGAACGCCTCGATTATGAGGTGAATCACTGCATTGTCGTCAACCATACCCACAAGCAGGTGTTGATGCGGCCGCAACGCGATATCTGGTATCACGATCTGATCACCGATCCGGAGTTTTCCCGTGGGGCCAGCGTTGATCTGGTGCGCCATGCCGACGAGCCGTTGTTCATGATCTACACCTCGACCAAGTCGAAAAAACCGCGTGCCGCGGTGCACAGCCTGGCCGGATATCTGGTGTGGGCGCAGTTTACCACCGAGCTGCTGTTTGACCTCGATGACAGGGATATCTTCTGGAATACCGCGGATCTGGTGTGGGTCAACGGCCATACGTACAGTGTGTATGGGCCATTGGCGCTGGGCGCGACCCTGTTCCTTTACGAAGGAACCATCTCTTACGAGAACACCCAGTTCTTCTTTGATTATCTCGACAAATTCCACGTCACGGTGCTGTACACGACGCCGACCATTTTGCGCAGTGTCATGCGGGCTAAAAGCACCAAGCGCTACCTTAACCGTTCAAGCAATTCACTGCGCCTGATCGGTTGCGGCGGCGAAAAAATCAGCGAAGACCTGTATGACTGGACCCAGTTTGAGCTGACCAATACCCGCAACCTGCCCATCACCCAGATCTGGGGGCAGACCGAAACCGGTGGTTGCCTGATTGCCGGGGTGCCGGGCGTGCATGGCTTTGAGGACGACACCATGATGGCCCCCCTCCCCGGTGTGCAAGCCCGGGTGGTCGATGCCCAGGGGCATGTGCTCGATCAGCCCGGCGAGCCGGGACGTCTGGTGCTGGCCACGCCGTTGCCGTCCATATTGCAGGACCTTTATAAAGATGAGGTCGGCTATCAGCAGACCTTTTGGAAAAAATATCCCGAACGCACCTATTTCAGTACCGGCGATGGTGCCGTTTATGATGACAAGGGCAATCTCAATCTGACCGGAAGACTCGACGACATCCTCAGTACCGGTGCGGGACGACGCAGCCTCGACGAGATTGAGGAGACCGTGCTGACCATGAAACGGGTACGCGAGTGCGCGGCCATCGTCATCGATCATCCGTCGCAGGGCTATATCCTCGTCACCTACTGTGTGCTCAAAGATTTCCGTGACGAGAGTTATCGCGAAAAAACCCTGCGCGAGATTCGCGAACACATTATTGAAGAGATCGGTGAGTTGAACCTGCCGGACAAAATCCGCTTTACCAAGTATCTGCCGAAAACACCGGACAACCGGGTTAACCGCGATCTGCTTAAGGAGATCGCCTTACAGATGGAGGGCATCTGATGTCCTCGTAACCGCGAAACACCAGGAGAACAATGGCGTTCTTTTTCCCCAATGAAGCTCTGCGGCCCTATTACCGCCAGCTTTATGGACGGCTGTCCGCCGTCGAACGAGGCATGGTGCTGCGTGAGTTCATCGGGGTTACATATCGGCGACGTTTTCACTTTTTTCGCCGAAACCGTTATGCCCATCCACAACAAGCCTTTAAGCACAATCTTAAAGAGGCCGCCCGGCGTCAGCACCGCCGTTTTTGCATTGCCCGGCGTATCTGGCGCAAAGAAGCGCTCACCCGTGCCTATCTGCCTCTGATCTTCCGCCATTACATTCTCGGTTTTCTCGTGCAACGTCTGCGCAAACAGTTTGGCGACCGTTTGGCCGCTGAAGAGGGCTGTTATCCCGATGCGCCGCTGGTGCTGGCGGCCCTTGAATGGCTGGTCGCGCATGAAACCCTGATCAACGCGTTGGTGGCGGAACAGGTCGATCAAGTGCTTGAAGAAGACAGCCGCCACCTTTACCTCTATTGCCTGCGCGCCTATGTCCTGATGCGTGCCTGGGTGAAAGACGAGGAACTGCGCGAGGCTGCCGACACGAGTCTGTCCTGTCACAGTGGCGGCAGTGTCGCGCTGGGAGCCGAACTGGAGTTCAGCAATCTCGGCCATCGGGCCGCCTTTGAACATTCCTTTGGCCGTCATCATCAGGATCGCCGGTTTCACAATTTCATCTATTTCCATCACTTCTTTCTTGAAGATGTCACCTGGCGGCTGGGCGGCTACCTGGATCATCATGTCCGCCTGCGCCGCTATCTGCCGGTGCCGTGGATCGGCGGTTTTTTCGAATACAATCTGGTGCGCATGGATTACCCGCGTAATTTCTCCATGCCGCTGACCCGTGACGCCGGCTTCCTCGCCCGCTACATTCAACAGGTGATGGCTTTTAATCATCAGGTCGCGCCGCACAGTCTGCATCTCAATGTGGAGTGTGTGTCGTCTGAAGCGTTACAGGTGCCGGAGTTTGGTGATTACCTGTGTCTGCTGTTGCTCGGTGGCGATCTGGTGGTGAATGATGAGGGCCAGGTGCAGGAGCGCCGTTTTGCCCGCAACGAACTGATCAAAATGATCCAGCAACGCGAGCATCTGTCGCTGTTTGATGATCGTCGTCATCGGGTCAGTGAATTTGCTTTTTTACGGCTCACCCCGGATCGTTCTGCGCAAGACTGGCAGACGTTGATTCTGGTGTTATCCGGTTTTAACCGAGTCAGTGATCTGGAACGTTATTGCCTTGAAGCCCAGGGAGAATTGCTTCATTGGGCGCATCAACCCACCCCGGTCGAAGAGAACCAGATTGAGGCTTTTCTTGGCAAGATTGAGGCCGGGTTGCGCGCGGATACGGCCTTATCGGAGAGCTTGGTAACAGAAAAAATGCAGCGGGTGCGTGATGCGTTGAAGAGGAAAAACCAGTGGTTAAGGAAACACTGCTGAGGTTTGGTGATTTTTGACACAAAAACAGGTTACGGTGCTGAGCACTTTCCGTTCATGGTGCCTGGACCCCACGGAACACAGGATTGCGCGCAGACAGTTGCCAACTCGCTACGCACCCCATGGACCGACAGCGTTCATCTTGTTGCCCAAGGGTTTAAAACGGGCAGAGCTCCCGGCAAAGACCACCCAGACGGTACTACGTCCCTTTACCCGGAGCCGCCGATGGTTTTTCCGTCGCAAAGGTGCGCGCCAGATTGTTGTCAATCACATACATGCACATCTCTTTGGCCCCGGCTTGTGAATAACTGTAGCGTCGCCGCAAATTGTCGATAAGAAACGCCACGTCGGTACGAATTTTTTTGTCGTAGGTTTTGAAACTTTCACTGGCGTAGTCCTTAATGGCGCGGCGGAAGTTTTCGTTATCCAGAAACGGATCGAGCACGCGATCTTTGAGGTAATAGACGTAACGCTGATAGAGGTCCTTGAACAGTCGGGTTTTTTCCAGCGGCACTCCGGCGGCCAGGACCTCCTGGGTTAACGTGGTTCCGGCATACTGCTTCTGCACATCAGAGCGCAGTTGACGGCGCTGTTCATCCGTAACTTCATCGCCGAGCAACCGCAGTTCAATGCGCTTGAAAAACGCGTCATCGATCTTGAGCGGATCACCGGTATAGCTGCACACCACGTCGGTGCCCGGTTCGTAATTAACGGCAAACAGGTAATTCTTTAATTCGCGGACAATGCCCTCTTCGTTATAGCTGTACAGCGATTCCTTGACCTCCTGTAAAACCGTGTAGTCGTACATCCCCTGCAGCGAATCGAGAAAACCGGGAGGAATGGATTTCCCCAGTTCCTTGTGGGTTTTGGTAAAGAACTCCTTGAGCACCGTCATATTGATCAAACGTTCGCGGTGACCATAGGTGGAGAAGAACAGGTTGAAGATGCGGATGGAATCGCGGCCGGAAAACCCCTTGTCCCCTTCCTGCTCTGATTCGGCGATGATGCGGCTGCGGCGTTTTGCGGTGAGACGGCGATGGTCGTCCTCGGTCAGCCACTTGGGAATGTTGCCGGTATAGATCTCCATTTTGAGCAGTTGCAGATGGGCATCACAGTACAGATTGTACTTGCTGGGATAATCGATCCACTCGGTCAAGGCATCGGACGTCTGCTTCATGCGGGTGGAGATGATCACCCGGGCAAAGTTGTGCAGCACCCGCGGCAGAAAATGCTCGTCAATACTCTTACCGAAAATATTGCGATAGATCTGTACCTCGGTATTGAGATCAAGGACATAGGGTACCTTGATGTATTCGATGCGATCGGAAAACGACTGAATATTGCCGATATTGGCTTTGTCTTCCGGATTCATCAGCGCCAGAAACAGCGAGTTGACATTTTCCTCGATATCTTCGAGTTTATGCACCCCTTCACTGACAATGTTGTGCAGCTCGATCATCCGCTCGGTATTGTGCGACTTGACGTCCATCAGAGCGTAGATACCGTTGTTGGTCTTGGCGTGACGCGAAAAGATGTAACGCACCTGATTGCTGTCGCGCAGCAGGTCGTTGATGCGCCGTTGCAGCAGTTCATTGGTAAGGATGGTCTGCTTGATCGGTTTGTCGCCGGGGGTAAATACGCTGATCCCTTCACCGAGACGACGGTTGAAACGATAGGGCCGCGCATAAACCATCTTCAACACTTCACGCGGATCTTTCACCAGATTGAGCAGCGCCTGATACAGCGAACTGCAGATGGTGCAGGGGGTATGGCGGAACACCCACTCGTATTCCTTCTCGGTAAACAGCTCCCATTTGGACTGATCATTTTTAAACAGATCATCAAATACCTGACGGCGCGATTCTTTGGGAATCATCAGGATCGGGTGATCATGGCTGGGACACGGCACCTCAACATAACCCTGCGGTGCCAGCCCCTCACTGCTGCGATGGTTTTCTTTCTGCACTTCCTGATACATCTGCGAAAAACTGTTGGAAAAGCGGGACAGCTCTTCGAGGATCTTCGACGCTTCCGGGTCGGACAGGTGGCCGAGCACTTCGCGATCCAACCGCCACACCGTTTCGTACATGGCGCCCTGCTCGGTGTTGACATACTGCTCGAACTTCATCAACAAATTGTTGAGAAAGGTACTTTTACCGCTGCCCGGCGGCCCTTCAAACACATAGATCTTGTTTTGCTGGGCACCGCGGCGCAGGGCATCGACCAGATTCACCAGGCGGTTGGCAAACAGACGGTCGGCAAAAAAGGGGTTGTCGGAATCGGCGACGAACAACGGCGAGCAATCGTAGCCGACATAATGAATCGACTCGGGATCAAACTTGCTGTCATCTTCCAGCGGCAGGATATGACTGGACACCATATCGTGAAACACCTGAAAGATGCTGCGCAGAATACGTGTCGGCTGCCGGGACACTTTATGGAGAAAATCCCGATAGGACTGCGGTTCGTAACGGTCAAGGTCCTCCTGGGTGAGGATGATCCGTTTCAGAGCTTCATCGATTTTATCCATCATCGCTCCTTTCCCCGAGCCGGTTCCGGCGTGGGGAGTTTGCGGCAAAGCACAACAATCACACCAGCGTGCGGCTCAACTGGCGATTTTCCATGCGGTAGACCACTTTATTCCATTGAATCGACTCCGGCGGGCGCTCGGCATCAGCGCCATACGTTTCTGCGGACACGGGCGAACGGGGTGCGGGTTCATGGGTTTCCAGCACCACCGGCGCGCCCCACAGATACTCGATACCGAGCAGCGTGTTGCTGATAAAATCGCGCACCAGGGGTTTGCCTTCAAACACATGGCTCAACGACAGATCATTGCCGGTATTGCGCTCCTCAATCTCAATGGTCGGCGGATGATAGAGGGATTCCATCAACATGGCCCGATAGTCGTCAACACTGCGACTCTTGACATAGTACTGCCACACCATGCGTTCCTCATCGAGGCGCTTATCGGCAACAAACAGCTTGTGTTCATCAATGAAATCCTGATCGACAAAATCATTGATGAAGTTAAAATCGTTGTAGTTTTCCCGTACGTCAAAGATCAGCTTGCGACCAGTCTCTTTGTGCTGATCGTAATGCCGGCGCTCGGTGGTATTTTTAATCCGTTCAAATTCCAGCGAATAACGTCCTTTGTTTTCAAACTGCTCAATGGTGTGGAACAAGCGTAAACCGAGCGCATAGGGATTAAGTCCGACACGCGGCATGGAGGTGACGTTGGCGTGGATGCGGGCAAAATCAACCTCGTGCCCTTTGATGCGTTCATCCTGCAAAAATAGGGTTTCATGCCAGTAGCTGGCCCAGCCTTCATTCATGATCTTGGTGCGAATCTGGGGTTGGAAATAGACCGACGTACTGCGCACCACCTGCATCACCGACTTCATCCACTGGTTTTCGGTTTTGTTGAGAAACGGCGAATGGGCCATGAGAAATTCGATCAGATCCATCTTCGGCCGGTCGCCTTTCTGGCGATGAGCGCGGTAGGCGCCTTCAAACTCGGGATATTGCTTGGCCACTTCGGCAAAGAAATGGGCTTCGCCGCGTGCGTCAAATCTTTTCTGGAAAACATTGTAGCGTTCCACTTCCTCCATGTATTCGGTGGGTGTCACCTTGCGCTCCTGCTGGAGGAACACATCAAAGAAATAATTGAAACGCTTGGTCTCCCGTTTGGCTTTGCTGCGCTCAACCGCAGCTAAGGTGTCGTAATAGCCGACCAGGTTGTCGATGCCGCGGGTGAACTCAATGACATAATCAACCCAGCGCCCCTTTTCGGAACGCAACCGGGCAATCAGCCGTTTGTCGGCCAGGGCCTGGCCGGCCAGGTCGTAATCCCAGGTATGGCGGAAGAACAGGTTATTTTGGAAGAAGTCGATATGGCCGAGCACGTGATAAAAGATCATCACGTTGAGCCAGTCGGGGTTGTTGTCGTTGTAAAACGAGATGGCCGGCCGGGTGTTGATGACGGTTTCGTAGGGGTTGCCCGGATAGAGTTCGTACTTGCCCTTCTCCTTGAGCACTTCGACATCATGCACCCAATAATCATACAGAGTCGGAATCATCACCTTGGGCGACAGTTCGAGCATATCGCGGTTGGTGACGACATATTCCAGGCTCTGCTCATCAAAACGCAGCCCGGCGGCACGCGCCCGCTCCTTGCAGCCTTCCATTATTTTTTTGCTGTGCTGATTAATCAGTTCCATACCGTATCCTCAGCGTCCGCCTCATCAGGACGGCGCAATCAGCTTTTTGATGCCTTCAATAATCCGCTCTTCCGGCGCATCTTCGCCCATACTGTCCAGACGCAACAGGTTTCCGTGCGTATCGAGCAGCCCGGACTGGTTGATGTAGGTTTCCACCTGAGTTTTGCGGTCGCCGCTGTACAGATGCTCGGCAATGGTAATGCCGACCCGACTGGTGTAGGTGAGCATCTTCTTGAGCTGCGGCAACGTCTCCTTGCCGCGACTGTCCCAGTCATCGCCATCGGTACCGTGAAAAACATAGATGTTGTAATCGCGGGCCAGCCCTTCCTCTTCAACGATGTCGTTGACCATTTTGTAGGCGGACATCACCCGCGTTCCTCCAGCCACCTGCATATTGTAGTAGGTGTGGAAATCGGGCACTTCACGCGCCTCGGTATCGTGGAGAATGAAGCGGGTTTCCACCCGGCGGGCAAACTGGTAGAGCAGCCAGCTGTAGATCATGACGTGCTGCGACACCACCAGCTCGGTCGCTTTGCCATGCATGGACCCGGAGTAATCACGGACGAAAAACACCATGGCCTGCGATTCGTAATCTTTCTCTTTCGACAGCACCCGGTAGACCTTGTCACGCGGAGCGATCAGCAGGCTGGAAGGATCTTTGACGCCCTGCTCATCGACATTACCTAAAGCGATATTAGTTTCCAGCACCCGGCGCAGGGTGGCTTTTTTATCGAGGAGCTGGCCAAAACCACGATTGCGGTCGGTGAGATCATACGTGAACTGGGTCAGGGAGCTCTTCTTGCCCTTGTTCTGCAAATTGGGCAACTCGAACTGCTCGGTCAAAATCCGCCCGAGATCATAGGCACTCGACTCCACCTCATGGGCGGCATCCTTGCCCTCTCCGGCGCCCTGCCCTTCGCCTTGTCCTTCAGGGCGAACCGGCGCTTCGCCGATCACTTCGCCTTCGGCCCCTTCACCACTGCCGCCCTGGCCGCCTCCGCCACCTTCAGGATCGCTGAACTGATTGTCGTGGATCAGTTTTTCTTCCACCGTGGTCGGCACGACAATCACTTTGTCACCGGCACCCTGCTGGGGCTTGATCAGGCGACCCACCTGAATCTTGCGCGGGAAGCCGTCCTTATCACGTTGGCGATCCCGTTCAAGCAGTTCATCCAGGGTACGGATATGGGTGGTATAGCTGGCCTTGGGCGCACTCATCGCCTGGAGCATATTCATATCATTCGCGGCATACAGGCTGGCAAACGGACCCAGGCCCGGTTCCGGCGGGCGCACGGCAAACGGCCGGTGGGTCGGGTCACCGTGACATTCAGCCTCCAGCGCCGCGCGCTGCTCCGGCGACAGATCCTGCATTACCGGATCAGGAGCGAAAGGATGTTGGGGCGGTTGTTGTGTGGTCTTTTTCATCAACTGTTCACCTTTCCAACCCGTCTAACATATGGATCAGCGCTCATCCTGCTGAGTGCAGAAATACTCAATGGTTTTTTGAGCACAGGTTTTACAGTAGTTAAGCTTGTTGAACATGGTATCGACCATGCGATCATAGAGCTTCTGATTATCTTCATTGGTCCGATTGGCCAGCGCACCGATCAGGCTGCCGGCACCGGCAATGTCCGACTTGAGGCGCACATCCGTGACCGCCTTGACCAGCTCAAGATTGTCCATAAAGTCATAGCCCGGATCGAGGGTGATTTTCTGGCCGTAAATCTTTCGGATCGAGGTGCGGAACGATTCACGCTGCTCGGCCGTTTTCAAGCCAAGCCGCTCTTCAATACTCTGCACATAGCGCTGATCGATCTTCAGCGCTTTCAATTCACCGGTCTGCGGATCGCGGTACTTCCACATCTTGTCCGGGCCAAGGTTTTCGGCGTCGATGCCGATCACCATGTTGACGTAACTCATCACGTCGGTACGGATGGCGTGCGGTTCATCCATATAGGCATTGAACATTTCGGTCATGATCCGTTCACGGTACAAGCCCTGGGCGATCTTAAGATCTTCGAGATACTTGGCGCGGTCTCCGGCATCGGAAACATAATCGAGAATCACCCGTTCGAGGGTCTTGAACACGTCGTAAGCAAACATGCACTGGCCTTCGTTGGTCTCGGAACTTTCCATGAGCAACTGCATGGCGCGACCGAGATTACGCTGACCCAACCCTTTCTGGCCAAAACGGCGGGTGATATCCGGTTCCTGATTCAGGGTGTCGATCACCTCGGCCAGGGTTTTGATGCTCTTCTCCCCGGCCACTTCACCGGCAGCCAGCTTCATGGTTTCGATCATGGTCAGCTTCTCGGTGCGCGGCAGACGGGTCAAGACAACCGCCACGGAGGCGGCATAGTTGAGGTTGGGATCCTGATGAAGCTGCTCGCGCATCAGCGTGGTTTTACGCTCACCGCCGATGGCATAATCGGTCAACTGCTCCTGCATTTTGTAGCTGGTGTTGTGCGACACATAGCAGATGCGGCAGCGGTCGATGATCGGTGCCTCTTCCTTCTCGGACAAAAAGCGGTTGAACTCCGAGTTGTTGCTGGTGGCAACGATCAGGCTGTCGATGGGCCACTTGTAGCCATCCATCTCAATGACGCGGTTCTGAATGACACCGAGATAGACCTGGACGAGGTCTTTTTTGTTTTTGTAAATCTCGTCACTAAAGTGGATGCCGCCGCCGGCCACCCGGGCCAGGGCACCACGGCGCAGGTCAAAACGGTAGGGATTGTTGGTGTCACTGATGTGCAACAGCCGTTGAATCGACTCTTCGCCGAGCAAATCCACGGCGGATGAGGTGATTTTGTCCTTAGCGGCGTATTTGCCGGTGACGGTGCCGAGACTTTCCACCAGCGGCACCGGCAGGATCTCAACAAATTCGAGCATGGCGTTGATATCGCCGCCGGTATAGTTGCGGATATTGTTCCAGATATAACCGCTGCACGCTCCCATGGGGCGATAGTTTTCGTAATAGCTTTCCAGCTCAGCGTCCGCCAGTCTGCCCTGTTTGGCGAGGAACTCCATGCTTTCATCACGGCCTTCAAACAGGTTCATGGCCAGCACCATCGGGTCTTCATAGGTCTGCGACTCAATCTCATGAATCTGACCGTAGCTGCCCAGCTTGTCGAGACCGACGAACTTAAACGTGTACTTGCGGTTTTCCGGTCGACTGAGAAACTGGCGGTACTGCGCACAGAGGTTTTCAACAAAAAACGTCTTACCATTGCCTGGTTCGCCGACCAGCACAAAAGCCATCTCCTTGGAGGAACCACCTTCCGAAGCATCCTTGACAAAGGAAACAAAGCTGTTGATTTCGTCATACATGCCGATGGTGTGTTTGGCACCGGTGCGGAAAATGGGGAAATCGTAGGTGGTCTTGCCGTTGACCACCACTTTTTCGACGCCCGCCTCCAGTATCATCCGGGCGACGCCCTGAAAGGCATTTTCGAAGCGGCGTTCACCGGATTTCACACTTGCGACATGTTGCAACAGTGCAGATGGTTTCCTTCTCGTTGCCATGAGTCCCTCCGTTGTATCGATCAGAATCGGTCTGGTAGTGCGGATTAAAATTCGTGCAACTCTTTTTTGAAGTATAGCAGTCTGCCGGAGATGACAACCGATCAGGTGAGATTTTGTCGTCGCGGACACGCCCGATTCAAGGCGCCGGGACAGAACACATAAGGGAATGGCAGCGGCAAGTGTGCGCCAGATCAAATAATTTTCCACCCTGAATTGCCCGTCAGGGCCGCATAAGGACTTTGAAAAAATTATGATCCGCTTAATGTTCGGGCACAAAAAAGCCCCCTTCGCGAGGGAGCGAAGGGGGCAAGGGACGAAGAATCACGCAGATTACTCGTCGTTATGAACCTTGTAGAGCAGTTCCTTGATCTCCTGAGAAGGCTCAGGAGTCATCAGGGAAACCACGATCATGGTGATGAGGACTGCCGGCACACCGACGATCGCGCTGGACGTAAACGGAACGTAGTAGGCCAGAATCGATGTTTTGGGAATCAGCATCGAACCGAACGTGACCACCAGACCAACGATCATACCGATAATCGCCGCTTCCTTCGTGGTACGACTCCACCACAGACCGAGCAGGAACAGCGGGAAGAACGTATTGGCACCGAGGGCGAAGGCCACCGCGGTAATCTGGGCGATCAATGCCGGCGGATTCAGTGCCACGATGATGATGGAGACGCCGAGGATAACGGTGCCGACGCGGGCAATCTTCATCTTGCTGTCTTCACTGGCATTCGGGTTCAGCACACGGAAGTAGATATCGTGAGCGAAAGCCGAGGAACCAGCCATCAACAGACCACCAACGGTGGAGAACGCAGCGGATACACCACCGGCAGCCAGGAATCCGGCGAACCACTCAGGCAGACCCGCCAGCTCAGCCGCGTTAACAACGATGGCATCAGGCGTGATGGTCGTGCCGGTGGTACCGAGCAGGTTGGAGAACTTGGCGAATGCGGCGTAAGCCGGAGCCGTCCAGTAAACCAGGGCGATGCAGAACAGACCCCAAACAACCTGCCAGCGAGCATCACTAACACGGGGTACCACGTAGAAGCGGCCGATAACGTGGGGCAGACCAGCGGTACCAAGCATCAGAGTGATACACAGTGCGAACCAGTGATACGCCGTGTATTTGGCGAACGGCAGATAGTAGCTCGGATCCGCAGCGGCTGCGACAATGCCGTTACCACCGTGACCGATGTCATAAACAGCGGCACCATAACCGATTTGCGGTACTGCGGAGAAGTAACCCAGCTTCGAGGCGATAAAGAACAGCGGCAGGAAGAAGGTGATAACGATAACCACGTATTGAACCTGCATGTTCTTGGTCGCACCGAGCATACCGGAGATCAGAACGTAGGCCAGAACAACACCGGTACCGACGACAACTGATGTCTGGTAATTAATACCAAAGATCCAGTTGAACATCATACCGATACCTTTGTACTGACCAACCGCATACACGAAGGAAATCGTGATAACGATCAAAGCCGAGATCAGACGCGCGGTGGTGGAGTAGTAACGGTCACCGACGAAGTCAGGCGCCGTGTACTTGCCGTAGCGCCGTACCTGACCGGCCATCAGCACCAGCAACAGAACGTAACCACCGGTCCAGCCGAGTACGTAGGAAATGGCAAAATAGCCTTTGAGATAGATCAGACCGGCCATACCGAGGTAGGATGCGGCTGACATCCAGTTGGATGCGATCGCCATACCACCACCGATCTGACCGACGCCACGACCCGCCGCCCAGTAATCCTCTGTATTCTGCGCCTTGGAAAAAACACCGACGAGAATGAACAGCAAGAGCAGGGCGATCATCAGGATCGCGGGAATGACTTTAAACTTACCTTCCGGGTTGAGGTCGGTCACCGCAAACGCGTTGGTCGACATCAGCACAAAGAACAGGGACAAGCCCCAATGCATCATTTTTTTCATAGCGCTTTCTCCCTTTCTTTTATTTGTCGTATTCGGACTCAAGCTTGTCGATAAACTTGCAGTACACGTAGCACAGGAAAATAAACAGTGCGATAAGGAACTGCCCGGAGTACCAGTAGTGGAACGGGAAGCCGAGGAACTGCGTTTCGGTCAGGAAACTCACCCCGGACACCTGGGTGATTTTTTCACCGGTGTTCAGTGTCAGCTCAACCGTTTTGCCGGGATCGGCAACAAGCTTCAAAAGAAAGAGAAAACCGTAAGTCGCTACAAACCAGATGATAAGCAGCTTCTTTTTCATCGCCACGTCTTTTTTCATAAAATCGCCGACGGGCTTAAAGAAATTGATGTTGATATCTTTATTCATACCCATACCTCCTTGGTGTAAAAGCCTGCAGGGCACCACCCCCGCAAACCACATAAACTTTAAACCGTTTGTTTGTTACGAATCTGCGTGTTCTTGACCGTCTCCTCCTTTCCGTCAACAGTGTTAAATTTCATCATCAGTGCAACTCAAAGCGAGCGGGGTTTTCCATCAATCACGATTGATGATGGAATACAGTGACCGGCGTTTCCGGGGTCCCCGTTCGCGGCAATCCTGAAAATACGCAAACAAGAAACAGATCAGGGCGCCACCGGTAATGATTCCGCCGAGAATGTAATATAACGTATCATCCATCGTCGCCTTCCTTTCTCCGGCAGAGAAGAGCCGGATCAAATACTGTTTCTTTTTCTAAACTTATGACACAGGGTCAAATATTCCGTCAAGTAAAATGTTGTTATAAAAATAGCGCACTGACAAAAAAAAGCACCAAAAAAAATTTAACCAACATCCTTTGTCGTTAATATATTAAGACATAAAACTGCGTATTATCAATATCTTATACAGATAAAACACAAAAAGTAAAAAAATAAAAAAAATAAAACCCCAATCACTTAATCCACAAAAAACACGGATGGCACCAAAAAAATACGGTTTATAATCACATTTTATAATCAGCACATAAAACAGTGGAACCGGTGATTTCTTACCAAGTATGGCATAAAATTATTCTCATGCAACGGGTGGAGTTTGATTGTTTTAGCCCGGCTTTTCACCCAAGGCGCCACGAGAATCCGCAAAAGGCCATGAAGGGATGGAGCGCACAAAAAATACGCCTGCAGGCAGACATGCAGTTCAGCGAAGACGGTTTTCAAAAGCAAGCCTAGAACATGGGCTTGCCGAATCAACACACGTTCACCGGTAAGAAATGCGGGTGAAATCGAAAAAAGGGCAGCGTTCGTTGTCAGACGGAACGCGGTTCAGGATAACGTCTGGAAACCAGGATCAGGACCAAGAGAGACAACGGGATCATGACCAATGCCGGGTTGTTGAGAGCAAAGGGTGCATCAGCGGCGGGACGGCCATAACGGACATACATCTCCGGAGAGAGCAGAATCAGAACAATGGAACCAAACAGCCCCGTCAACATGGAACAGACGACGGCTTTCCCCGTGGTCTTGGACCAGAACAAGGCCATCAGCAATGCCGGCAGATTCGCCGCGGCAGCCAGAGCAAATGTCAAACCGGCCAGATAGGAAACATTCATGCCCTCGAAGATCAGCCCGAAGTAGATTGCGCCACAACCGACGACAAATGCCGACATGCGCCCCACCACCACTTTTTCCTTGGAGTTCATGGTGATGCCCATGAAACAATCCATCAAATCATGGGCGACAGCTCCGGATGCCGCGATAATCAGGCCACTGACACTGCCGAGAACGGCGGCAAAAGCCACGGCTGTCACGACGGCAAAAGCCGCTGTTCCAAGCGTTCTGGCCAACAGCGGGATGGTCATATTGCTGTCGAGCAGATTGACCGCCTGGCCTGACATGGCGCCAAGGCTCATGATCAGACAGGCACAGTAAAACAGGCAGATGCCGCCAATGGCCAGCACGGTTGACTTGCGGGCCGCGCTATGATTGCCCACCGTATAATAACGGATCAGAATGTGCGGCAATGCCGCCGTACCGCAGAGCAAGGCCACCATCAACGAAATAAAATCAAGCCGTGACGTCCAGTTTTTGCTGGGTAAATCAAAAAGCCCACCGGTACTCAACACTTCGTGACCGGTTTTGCGTTCACGTTGATAGGCAGTGACCAGTTGATCCTGCTCAACAAAGGTATGCCGGGTCCACAAATAAAGTTCGCTGTCGGAAAAACAACGCAGAAAAGAGATCGGATTCAAAGAAGGCGCGTCACACTGGCTGGAGCGTTGCGCCAGACGCCCGACGGAAACAGGAATCGGCGGCGGAGGACTTATGCCGTCGACGACCAGGTTATCGTCCTGTCCAACGGCATAATGACTGCGCACCAGAACAGCCTGAGTTGCTGTCGCGGAATCGATTTGCCACAGGCTGCGCCGACCATCCACGTCGACAACAGGCAAAAAACCGGCCTGCCAGGCCCCGGAAACACTCCAGCCGGGTTCCAGTACCAATCCGTCCGGCAGGTTAAAGCTTCCATGATCACGCTCGGCCAGCAGCTCATCGCCGGAGGGTGGAGGCAACTCAATCAGGCCCCGCTCGAGGACGGCAAAAGCCAGCCACGAAGAGACCGTCAGCAGAGCGACCCCTTTGAGGCATTGCACATAGGTTGTCGAAGCCATTCCCGAGGTGGCGACAATGATTGTCACCACGGCACCGATCAACAGTATCCCCAGATAATAGGGAATGCCCAGTAGTGGGGTGACCAGGGTGCCGACGCCAACCATCTGCGGAATCATGTAGCACAGACAGATGACCAGAGTGCTCACGGCAGCGGTTAAACGAACGCCGCGCGAGCGAAACCGGGCATCAATCACATCAGTGAACGTCACCCGGCCAAAGCGACGAAAAGGCTCAGCCACCATCAGTAAGGCAAAAGCCCACCCGGCAAGAAAGCCGATCGAATAGAGAAAGCCGTCGTAGCCAACCGTAGCAATCAGGCCGCCGACGCCCAAAAAAGAGGCCGCGGAAAGATAGTCACCAATAAACGCCAGGCCGTTGACGGTCCAATGAATAGAGCCACCGGCGACAAAGTACTCCGACGGAGAGGAGGTCCGTCGGACCAACTGGGCCGACAGGCCGATACCGACCGCCACAACACAGAGAAACAACGCGACCGCCAGCGGCTCCTGAGTGCCAATCATAGCGGTTTTCCTTGACGGGCCCGGTACTCAAGACGCTCACACCACAGATGGAACAACAGGGCCGCCACACAGGTTGCCCCCATGAGAGCCACGCAGGCAATCAGCCCCAGCCCAATGCCTCCCACGGGATAACGCGTCAGCTGCGGCCAGCCGACATGAGCAACGATAAACAGACCATAAAAGCCCAGATAGACAAAGAAAATACGCCGACCCGCCCGCGCTCGCGCCCGGCTCAAAGGTTCTGCATAACGCTGTTTGAGTGTCATCGTTTTATCCGCCATAGAATCACCCTATTATAGCCGATTAAAACAAGTCAACGATTTTGAACACCTTCAATAAAAAACGGCCTTTTCTTAAAGATCAGGCCGTTATTTTTTCCCATATATTGTTTATAAAACATGATTACAATGGATGAAAAGCGATAATCACAGCATCGACGCTGCCCTCGACATCAAAATGGGGCAGGCAACGCAGACTGCAAGCCGTGGCCGGATGCTCGGGAAAATCCACAGTCACCTCTTCTTTGACCTGCTCCCCGCCGAAGGCCCGCTCCAACAGAGGCTGATAGATTTGGCGGTACAGGCTTTCTCCGACAACCGCGACAATCTTCTGACCATAGACCTCCGCCTCTGAACGACCAATCCAGCGCAGATATTCTTCATTGGCTTTGCGGAACACATCATCGCGATCAACGACAATAATCGGCGACTTGAGGGTTTCAACAATCATCTCCGCGTATTCCCGGTTGCGTTCCGCACGCGCTCTGCCGACAATAACACTCAGGGCTGAGCAGATCCCGTCAAGAAAACGAATATCGTCACGGGTAAACAGATCTGCCCGGGGATCATTCACCCGCACAACGCCAACCGTGCGCCCCTGGTAGTGAACCGGAATCAGGACCAATGAGCCCTCTTTTTGTTCCGGGCAACAGGTGTTGATACAGGCATTGAGTCCCTCGGCGGCTTCCTCAGATAACGAGGTGCGATCATTGGTCCAGTACACACCGGAGTCATTGCGGTTAAGTGTCTCGTCAGGCACGTTACCTTCGAGAATCAGCCCACAAAGACATTCGAGTTTTTTCGGCACCACCAGCTCCGTGACTTCATCGCCCTGACAGCCGACAATCTCCTGATGGAGATGATTATCACCATCGAGAATATACAAGGTGATGTCATTGACCGAGCAGAAGTTACGCAGCATAAAGATAAAATCGCGAAACATGTTGCGCGCCGACGGATTGCTTTCCAGTAGCTCAAGAACCTGCAGGCTCAACTCCTGGCGGGACTGCAGTTGCAATAAGCGCTGACTGCCGGTAAACAGCCCAATGACCGGACACGCGTCTTTGGCCACTTGAGCGGCCACCACATCCTGAGCGCGAAACACATTCTGAAAAATCGCACAGGCTTTATAATCGCCACTGCAGAAATCATACGCTTTTTCAATATTCTCGCTACTGAGACTACGGCAGTAACACTCTTCCATCGGCGCTTTCATGAAGGGGCAAACGCCTGATTTGTTTTTTGTTCCTTCTCCCACCTGTCAATCCTCTCGATAATGGCGCGCTTAGTCCCGCCCGTCAGTGCTTTTTCTGACTGCAGCCAGAACCCGCTCATCCAGGCCATGGCGCAACAGATAGCTGTTCTCCAGCTCTTCAATATAAAAACGATCCAGGCCGCTGTTGAGCAAAAAGTCTTCACGCAATCTCATATCGTTATCACGAATGATGCGCGGTAAGAGTTCCTGGAGATAAAAGAACTCTTTCTCGACATTCACCATGACATCATAAAAAATCTGTTGTGGGAACGGCCTCTCTTCACCATCCTGACAGGCAAGAATCGCCGCCACCTCCTCGCGAAGCGCGGAGCGATCCTGCCAGGTCACGGCACGCGCGTATTTGATGCGCAACTGCTCTTTGACGATCGCCAACAAACGACCATAAAGATCTTCATCCCGCGAAATCGCTTGAAGCGCGTCCATCATGGCATCGACACTCCATCCTTGGCGGAGCGCCTGGCGCAAGACAAGGACCTTCCGCCGCCCGTAAAAACCGAGGAATTTATTGCTGAGCAAATCCGTAAACAGCAAACGCTCAAACAAGCCTTGTTCCAATCGATCCAGTGCCTTGCAGCTGCGCTGTAAGCCGCGCAGAATCGGTTCTTCAATGCGCACCCCAACCATAAAGGCCAGATTGTTGATCTCGGTGACACTGCGCTCGTAATGCTCAAAATAATCAATGATGGACGACAGCTTTTCCACCGAGGCAACATCGGCTCCGGCAAAAACCATTTCATCACAGGCCTTGCTGGTTTCCAGCAGAATCTGGTCAAACAGGTAATCACGATTATTCATCGCCTGCCGTTTGGCCTCCAGCAGGCGCACCATGTCATCCCGGGTGATCGCCTGATCCAGGCGCAGACGGTTGAGCAACAAACCGGAAAGAATCTCGCGTGTTTCGGCGATATAATCCTGCTCCTGATCCACCAGCTTGTCGTATTTGAGCTTTTCTTCCAGGGGGGCAAACAAGGCCGGGGGAATTTTATTGCGCGTCGCCAGGGTCTTTAAGCGGGTCAGACGGGCGTTTTCCTGACGACTGATGGTGCCGCGCAAGTGACAATCCACCAGAATATCCCGATATTCATCCACCACCATGCGGTTATCACGGTGCGCATACATGACGGCAATACGGATGCGCCGCTGCTGCCGGTCACTGATCCCGAGGCGCTGGGCGAGTACGGTCAGGTTCTCATATTCTTCATCGGGAATCGTGCGGTATTTGAAATAGAGATTGCGGAATAATTCTGCATAGGCCTGGTGCTTTTTGTTGAGCAGGCGAATCAGATAAAAATGACTTTTGTGGCCCAACAGGCCAAACAACTCATCCACCAGTTTGGCGTCGTCATTGGCGGCCACATAGGGCGTACGCTTGAGCACCTTGCCCAACAGACACAGCAGACCTTCCTGCTGGGTTTTCAATGCGCCATAGATGGAGCCGGTCACAAAAAAGAAGCAATTGCTGATCGCATGCCCCTCTTCAAAAATCGTATCGTAAGGCACCCGCCCTGAGGTATCGTCGCAAAATTCCAGTTCTCCATTATCGCGGTAACCGGCACCGTACATAACCAGACGATTTTTGACTTCACGCTTGAGCAGATCCGGCAGGGGCTGATCAATGCCGTACATGTATTCACAAAAAGTGCCGCCGTTGCCCCAATGGCGCAATCCGGTGCGATCAAGACGCACCTCATTGCCGGGCGAGAAAATGCGCAGCACCTCTTCGTCGCGCTCGTAAAAGTGACACCCTTCGGCGTGATGTGCAGCCACAGTGACATAATATTCAATACTGTCGTCAATATGGCCGTGAAGTCGTAATTCCTGATGCATGAACTCTCACTGGTTGGAGCACACAACGCACCGGAATCCCGTTAAGGAATCACCGGCACACGTTTCATTCCATCACTCTGGTCCAAGGGTAACAGACAGCCCATCATAGGCAAATTCGACATGGTCAGGTAATTGTCTGCTGTCACGGACATAATCCACATCGTGACTCAGATGCGTCAAGATCACCCGTTTTGCCTCCAGCAGCTGTGCCATTTCGATCGCTTCAGCAATGGTGAAATGGGTCGGATGAGGACGAAAACGCAACCCATCAATCACCAGCACTTCAAGCCCCAGCAGTTGCTCCCGCGCCGCCGGCGAAACCTCACTGCAGTCCGTCAGATAGGCCAGCGGCCCGATCCGATACCCGATGACGTCATCGCGGCCGTGGCGCAACGTTACCGGCACCACCTGGCGACCGAACAATTCAAACGGCCCGGAAACAACCTTTGGTGTCAGCCGGGGTCGAAACCCACTATTTTGCGGACGAAAAACATAGCTGAAGCTATGCTGCAGCTGAGCGATCATCCACGAGGCCCCGTACACGGGAATGTCTTTTCCCGACAGGGCGTTGAAACAGCGCAGATCATCAATCCCGTTAACATGATCCGCGTGACAATGGGTATAAAGAACGGCATCGACCCGATCCATCTGATAGATCAGGGCCTGCTGACGCAAATCCGTCGCCGTATCGATCAGGACCCGATAGTCGCCCCAGGCCAACAGGGCACTGCAACGCATCCGTGTGTTGCGCGCATCAAGCGATCGGCATACCGGGCAGTTACAGCCAATCACCGGAACGCCGCTGCTGGTGCCGGAACCAAGGATGGTTATGGTAAGGGGCTCTACGGCCATTATCGCTCGTTTCTTCTCATGGACCGGTCATAGAATTATGAGCCCTTTATAAAAAGCTCATGGATGAGCAGCCCAAATAACCGGTCCGCGAATCTTCATCTCTGATGGCCCGGCTATTTTATGCGGTTTTGGACATCGCATTTTTCAAAACCAGGTTTGCGAAAAGCCACGGACGGCTTTTTTCAAAACCTCCTATGACATCTAATTTTTTAGCACATCCCTCATTGAATCGACAAGAACAACCATTCCGGTTATCCAAATCATCGCTTCTTGGGGCGAGAGGATTTGTTACGCCGTGGGGAACGCGCCTGACGATGCCCTTTAGGATTCGGTCGTTCGGCCAAGGGGCGTTCTCGCCCGCCACCCAAGAGAACCGCCACATCCTGCTCGCGCCCGCAGGCGTGCAAGGCTTCACGGATCGCTTTACGGCTGGCGGGAAGATGGTACAACAACAGCGCTTTCTGCCAACGCCGTTGTTTTTCGGAACGACAGATCTCAACGGATTGTCCGGTAAAGGGATCGATTCCGGTATGATACATACAGGTGGCCAGAGTGCCCGGCGTCGGGGTAAATTCCTGCACCTGCTCCACGCGCAAATTATACCGTTTGAGAAACAAGGCCGTATCGATCATATCGTTGAGCGTCGATCCGGGGTGACCGGCCATCAGGTAGGGGACAATGCCGCGTCGCTTGCCACGTCGACGATTGTCCGCACGAAAGGTCTCGACAAAACGGCCAAACGCCTGCGCCGCAGGCTTGCGCATCACCTTGAGCAAGGGATCACTCAACGCTTCCGGAGCCACTTTCAACAACCCACCGACATGGTGCTCCAGCAAGGCATTGAGATAATCATTCTGCTGCTCGAGAAGATCGTAACGCACTCCGGAGGCAACAAATACGTGCTTTACCCCTTTAAGCTCCCGGACACGGCGTAACAGGCGTGCAGCGCGGCCATTGCGCACCTGCAAGTTGCGACAGATATGAGGAAACAGGCAACTGGTGCGTCGGCAGTCCACGCATTGGTCGGTATTCTCAACCTCAATCCCGTACATATTGGCGGTCGGACCACCGACATCGCTGATGGTGCCGCGAAAATCCTCATCAAGGCTGAGCCGCCGCACCTCTTCGACGACGGAACGTTCCGAGCGCGATTGCACCCGGCGTCCCTGATGACGGGCAATGGCACAGAAGGCACAACCGCCCTGACAGCCACGGTGGCTGGTCACGGACCAGCGGATCTGCTCAAAAGCGGGAATCGGTTGGCTGTAGGAAAAATGGGGTCGGCGAACATACGGCAAGGCATAGAGAGCATCCAGCGCCGCCTCTTCGAGAGGAGCCGTTGGGGGATTGACCACGACATAGCGCCGACCATGCGCCTGAACCTGCGCCTTTTGCCCCACCTGTTCCGACAGGGCAAACGCCTCGGCATAAGCGGCGACATCCTGTTCAACCCGCTCATACTCCGGCAGGATCAGCGCATCGTCAGGGGGTGTGTTCGTGACCAATGCGGTCCCCGGAACAGTGGTCAATGCGCTGATCGGCTCGCCGTCGTCAAGACGGCGGACGATGGTTGCCAGAGCCGTCTCGCCCATACCATAGACCAGCAGGTCGGCCTTACTGTCGATCAACACCGAGCGCCGCACCTGGTCGCTCCAATAATCATAATGTGCCAATCGGCGCAAACTGGCTTCAATGCCGCCGATGATCACCGGCACTTCTTTGAGCGCACCTTTGACCGCGGCGGTGTAGGCAATAATCGCCCGATTGGGCCGGGCGCCACTCTCCCCACCGGGAGTATAGGCATCGTCACGACGTTTTTTGCGGGCGGCCGTATAATGATTGACCATGGAATCCATGGCCCCGGAGGAGAGGGCAACACAAAGGCGCGGCCGTCCCATGACCAGAAAATCATCGGCATTGCGCCAGTCCGGCTGGGCGATGATGCCAACCCGATAGCCCAGAGATTCCAGCCAGCGCGCCAGCAACGGCACGCCAAAAGCCGGATGATCCACATAGGCATCGCCACTGATGAACAACACATCAAGTTCATCCCAGCCCCGTGCGGCCATCTCGGCACGGCTGGTGGGAATAAACCGGGTAAGTTCGGTTATTTCAGAGGGTTTATTCATGGCGCAACGCAACAATAGGATCAAGACGGGAAGCTCGAATGGCCGGGTAAAGGCCAAACACGATGCCGACGGTCACGCTGATCAACAACGACAGGATCAGGCTCGCGGAAGTGACCACGGTGCTTAAGCCGGTTAACCGGGTAATAATCCACGGTAGAAACAAGCCGAGCACAATCCCCAGAGCACCACCACAGCACGACAGTACCACGGTTTCGATGAGAAACTGCACGACAATCTGCCGGCGACGCGCTCCTATGGCGCGACGAATACCGATCTCCCGGGTGCGCTCCGTCACCGAGGCCAACATGATATTCATAATGCCGATGCCACCGACCAGCAAACTGATTCCGGCAATGGCACTCAACACGATATTAAACCGACGTTGAGTCTTTTCCGCCTGACGCAACAGAGCCAGCGGCACCTGCAGAGTGACATCCTCCTTTTTGTGGAAATGCTCCACCAGCCGTTGCAGCGATGAGGCGGTTTTTTCCACCACCGTCTCAGAATTCATCCGCACCAGCACCTGATGCAATTCCACCCGCTCAATAATACGCGAGCCAACGCTCCTTTTGACGAGCACATCGCCCTGGCGCTCACGGAAGGTCGCCAGCGGCACATAGATATCGTGATCTTCATCCAGCGACTGCACTTCGCCCCCGGAGACTTCGGCACTCTGGACCACCCCGACCACCCGATAACTGTCTCCGCCAACCCGGACGAAACCGCCAAGGACCGTCTGTAAGGGGAACAGCTCACGTGCCAGCTTTTCGGTAATCACCGCCACCGCACTACGACGCTCTTCGTCAAGAGGACTAAGCCGCCGCCCGGCCAGCAAAGGCCGTCTCACCAGACTGAACCATTCGGGAGAGGTGCCCACCATACGCACGGCAATAGCCTGCGATCCCATCAAAACCTGTTCGCGACGAATCTTGACCGGCACGACCATCTCCATATCGGGAATGGTACGGCGCAGATGGCTGACATCACGATACGTCAGACCATAGACACTGAGGAGATTACTCGTCTGCTGCTGTTTATCCTGAGCCACCGGCTTGACTGAATCCATAATGATCACATCGCTGCCCAGCTCACGAATCTGCTGCAGAGTTTCCTGGCCGGCACCGCTGCCCACAGCAAGCATGGCAATGACACTGGCCACACCAAACACCATGCCCAGCATGGTCAACAGAGAACGCAAACCATGCAGCATCAGATTATTGATGCCCAGACGAATATCCCGCACCACGCTGGATTTAGTCACGGGCGCCCTCCGCACTGACCACCCGGCCGTCCGAGAGATATAGTTGCGCATCCATCTGACGGGCGATTTCGTGATCATGGGTGACGATAATCAGGGTTTTGCCCTGGGCGGACAGTTCGTGGAGCAGTTCCAGGATCTGACCACCGGTGGTCGAATCGAGATTACCGGTCGGTTCATCCGCCAACAGAACGGCAGGATCATTGGCCAGTGCCCGGGCGATGGCCACGCGCTGTTGCTGCCCTCCGGACAGCTGCGCCGGGCGATGTGCCTCTCGGGCATCCAGGCCGACCCGGGCGGCCAGCTCCCGTGCCCGACTGCGCGCCACTGCCGGTTCAACACCGGCATAGTACAGGGGCATTTCGATATTTTCCAACACCGTCAGCTGATTGATCAGGTTGAAGCTTTGAAAAATAAAGCCAAAATTTTTCAGGCGCAGATCACTGAGCTGGTCATCATCAAGATGTTGAATATTCCGGCCGAGCAACAGATACTCACCATCGCTCAGCCGGTCAAGGCAGCCGAGAATATTGAGCAGGGTACTTTTTCCCGACCCACTGGCGCCGAGAATCGCCCAGGACGATCCAGAGGCCACCGACCAGTCGATACCGTTGAGGGCATGAACAACACTGTCCCCCACGTCGTAGCTGCGCCGGGCCGACTGCAGACGAATCACTTCTCCGGTGAACGTCATCACTCCTCCGTACCGGTGACCGGAGGATTCAACTGAATTTGGTCGCCCGGTTGCAAGCCGTCAACCACTTCGACAAAACTTTCATTGCTCTGGCCGAGTTGAATCTCCTGCTGCTGCAGACGGCCGTTTTTACAGCAATAGACAAAGGTTCGACCGCCATCGATCACCACCGTTTGTACGGGAATGGTCACCACATCCTCCAGATGCGCGACGTCAATTTCAATCCGGCAGTTTAAACCGCTGCGCAAGGCGTCATCGTGCTCCTGCAGTTCCAGATCGGTGCGATACAATTTCAGATCGGGATTTAACCAGCTGCTGGTGGCATCCGGAAAGACCGCAACGGACTTCACCACGGCCCGGAACGATTTTCCCGGCATGGAATCCACATAAACCCGCGCTTTCTGGCCCAGCTCAACTTTTTCCAAATTGGATTCGTGGATCTGGGTCTGCGCCACCATGGTTCCGGATGACGGCAGATAGATAAGCTCCTGGCGTTCACGCACTTCCTGACCGGCGGCCAACGGCTCGGTATTGCCGCGCCAGCTGCGCTGAAACGAAGTCGCATAAACGACGATGCCATCCTGAGGCGCAACGAGAACCGTCTTATTCAACTCATCACGGGTTTTACTCAGTCGCCCCCGTTCCCGTTCCAGTAACGCTTGCTTGGCATTGAGATCAGCTTCCGCCTGAATCACATCGGCCTTGGCTTTGCGCTGAATGCGCTCCAGAGCCATACGGGTTTTTTCTACTCCGGCATTGAGTTCCGTCAGACGGCGCACATGGGTAAACTTGAGCAACAGGTCAAGATTGCTGCGACTGAGGTCGAGATCAATTCGCGCCTTTTGTGCCGCGAGTTCATCGGCCTGTAACTCCATCTGTGAGATAAATTTTTCGTCAAACAGCACCCGTGACCATTCGAGTTTCTCCTCGGCACGCCGCAGTTCTTCTTCGTTCACGGCAATTTGTGACAACTGTTCCTTTTTTTCGTTGGGAAATTCCCCTTGCCGATACTTTTTCAGATCATCTTCCGCATAGGTCACCGCCAGTTCGGCTTCATCCACATCACTCTGGGCCTGATTCTTAACCACTTCGAGATTTTCACGCGCCTGAACAAACGAGGCCTCGGCATTCTGTACGGTAATCTGCTGATCAACCAGTCGATCCTGCAAAGTACTGGCATCGAGTTCAATCAACTTGTCCCCTTTGGAAACTCTGGTGCCCTCTTCCACCAGGGAGAGAATCGTGGTCCGGCCCTCCAGCGTATTGCTGATCACCACCTGATCCCGCGCCCGCAGACTGCCTGCAGCTTCAACGGTCACATCGAGGCTACGGCGCTCTGCTTTTACCAGATGAATCGGCATACCGGTCGCCTGCGAGCTGCCCTCATCTTGGGGTAAAGCCCACCAGATCATGACCAGCACAAGCAACGCTCCGATCAGAAAAACAGCCTGTTTATTGGACAATTTCAATGGATAGATCCTCCAGCCAATCACCCTGCTCATCAATGGTCAGAGTCCCGAGATCACGTAAGAGTTCCAGTGCGGTAATACGGTATTGCACCTGGGCCTGCACCAGCGCGTTTCGCGCCGAAACCAGATCATCTTCCGCTTCGAGCAGATCACGAATTTGAATGCGTCCGGCGCGCAGAAACAGATTGGTACTTTCCACCCGGCGCTGAGCAACATGCAGCGCCATGCTCTGAATGTCAATGGTCTCCTGCGCTTCTTTGAGTTGTCGCCACGCCGTACGTACCTGCAGTTTGATGTTGTCCTCCAGCGCTTCCAAAGAGCGCTGTTGTGCCTCATAATCCAGCCACGCCCGTCGCAGAGCATTGCGCTCGGCCGTGCGTTCAAAAGGCAGATCAAGATTTAACAGCGCCGAGTACTGCCCTTCATCGGGGTCAAGCGACGCATCATCACTACCGGCACTGGCCAGGCTGCGAGAACGGCCATCGTGCCCCAATGCCAGCAGGGTCAGCTCTGCCCGCAGATCATCTTCAGCAACATGAATCGCCCGTTTCTCATCCACCACCTGGCCCTCTGCCACGCGCAGGTCACGACGTTGCTGTAATGCAACAGCCATCAACCCATTGAGCCTATCCGTCTGATTCAGATCGATTTGCTGCTGTCCGGCCAGATCCGTCAACACAGAGCGGTCCAGGTCAATGGGGCTGTCCGGCGGCAATCCGAGAAGAAGCTTAAAATTATCCAGACGGGCGGCACTGGTCTGTTGAGCACTGACCCAATTGCTGCGTGCCGTCAGCTCATTCTGTAACGCCTGATCCACTTCAATCTCGGTAATACGACCGGCATCGGCCAGGCGGCGAGCCCGTTGGCGTGAAGCGACCAGACGCTGATAATTATCATAGGCCGTATCCACCCGGTTCATCCGTTCCAGAACCAGCAGATATTCACTGGCGACATCAACGGCAAAGGTGCGGCGAAAACGTTCAAAGTCCCATAGAGCATAAACCACATTACGCTCAGCCTGTTGCAGAGGCTCAGTGACGATCTCCCGCCCGGCACCGCGCAACAGGGGGACACTGAGGCTGGCATCAGCAACGATACCACGTGCGGAAACACGGTTGGCAGTGAGCAGCTGAACCAGATCCAGCCCTACGGACAGGGCAAATTCAGCGCCGCTTTTGAACAGCTGGCCGACAGCCAGATCACCACCATGCTGCAAACCGCTCACCCGCTGGCCGGTGCTTTTATCGGTCAGCCATTCGGAAGACAGCACAGAACTCCAGGTACCGCGAAAAGCATCACGTTCCAGATCCAGTGCCAGCGCGGCCCGATACACCGATTCTTTATTGTCCTGAAAGGTGCGACTGTTGTGGGCCGCTACCTGCAAAGCCTCCGTCAGAGTGAGGAGGACTGGTGTTTCCGGCACATCCGCCGTATGTAAGGATGGCTGATCCGCCAATTGCGGCAACAGACGCTGACGCAGACGATCCTCAGCCCGTTGCAGTGTAAAGGGATAGTCCATCTGCAACTCGGCCTGCTTTTGCGCCACGATCCGGTAAGCAACGTCATCGGCCTGTTGAACCGCAGCATCCGGCCGCACACAGGACGTCATCAGAACACTCAAGCAAATTATTAAAATCAACAAACGGATTTTTGTCATATGAGATACGCTTAAAAAAATAAGTTACTCAAAAGGTATCACATCTGAGCCGGAAACCCATCAAAATGGCGAAAGCGAACGAAAAAAGTCGCCGGGAAAACCGCCTTGACAGGGCAGATAATACCTGAAAAAATGCGCCATCTTCCAATTTTATGACTTTCACCAGAAAGCAAAAAAGGATAGTCCGCCAAAAGCACTTCAAAGCGTCACACGCAAGGCGCACCCTTGATGAAGGAGACAGTGAAGAATTTTTTGCGGCGCTATCAATTTCAACCAAGGTGGTAACTCTATGAGCACAAAAATCAAAATCGGCACCCGCCGCAGCAAACTGGCCCTGTGGCAAGCCTACTACGTAGAACAATTGCTCCAGGATGCCGGCATGGAGACCGAGATCGTCGAAATCGACACCCGTGGAGACCAGGTGCTCGATGTTTCCATCGCCAAGATCGGCAGCAAAGGGGTGTTTACCGAAGAGCTTGAAGATCAACTGCGCAGTGGCGACATCGATATCGCCGTACACAGCGCCAAAGATATGCAGTCGGAACTTCCCGAAGGATTCGAAATCATCGCTTTTACCATCCGGGAAAAAGTCAACGACGTTGTTGCCAGCCGCGATACCTCGATCCGACTGGGCGACACCAGTCGCGCTCTGACCATCGGTTCCTCTTCAGTCCGCCGTCGCGCCATGCTCAAGGCCTATTATCCACACCTCAATGTCATTGAGATGCGCGGCAACCTGCAAACCCGCATCGGTAAAATGGATGACGGCCAGTGCGATGCCATCCTGCTGGCTTACGCCGGAGTCAATCGCATGGAATACAACGATCTGATCGTCGAAACCCTGCCTTTGGAGCAATTCATTCCGCCCGTCGGCCAAGGCAGTGTTGCCGTTGAATCCGCCGTCAACCTGGATGCAAAAAAACGCGAGATCATCCGCAAGGCGGTCAATCATCCCGACACGGAATATCGTCTGCTCGCCGAGCGCGCCTTCCTCAAAACCCTTAAGGGCGGTTGCAGCATTCCGGCCTTCTGTATGGCGGAGCTTGAAGGAGACGACCAACTTAAAGTCACCGGCGGCATGATCAGTCTGGATGGCCAGACTCTGATCAAAAATATTTTGACCGGAACCCGTGGTGATGCCGAACGGCTCGGAGACCAAATGGCCAAGCTGACGCTGGAACAGGGTGGTGCGGAGATCCTTGCCGCGATCCGCGCGGAACGCGGTGAATAAACGGGGCAGATTTGCTCTCGTTTGAGTTTGATGACCAACAGTTTAAAACGGGATGCCGCTCGGCATCCCGTTTTTTGTTTTCCGCGCTTATTCAAGTCCGCGGTTTGAACCCGGCGATACGAGACCATTGACAAAGGGGCGCTGTTTTTACATGGTAATTCACAGAACCCCCTTCCCCCAAGGAGCCCATCATGAAACTGTGCTTTCCCATTACAGAGAATAACGGTCTCGACAGCCGGGTTTTCAGCCATTTCGGCGTCACACCGAAGCTGCTTGTTATCAACAGCGACACACAGCAGTTTGAAGAGATTCTTGTGCATCGCCCTGAAGAAGAAGGCGGCCTGAACAAGGTGATGGAGGCGCTGACAATCATCAAACCCGACGGCATTGCTCTGGCGGGTATTGGCCAAGGCGCTTTAGACCGACTGCGACAGCGGGGTTTTACCGTTTATCGCAGTGAAGAAACCGTTGCAGCAACGCTGAACACACTGGCACAGGGCCGTCTGGAAGAATGGCCGGACACGACCACCTGTAGCGGACTCGATGAGGCTACCCTCGAAGAACTCAGCCGCGCCACCGGCCTGGACATCACCATCGATTAAATGAATCCTGAAACGTTGATTTCAGTCAGCCGGCCATGAGCTATACAGACTGTTTTTTAACAGCCGGTCTGGGAGGCTTCCGTTCACAGGGCACAGCCGTGGTACACAAACCACAGCCTGAAATGTCCACGCCAAACCGCTCATTGCAGTGCGGATTAACTTCGTTGCGCGTGTACTCATGACAGGCCAGCTTATCATGGCCCCCTGTGGAAATCGCCTGGGCGGGACAGCGCTTGATACACACCCCGCAGCTGCCGTCTTGGTAATAAGAACAACGCGCGTAAGGATCGTCACTCATGCGCGGGCTGCGCGGCAAAACGGCACTGGTGATCACACTGCCGATGCGATGCGTCACGCCGACATCACTGATGAAGGCATCGCTTAAACCGAAACTGCCCATGCCGGCGACAAAGGCGGCATGGCGCTCCGACCAGTTGGAGGTACAGGTTGTGTAATCGGCCTGCCATTGCTCCAACAGCAACGGTGCCACCGCCTGATAACCCTGCGCAGAGAAAAACGCCTCAGCTTTCCGGCGAATGCGCTGATTCACCTGCTCGCCAAAATGACGCGCCTGCGCCCACTGCTGCGCCGGGTAACGTTTCTGCCGACGGTTGGCAAGAATGGTGTCTTTGACAATGGGCAAAATCCACACAACCACCGTTCCCTGCGCTGCCACGGAATCGTAACGACAGGCCAGGGCTTCGCCGGGCGTCATGTGGTCGCGCCCGATAATCTCTTTAAAGCGCATGAAGAGCGGATCATTCAGATCGGCATAGCCGAACAAGGCTGGCGCAAAATACTCCTGCTCACTCAAAACCGACTGGACCATTTGTTCAAACGTTTTCATACACTCCTCACATTGAATCCCACCTTCTTTACAATGGCATAGGGCCGAGGCCGTTCTCAAGGGTGTTCGTCACGCACGGCCAAGATAACAGCTTCGTTGAGGCACTTCTGTGCATTCGCACAGCCGGCGGTTGTGGATCATCCATCACTTTTTTACGCATCTCAACGTGGTGACTGATGCTTTGCTTTGTTAAAGTTGACACCATCAAGAGTTGTTGTGGCAGGCAACGTCTTGGTTCTCCTTTCTTCCTACTTTGAAGCACACACAGTAACGCCGGTTCGGATGCCTCCCCGAGTCGGCGTTATTTCGTTGACGGCTCAGCCTGACCCGCCTCCGAGGTCCGTGTCCATCTCAACCGGATTGTTTCGTCTCGCCAGACGCATTCGACCAGCTCCTGTTGAGCCTCCTACAGCACGCGCGGGCTGTCCGGTACGCCCAAATCATCGTCGATTCCCCTTTTGATAGCATTCGGGGTGTCAAGAAAGTGTCCAGCGGAAACCAAAAAAATAATTTTACACCTTGAAAAAACATTTCAACCGTTTAACCTTTTATTTAAACGAGTTTTTTAGCGTTTAAATGACTGGTTAGTCAGTCACAGAAAGAAAGTGAATCTATGCCACCCATCAGAAAAAAACGAGACGCCCTGCTGAAAGCCGCCCTGAAACTCTTTGCCCAAAAAGGGATTGATACGACAACCACGGCCTTAATTGCCCAAAAAGCCGGCGTTGCCAACGGGACGTTGTTCAACTATTTCAGCACCAAGGAAGATCTGGTCCATGCGCTCTTTTTCGAGGTCGTTGAAGACATCGAAAGAAACGTGTTCAATACCGATCAGCCTCAGGAGAATCCACTCGAAAGAATCCATGGATTTTTAACCGGACTGATCCGGTACTTGAACAAACATCATGACATCTTTAAATTCCTCGAGCAGTTCCGTTTCTCGACCTACAACAAAAAAAGCAGAACGGATGTTCTGAAATCGAGCAGCACCATCAGGGAGCTGCTGATTGTCACCCGCGACCAGGGTTATCTTCACCCCCTTGACATCGACACAATTGAAGCCCTGGTTTTCGGCCCTATTACCTGTGCGGTAAAAGACAGCATTCTCAATAAACAGCGCATAAGCGAAAAGGATTCCGATGTGTTGGTGCGCCACTGCCTGCGTAGCGTGGCGCGTGACGACACGATGACATTGTGATGAATCAGGGGAGGTAATCATGGCGGCACCATCTTTAAATCAGACGAACAGACCGCGGACGGAGCTGACGCAGAGTCAACGGCGGAAATTAAAAGATATTCTGGAGAAAAGACAGATCCATGCGGGGAACTGGCTCTGGAAAGATGGAGAGACCACCGACCATGGTGCACTGATCATACGGGGGAAAATCAAACTGATCATGAGTTCCGAATTTCCCGATCCGCAAATGTCGCTGGGTACCTACGGCGAGGGTGCCGTTGTTCTCGACAAAGCGTATCTGACCGGCAAGGGCAGCAGCACCTCCGCCATGGTATTAAACGACGCAGAGGTGCTGCTGATCAGCTATCAGAATCTCCATGCGATCCTGCAAATAGATCCGGACCTGGCGCAACATCTCTACGAAATGATGTTGAAAGCGCTCTTCAACCAACTTGAGATCGCTTACGACACCTATTTATTTAAAAATGCGCTATTGAAGACCAAGTCAACCCTCTCCTGACAGGAATGGACGCCATGAAAAAAGTTGCCTTAGCTCTCGGAATCCTGACCGTTCTGTTTGTCGTGATTTTTTGGCTGAAGCAACGCGAGTCCGCCCCGCGCGTCTACAGCGCCAACGGTCGTATTGAAGCGGTTGAAATCACCGTCGCATCCAAGAGGGCCGGTCGAGTTGACGAAATTCTGGTGGACGAAGGGGATTTCGTCCACAGCGGCCAGATTATCGCCCACCTGGACACGGCCGCCCTGCAGGCCGAGCACCGCCAGGCCGAGGCCCAGTACCGCCAAGCCCAAAGCCAGGTGGCCACCGCCCGCAGTCAACTGGCCCAGCGCCGGAGTGAAAAGGCCGCCGCCGAAGCCGTGGTGACCCAGAGCCGTGTCGAGTTGGAGAATGCCCGCAAGCACGCGGCTCGAACGCTGTCTCTGGTGGAACAAGGTGCGGTCACCCGGCAAAAAGCCGATGACGACAGCGACCGGGTCCAATCGGCTCGGGCCGCCGTGGCCTCGGCACGGGCGCAGGTTTCCGCCTGTGAGGCGGCCATTGCCGCGGCGCGCATTCAGATTGACGCCGCCGAAGCCAGCGTGGCCGCGGCCCAGGCCACGGTGGAACGGATTGCCGCGGATCTGGATGATGCCCAGCTCAAGGCGCCGCGCGACGCCCGCGTTCAGTACCGCATCGTCCAGCCCGGCGAAGTGGTCGGTGCCGGTGGACGCGTCCTGAGCCTGGTCGATCTCACGGATGTCTACATGACGTTTTTCCTCCCCACCAAGGCGGCGGGTCGCGTCGCCCTGGGCAGTGAAGTGCGTCTGGTACTGGACGCCGCGCCGAACTACGTCATCCCCGCGACGGTCTCTTATGTGGCCGATGTGGCGCAGTTTACCCCCAAAACCGTGGAAACGGCCAATGAGCGGGAAAAACTGATGTTCCGCATCAAGGCCCAGCTGCCGCTTCCGCTGCTGGAAAAACACGTCCATCAGGTCAAAACCGGTCTGCCCGGCATGGCCTATCTGCGCCTTGACGACCAGCCCTGGCCTGAGCACTTGAATCGCGGGCTGATCCAATGACCCCGACGAGCGGCAAAGCCTCCGCCCCGGCGGTGGAGATCACGGACGTCAGCCTCCGCTTTGGCGCCGCAACCGCGCTGGATCGGGTTACGCTGAACATCCCTGCCGGATGCATGGTCGGCCTGATCGGTCCAGACGGCGTCGGCAAGTCAAGTCTGTTGGCGTTGATTTCCGGCTCACGCGCCCTGCAGCAGGGCGACATCACCGTTCTCGGCGGCTCCATGGGCGACAAAAAGCACCGCCGGTCCATCTGCCCGGACATTGCCTACATGCCTCAGGGGCTGGGGCGTAATCTCTACGCCACGTTGTCCGTGTATGAAAACGTCGATTTTTTCGCCCGCCTGTTCGGTCAGGACCGCGCCCAACGCCACCGGCGCATCACCGAGCTGTTGACGGCCACCGGCCTGCAGCCGTTCACGGATCGCCCGGCGGGCAAACTGTCCGGCGGCATGAAGCAGAAACTCGGTCTGTGTTGCGCCCTGATTCACGACCCGCGGCTGTTGATTCTGGACGAGCCCACCACCGGGGTCGACCCGCTGTCGCGCCGCCAGTTCTGGGAGCTGATCGACCGCATCCGTGCCCAGCAGCCGGGCATGAGCGTGGTTGTCGCCACCGCCTATATGGAGGAAGCGTCCCGTTTCGACTGGCTGGTGGCCATGAACGCCGGCCACGTTCTGGCCACGGGCACGCCGCGTCAACTGCTGGAGCAGAGCGCTGCCGATACTCTGGAACAGGCGTTTATCGCCCTGCTGCCCGACGAGATCCGCGCGCGCCATCGCCCGGTGGTTCTGCCGCCACCACAGGGAGACGGCGCGGTCACCGCCATTCAGGCCGAGGACCTGACCCGCCGTTTCGGCGATTTCACCGCGGTCGACCATGTCAGTTTCACCATCCGCCGCGGCGAAATTTTCGGTTTTCTCGGCTCCAACGGCTGCGGCAAAACCACCACCATGAAAATGCTCACCGGCCTGCTGCCGACCAGCGAAGGCCGGGCCTGGCTGTTCGGCCAGCCCGTGGACCCGCACGATCTCGCCACCCGACGCCGCGTCGGCTACATGACCCAATCTTTTTCCCTGTACACGGAGCTGACCCTGCGACAGAACCTGGCCCTGCATGCCCGGCTGTTCAAACTCGATCCGGCCTTGATCGACACGCGCGTAGCCGAGATGGCCCAACGCTTCGATTTGAGCGAGGTGCTGGACAGCTATCCGGAATCCCTGCCGCTGGGTCAACGCCAGCGTCTGTCTCTGGCCGTGGCCATGATCCATCAACCGGAGATGCTGATCCTTGATGAACCCACCTCCGGGGTTGACCCCATTGCCCGCGATGCGTTCTGGCGCATCATGATCGACCTGGCCCGCACCGACAAGGTGACGATCTTCATCTCCACCCATTTTATGAACGAAGCCGAACGCTGTGACCGCATCTCATTGATGCACGCGGGCAAGGTGCTGGTCAGTGACGCGCCGCGGGCGCTGAAGGAGCGGCAAGGCGCCGACACGCTGGAGCAGGCATTTATCGCCTATCTGGAACAGGCCCAGGCGGCGGAACAAACCAATGACAGCGTGGTTGCCCGGCCGGCGGACGCGGATCTTGCCGACGCCGTCCACACCGGCTCCTCCCCATCGATTTCGCTCCACGACCGCTTCAGCTTGCGCCGTCTGTTCAGCTATACCCGCCGCGAATCCCTGGAGCTGCGCCGCGATCCGGTGCGTCTGGCCATGGCCCTGCTCGGCAGCGTCCTGCTGATGCTGGTCATCGGGTACGGTATCAGCCTCGACGTGGAAGACTTATCCTTCGCCGTAATCGACCGCGACGACAGCGCGTTGAGCCGGGATTACGTACTCAACCTGTCCGGGTCGCGCTATTTTATTGAGAAGCCGGCACTGCGCGACTATGCGGACCTCGATAGGCGCATGCGAGCCGGAGACATCAGCCTGGCCATTGAGATCCCGGCCGATTTTGGTCGCGACCTGCAACGCGGCGAGCCGGTGGTTATCGGTGCCTGGATTGACGGCGCCATGCCGACCCGGGCCGAGACGGTGCGCGGTTATGTCCAGGCCATGCACGCCGAGTGGCTCACCACTCAAACCCGTCGCCACGGTCAGGGCACGCTGGACACCGCTTCCGTCACCATCGCCACCCGCTACCGCTACAATCCCGACGTCAAAAGCATTGTCGCCATGGTGCCGGCGGTGATTCCCCTGCTGCTGATGCTGATCCCGGCGATTCTCACCGCCCTGTCCGTGGTGCGGGAAAAGGAACTGGGCTCAATCGTCAATCTCTACGTGACACCGGTCACCCGGCTGGAATTCCTCCTCGGCAAACAACTGCCCTACCTGGGCATGGCCATGGTCAATTTTTTCCTGCTGCTGATGCTGGCGGTGTTTTTTCAACAGGTGCCCCTCAAGGGCAGCCTGCCCGCCTTCACCGTGGCGGCGGCGTTGTATGTCACCTGTTCCACGGCGATCGGCCTGGTGATCTCCACGTTGATGCGCAGCCAGACCGCCGCGTTGTTCGGCACGGCAGTGTTGAGCATTCTGCCCGCCGTACAGTTCTCCGGCATGATTGATCCGGTCTCTTCTCTGGAAGGGATGGGCGCGGTGATCGGCCGCATCTATCCCACCAGCCATTTTCTGACCATCTCGCGGGGGATTTTCTCCAAGGGTCTGGGGTTTAGCGACCTGCATACGCCGTTTCTCGCTCTGGCCCTCACCATTCCGCTGTTGTATCTGCTCGGGCTGGCGTTGTTGAAAAAACAGGACAAAGCATCATGACCCCTTCCAACATCCATCAGCTGACCGTTAAGGAACTGCGCAGTCTGTGTCACGACCCCATGATGCTGGTTCTGATCGTCTATGCCTTTTCCCTCGCCGTGTACGCCGCCGCCACCGCCATGCCGGAATCACTGCATCACGCGCCCATCGCCGTGGTGGATGAAGACCGTTCGCAACTCTCCCACCGACTGGTGGACGCCTTTTATCCACCTTATTTCATCCGTCCGCAACGGATCAGTCCGACGCAAATGGACCAACGCATGGACGCGGGTCTGGACACCTTTGCCATTCATATCCCACCGGATTTCGAACGCGATGTTCTGGCCCGGCGCAGCCCGACGCTTCAGCTCAATGTCGATGCCACCCGCATGAGTCAGGCCCTCACCGGAACCGGCTACATCGAAACGATCATCAGCACGGAGACGGCGGCCTTCCTCCACGGTTATCGCGCACCCCAAAGCGCACCGGCCACGCTGGCACTGCGCTCCCGTTTCAACCCGGAACTCAACAAGTCCTGGTTCGGCTCGGTGATGGAAATCATCAACAACGTCACCATGTTATCAATCGTCTTGGCCGGTGCCGCCCTGATCCGCGAGCGGGAGCACGGCACCATCGAGCATCTGCTGGTGATGCCGGTGACACCGTTTGAAATCATGACCGGCAAGATCCTCGCCATGGCCATTGTCGTCCTGGTGGCAACCGGCGCGTCTCTGACCGGCGTCGTCAACGGCCTGCTCGGCGTGCCGCTCCAGGGGTCCCTGGCGTTGTTTCTACTCGGCACGGCGCTGCACCTTTACGCCACCACATCGTTGGGTATTTTTCTCGCGACCCTGGCGCGCTCCATGCCGCAATTCGGCCTGCTGCTGATGCTGGTTCTGCTGCCGCTGCAGATTTTATCCGGCACCACCACGCCGCGCGAAAGCATGCCCGATGCGGTGCAGTGGCTGATGCTCGGCGCCCCCAATACCCATTTCGTCATGCTGGCCCAGGCGATCCTCTATCGCGGGGCCGGTTTCAGCGTGGTGTGGCCGCAATTAATCGCTTTACTTCTTATCGGTTCGGTTCTGTTCAGCCTGTCGTTGAGCCGGTTCCGAAAAACACTCAACAGTATCGGATAGAAAATGCGTCTGACTAAAAATCATCGTTATCGCATCCGCATCGGCACGGGTCATACCGCCCGGTTTTTAAAACCCGCGGATTTTAAGGTTAAAAAGGACTCGCGTCTCGGCTTTCTGACGTCATACTATGTGAAAAACGACGGATTCTCGTCACGCGAGCAGGCTGAAGAATTCACCCTGCTGCTGAAAAAAGAGTTCGGCGCGACAACCGGTCTCGCCTTAACCTTGACCATAACCAAACTCATCGAACACTAAGAGCGCGTCAGATCTCATGACAAAGACCAGCCAAGCCTCGAACACAGGCCGCAACCAACCGGGCGCTCCCGGCGCCCTCCATATCCTTCAGGACCAGGGGGAGACCGTCGTGCGTCCGCAAGGGGACTGGACCCTGGCCCATTATGAACGCTTGGCGGCACAGGTCGCGACGCGTCTGCCAAGTGCGCCCTACCGGCTGGACTTAACGCAACTGACGCAACTGGACACCGCCGGTGCGGCGCTGCTGGTCGAATTGTGGCCGCCGCACCCCGCCGAAGACCCGCTGGCCGGGTTAGCTGCCAAACATCGGGCACTCGTCGCCATGGTGGCCAAAACACGCGACGCGACGGCTAAGATCGGGCAGGCGCGCGCCCATGGGCTGCTTGATGGGCTGCTCGATGGGCTGGTTTCTATCGGTCGCACCATGGTCGAGCTGGGACGCAACGGCATCGCCCTGCTCAACTTCACCGGTCTGACGCTCTGTGCCATCCTGCGTGACGTCCGCCATCCACGGCGCTGGCGGCTCACCTCATTGACGGCCCATGTGCAGCAGACCGGCCTCAACGCCATGCCCATCGTCGCCTTGCTCACGTTTCTGGTCGGCGCGGTGATCGCCTTTTTGGGGGCCACGGTGCTCAACACCTTCGGCCTGTCCATTTACACCGTCAACCTGGTTGTGTTCGCTTTTTTTCGTGAATTCGGCGTGTTACTGGTGGCGATCCTGCTGGCCGGCCGCACCGCCAGCGCGTTTACCGCCCAGATCGGCTCAATGAAAGTCAATGAAGAGCTTGATGCCTTGCGCACCCAGGGGCTGGACCCGGTGCAGATGCTGGTGGTGCCGCGCGTTTTCGCTCTGCTGATCAGCCTGCCGTTGCTGACGTTTCTCGCCATGCTGGCCGGCATCTGCGGCGGGGCCGTGGTGGCGGTGTTTTCTTTGGATATCTCCCTGCTGCGCTTTATCCATATCACCCAGGACGTGCCGATCCGCCACTTTATGCTCGGCCTCGGCAAGGCACCGATTTTTGCCGTGGTCATCGCCCTGATCGGCTGCCTGGAGGGCTTCAAGGTCGAGGGCAGCGCCCGTTCCGTGGGTGAGCACACCACATCGAGCGTGGTTCAGTCCATTTTTACGGTGATCCTGCTCGATGCGATCGCCGCGCTGTTTTTCATGGAGATGGGATGGTGATGAACGAGCAACGGCAGCGCGCGACCGTCATCGACGTGCACCAGCTGCACAACCGCTTCGGCGACCACGTCGTGCATGACCGCCTTGATCTGAGCCTGCATCGCGGCGAGATCCTCGGCGTTGTCGGCGGTTCCGGAACCGGCAAGTCGGTGCTGCTGCGCACGCTGATCGGCCTGCGGCGCCCCGACCACGGCACCATTCGGCTGCTGGGCGAATCGTTGCAGGATCTGACCGGTCCACGCCTTACCCGGATTCAGCGGCGCACCGGCGTGTTGTTTCAGAACGGTGCGCTGTACTCGTCACTGACGGTGGCGGAAAACATTGCCCTGCCGCTCATCGAGCACGCCGGGCTGTCGCGTCAGAGCGCCGAACGGCTGGCCGCCGTCAAACTGACCCTGACCGGTCTGGAGGCCGAGACCGGCGCGCGTTATCCGGCCGAGCTTTCCGGCGGCATGGTCAAACGCGCCGCCCTGGCCCGCGCCCTGGCGCTGGACCCGGACATTCTGTTTCTCGACGAACCGACGGCAGGGCTCGATCCAATCTCCGCGGCGGCCTTTGATCAGCTGCTGCTCACGCTGAAACACGTGTTTAACCTCAGCGTTTTTCTGGTCACCCACGATCTGGATACGTTGTACACCGTGTGCGACCGGGTGGCGGTGCTGGCCCGACAACGGGTGCTGGCCGTCGGCCCCGTGGACGAGGTGGCGCAGGTTGACGATCCGTGGATCAGAGATTATTTTCAGGGACCGCGCGGTCGCATGGCCCGGCGTGCCGCCGCATCCGGAAACGCCAAGGAGGAATAAATGGAAACACGCGCCCCCTATCTTCTGATTGGGCTGTTTACCGTGGTACTCACCGGCGGTGCCATGCTGTTTGCCCTGTGGATGGCCGAAAGCGGCGACCAGGGCCGCTACCAACTCTACGATGTGGTGTTCAATGAGGCGGTCAGCGGCCTGTCCGTGGGTAACCGCGTCGAGTACAGCGGCATTGCCGTCGGCGAAGTGCGCAGACTCTCCCTCGACCCCGAAGATCCGCGCAAGGTGTGGGCGCGTATCCAGGTGCAGGAGGATACACCCATCAAGGAAAACACTCAGGCGCGGCTGGCCCTGGCCAATGTGACGGGCACGTCCAACATCCAGTTGACCAACGGCACACCGGACAGCCCTGTTTTGCGCGGCGACGACGGCAAGGTCCCGGTGATCATCGCCCAGCCTTCCCCCCTGGCCCAGCTCAAACTCAGCAGCAGCGAAATTCTCATCAGCATGAATGAACTGATGGACCAGGCCAAGCAGTTGCTGTCACGGGAAAACATCGCCCATGTCAGTCAGATTCTGAACAATATCGATCGCTTCAGCGGCACGCTGGCCGATCAGGAGCCTAGCCTGCACCAGACTCTGGCCAACCTGGCCGCGACCTCACGGCAATCCGAGCTCCTGCTGACACAAGCCAATGCGTTGCTGAGCCGACGCGGTGAACCGCTGTTGCGGGAGGCCGGTGAAACCGTGGCATCCCTCAAGCGCACGTCAAACCAGCTTGAAGCACTGTTGACCGACAACGCCGCCCATGTCGATCTCGGTCTGCAGGGGCTCAGCGAGCTGGGCCAGACCCTGCGTCAACTCAACCAGACCCTGGCCGCCATCGAACAGGTCGCCCGCCAACTGGAAAACCACCCCGCCGAATACCTTCTGGGCGGCGAACAGATCAAGGAGTTTCAACCGTGAGAATCGCTTTCCCCATGCGTTGCGCCATCACGCTATGCGCCCTGCTGGTCGGCCTCAGCGGCTGTACCCTGCTGCCGCACAGCGAGCCGGTCACCCTCTACCAATTGCCCGCGGCCCGGATGACGCAGGACTCCGCCCTCCTTGCGGGCATCGCCCCGCAAACCGCCCTCTGTCTGGCAACGCCGCAGGCCGCGGGTTTGTTGGCCGGTAATCGCATCGTCGTTGTTCAGGATTCAGCCCTGAGTACCTATCCCGGCGCGCGCTGGAGCGTTGCGATGCCGCTGCTGTGGCGTGATTATCTGCTCGATGCGTTTCAACGCGACGGTCGCATTCCTCACCTCTGCACCGAGCAAGAGGCGATTCTGACCGATTACGTCCTCAACGCCACACTGGATGCGTGTCATTACCGCCACGATGCGCAATCCCCCCAGGTGATCCTGCGCATGACGCTACGCCTGGTGGCCACGAAAAACCAGCGGATGATCGCCTCACAACAATTCACCCTCCACGAACCCGTCGCCGGTGAACAGATTAACGCGCTGATTCGCGCCTTTGGTCGCGCCGGAAACCGCCTGGCGGCAGCGGTGATCCCCTGGACGGTGGCGGAAATCGCCGGTCACGAAACGCACAGGGCGTCCTACGCTGCCTTGCAGTGAAATCCGCGATCTGGAGACCGCTTGTAAAACCATTGCCTTGCAATGTTCAGCAGGTTTCAAGATCGCCGCACGCCATGGGTGCTCCCAGCCTTATGTGCATTCGCACACCCAAGGAGTGCGGATCAACAATCATTTTTTTACGGGTCTTACCGTGGTGAGGGATGCTTTGCTTTGTTAGAGTTGACACTATCAGGAGTTGTTGTGGCAGGCAGCTTTTGATTCTCCTTTCTTCCTACGTTGAAGCACACACAGTAACGCCGGTTAGGATGCCTCCCCGAGCCGGCGTTATTTCGTTGAGGGTCCTGCAAGAAGACGCCCTGAACACACTAAAAAGCCCCGGACATGTGCATTATCTTAAGAGCATCATGCCGGAGCTTTTTCGTTTTAAAGCTGACCTGTTCGTTCGGTCAGGATTCCCCTGTGGGAATCATTTTTTGTTGTTTGTAGAATACGTTGACACTTGCTTCAACTAGCGTGTTACCCCTACCTGACCGGGTGGCTCAGAGACTGTCATACTGCCTTCCTCCTGTCGGTATTCGTGGATGACCTTAATGCCTTGCGCCCCGTATTCAACACCTCTATTTCTTGCTGTTATTCCTTGATTGTACATCCTTGCTTTTACGATGTTTATCACGAACTTAACTGACGGGGAACGATCTTGCCAACAAGGGGGTCAAGGTCATCAGTTAGCTTGTTAAAAGAGTACCATCTCCTGCCGCCATGTAAAGAGAGGTCGCAAATTTTTTTACGGTTCCAGCCACTGATTGATTTGCTGACAGCGTTGCCCCCATTGACCGGCCAAGCGCTCCGCCAGAAAAGCGGCAAACAGGCTGTCAAACAACTGCAGCCCCTCTTCAACAACATGCATCCGCTCGTAAAAAACCGCCAGACGTTCATCCTCCAGTTCAGCCCCCTTTTCAATCCGTACCGTCGGGCATTTGAACGAACCGAATTGGAACAGCTCCCCCTTGAGCGTCAAGCGCCACTGATGTTCGAGTTTTTCCATATGAATGGTGGCCTCGCCGATCTCCTTGCCTTGGCGCAGAGCGACACGCACCTCTTCAAAACGATCCTGTGGACCGACCACGGTAACTTTCTGGGCACCTTCGTTACCTTGACCGCTCAACAAAAAACGGTTGTCGAGATAGGCGACAAAACTTTCACCGGCCGCAGCCGGGCCATCACACGTGACATGGTAATCACTGCGACCATTGGTGGTGCCGTAGAGCAACCACATCAGGAACTCACTGCCCAACCACTGATTGTCACGGATTTGTTCCATGACAGACCCTTCCGCCGAAGGGTTCTCAGTGGCCAGGGCCTCCTGCAACGCATCCGGCGTCACCTGACGGGCACGCTGCATCGGGTACACGCTGACCAAGCGCAATCCGGCAAAGGTTTTTTGAAACAGATCGGTCAGATCATCCATGGCCCGGGTACTGACGCTGGCAAAGGTCAAACGGCCGGTGCGCAGATTCCATACCACATCCATCAGACTCGGACTGGGCAACACTCGAACCAACAGGCGATTGCGCACCAGCTCCTTCAGCTCATCATTCTTGTCTTTGGGCACGCGTTGGTAGCCGGGATTTTCGGCCAGAAAACGCTGTTGTTCGCGCTGCAGCTCCCCTTTCACCAAGGCGCTTGGCAGACGTCGCTGATCACGGCGCAGGGTAAACGCAACATAATCATCCCGCCACCAGGATGACGGATCACTGAACTCCGTCGACTGGAAATCATCCAGTTCCACCCAGCCCAGAGCAAGCTCCTCAGCGGAATTTTCTATGGATGAAAACGCATGCTCGGCCAATTTCTCACCGACCCATTGCGCCAGATCCCCTGCGGGGAAATCACCAACCACATCAAACTGACTGACACTTACCGTATTGGAAAGCAATCCCATAAATCGTTGGACTCCTTGTTCACCTGAATCAGGTTTTGATGAATATTATAAAAATCTCAAGACGGGCTTTGACAAACTCGACGAAGATAACGCTGATCTTCCTGTTTGACAAAGACAAAATGATCTTGTGTTCGAAACGTCTCATAGCAACCCGGTGTAAAGAATAGACAACACTGGTTAAAGCGTTGATAATAGAGTCTTCCCATGCCTGTCCCCCAAAAAGAAACTCGGGTTGCCGTTCAATACCATCCGGTTAAAGAGCGCTGTTCCGTTTTTCATCGTGAAAAACCTTCCACGAGTACGGTGGCGGGTGTGTCGATTTTTCTGGTCAGCAGCCGCTGCGTCTGCTGACCATGACCTGCGGAGGCTGTTGTGAACATTCATTACAACGAAAACGGATCAATCTGCTACACTTAAGCCATAAACCCGTGCAACGGGATCGCTCCCGAATCATGGTGTATTTGTCGACCGGCAGCGCCAAAGCCAGTCACCATGGGCCGCCTGTCCCACCTGGACCATTTGAACGTGTGGATCAGTTGCCGTGCCTGCGAATCGGCGTGCCCCGCCGAAGGCATCAATGGTGCTCCCTTTTAGTGCCGGAGACACGAAACAGACTTTCTCACCCTACCAGGAGAACATTATGAAAAACATCCTCAGCCCGGTTCGATGGGTTATAGCAACCATATTATTGGCGGTTCTGATTCAACTTCCGTCTTCCCCCGCGTCGGCTAAACAACCGTCGGCAATCAGCCAGGTTGCCGTTATGCCGTTTCTTAGCGCAGGGACCTCGGCCCGGCAGAGCAAGGAACTGACGCAGACTCTTGACTGCGAACTGAGCGGGCTGTGTACACTTCCCGGCAGCACGTTAACCCACGGTGAGGAAACATTGACACGCCAGATGCACGAAGCTCTGACGGAACGACTGGCCAACGAACTCATCCCGCAGCAGGACGTGACGGATCGTTTTCTCGGCATGATAAAAAAATCCGACGAAACACCACGTGATCTGGCACAACGTTTTGGTGAGCAGATCAAAGCCCATTATGTGCTGGTCGGCATTATCTGGCGCTTTCAGCAACGGGTTGGAGAAAGTCTTTCCGTCGAAAAACCAGCCTCTGTGGCATTTAACAGTTACCTGATTCGCGTCGCGGACAAACAACTGATCTGGGAGGGCCGTTTCGACAAAACCCAGTCGGCGCTCAGCGACAACCTGCTTAATGCCAGCCTGTTTTTCAAGTCCGGTGTCAAATGGCTCTCCGCCGAAGAGTTATCCGATTATGGCGTTGAGCAGGTTCTCGAAGACTTTCCCGTACCACTGCTTGACGACTGAAAAGTCCGCGGCATCATTCAAAACGACCAAAGGCGATTTTCCGTTAAGGAAATCGCCTTTGGTTTGAACCGGCTCTGTGAAAAAGGTGCTATGTTCGCATCCGTTGAATCAAAGCAAGGTCAGCCAATACCAGCGCCGCCATGGTTTCAACGATGGGAACGGCCCGGGCCACAACACAGGGATCGTGGCGTCCCTTGGCCGCCAGCACCGCCGGATTACCAGCGTAATCCACGGTCTGCTGTTCCTGGCCAATGGTTGCCGGTGGCTTGAAAGCCACCCGAAAATACACCGGTTCGCCGTTGGAAATACCGCCCTGGACACCGCCACTGCGATTGGTTACCGTACCGAGACGACCGTCTTTCATGACAAAAGGATCGTTGTGGACGGAGCCACGCTGGCGGGCACCGGCAAAACCGGAGCCGACTTCAAAGCCCTTGGAGGCGGGCAACGACAACATGGCATGCGCCATCATGGCCTCGAGACGGTCAAAAGCCGGTTCTCCCCAGCCGGCGGGAACATTGCGACACACACAGCTGAGTACCCCGCCAACGGAATCTTTGGCTTCACGGGCGGCAAGAATCTCAGCGGTCATCTGCTCGGCGGCGACCACATCGGGACAGCGCACATCACAGCCATCCACCTGGGCACGGGTTACGGTCTCCATATTGACGCCGACTGCGTCAACCGCACCGACGGAGCTGACCCAGGAGACAATTTCAATGCCGTATTCTTCCAGGAGGAATTTTTCAGCAATGGCACCGGCAGCCACCCGACCGATGGTTTCACGCGCACTGGAACGCCCACCACCACTGGAAGCGTGGGTGCCGTACTTGGCACGATAGGTATAATCGGCATGAGAGGGACGCGGGATCTGGCTCATCGAACCGTAATCTCCGGGACGCTGATCTTTATTGGCCACCATCAGCCCAATGGGCGAGCCGAGGGTTTTACCAAACTCAACTCCTGAAAGCAGTTTCACCTGATCCGCTTCGTCGCGATCCGTGCCCAGCTTGTTCTGCCCGGGACGGCGGCGATCCAGCTGCACCTGGATATCGGCCTCGGTCAGCGCCATGCGCGGGGGCACACCATCGACAATCGCGCCAACGGCCGGACAATGGGATTCACCAAATGTCGTCACTTTGAACAGGGTTCCGAAACTGCTCGACATGGTTTTTCTCCTGAATAAAAAGTGGCACAAAGACCTCTGGAGCTTTGTGCAAAAGTCTCTGAAAAAAGGCTGTTTTCAACATCACGTTGATTGGCAGGCATCATAGCAGAAAGCCATCCGGGTTGCGACCTTCTATCGATTTCCAAGGTGAAAAAGCCGGCTGTTGGCTGGACTTTATCGGTCAAAAGGGGAATAATTCCCCTCACGAGAACCCTCCCTTTACGCACCAACCAGTCGAGCCAACTGATTTTAACGCGAAGGAACCCAAAATGCCCAGTCCAGATACACTTATTTCATTTCTGCTGGCCGCCATATTACTCGGCCTGGCGCCAGGCCCGGACAATCTTTTTGTTCTGACACAATCCGCGCTGCACGGGGCCAAAGCGGGCTGGCTGGTCACGGCCGGTTTATGTACCGGCTTACTCGGCCACACCACGGCAGTGGCGTTTGGCGTGGCGGTACTCTTTGAACAATCGGTCGTCGCGTTCACGCTGCTGAAACTTGCCGGTGTCTGCTATTTGCTATACCTGGCCTGGCTCACCCTGCGTCGTCGTCATGACGACGACCAGACCGCAGCGCCGCCACGTCTCAGCCGAGCAAAGCTCTATCGCAGAGGAGTGATCATGAACCTGACCAACCCCAAGGTATCGCTGTTCTTTCTGGCCTTCCTGCCTCAGTTTTCCCAGCCGGACATAGGACCGATCCGTCAGCAATTATTGCTGCTCGGCGGTCTGTTCATTATTGCAACGATTGTTGTCTTTGGATTGATTGCCACCCTGTCAGGCAGCATCGGCCACTACCTGCAACGCCACACCGGCGCGCGACGAACACTGGACCGGCTCAGTGCCATGGTTTTCATAGGCCTGGCCGCCAAACTGCTGACGACCAGCCGCTGATTGAAACGTCTTACAGGTTATGACGGATTTCGAGAAAGTCTTTGACAAACACCAGGAAAAAACCAAGCGGAAACAAACCGACCAGCGGTAACGCCAGCCAGTTGTGATTTTGAATGGTCAGGACGACGGGCAGGATTGAATAAAGGACCAGGCCACCATTGACCCACAGCACCCGGTAGGATTTGTGACTGTACACCGGTAGCAATCGTTTCACCGGGGTCTGGTTCGAGGTCCCGTATTTGGCCGTTCGATTAAACACGCCGCCGCGCTGAAAGAGTCCACACAAGGCAGCCCAGGCCAGACTTGGCGCCATCCCCAAAGTCAGAAGCGGCAGAACCGGCACCCACAGCGCCGCTCTCCAGCCGATCTCCCGATAGGCGTAGAGAAAGAAATAGCTGAGGATCGCCAGACTGGCGAGAAGAAACAGCGGCACGTCAATCATCAGAATTTGCCACAGATGCAGCGTCGAGCGCGACAGCAGTGCCGGATAGAGAGTGATACTGGCAATGGCGGCACACAACCAGCCAAGGTTGGCCAGTAAATGCGCCATGGCTTCAAATTTAACGCCCCGTGATTGACGGGAACGTAACACCAACGGCAGAATTTTACGCGCCGTCTGCATCGATCCTTTGGCCCAGCGCTGCTGCTGACCGCGAAAGTCACCCAGAGTTACCGGCAACTCAGACGGCACAACCACATCATTAACATAGCAGAACTTCCACCCCTTCATCTGACAACGATAACTCAGGTCGAGATCTTCCGTCACCGTATCCGCCTGCCAGCCACCGCCGTCAACGATGGTTTGACGGCGCCAGACTCCGGCCGTACCATTAAAATTAAAGAACAAGCCTTGGTGACAACGCACCCTATGCTCTATGCCGAAATGGGGACCAAGAAGAATCGCCTGCAACTGAGTCAACCAACTCTGCTCACGATTGAGAAAGCCCCAGCGCGCCTGAACCATGCCGATCTCCGGGTGGTTGAAGTTGGTCATGATTCGGCGTAAGAAATCACTTTTAGGGATGAAATCAGCATCAAAGACGGCCAGGAATTCACCTCGCGCCTGCGGTGTCGCCGCAGCCAGGGCACCTGCTTTATAGCCTTGCCGGTTATTGCGACGCAGCACTTCAATCTGAACACCCTGAGTCTGCCAGTGGGCCACGGCGGCATCGACCACGCTACAGGTTTCATCGGTGGAATCGTCCAGCACTTGAATCTGCAACCGGTCATTCGGCCAATCGAGTTGGGCCGTTGCTTCGATGAGACGCTGGGCCACAAAACGCTCGTTGTACAACGGCAACTGAACGGTCACCACCGGACAGTTTTCATCATCCTGCCAGAATAAGGACGGTTTCGAGCTGCGCGATAAAATCAACCAATGGCGTAACATCCACAATCGATGCAGGCCATAACAGGCCAGCCCGGCCATGGCCACAAAGTGCAAAGTTGTTAAAATATCAGTCAAAATTCTCATAACGCGTGTTTGTATCACAGTTTTCAATAGATAGATAATCGATTTTTCTGATGTTTTTCAAAACAGACATTATTCATATCTATTGGACTTGCCAATATAAACATCGTAAAAGCAGTAGCCATCAAGTTTTTTGATTCTTGGTTCTGCCACGATAACCCCGACCAGGAACCATAATTTTATCTTCGAGGAGGAAAACACCATGAACTACGCACGTCTGACCGCGATCACAGTTGTCGCAACGGTACTGCTGCTGAGTGCCACCACCCAGCTGTGGGCCGGCGCCTGGACCATGCCCCAAGGTAAACTTTACACCCGAGTGGCGTACAGCGAATATGAAGCCAACCGCTATTTTTACGAGGATGGCAGCACGGAAGCTTACGCGCCCAATGATGTGTATAAAAACAAACGACGCGACTTCGACTACGATGAACAAACCTGGTCGGTCTATGCTGAATACGGTCTGCTTGACAACCTGACTCTGATCGGTTCGTTTGACTACAAGGAAACCGAATGGACCTATCAGAGCAATGGGCGCTCTCTGGTTGATGGAGAGCTGGTCCCCTTTGACAGCGGCGTCGACAAAACCGCCAGAGCATCCGGTTTGGCCGATATCAAATTCGGTCTGCGTTACCGTCTTATGCAGACCAGCAACGGTGTTCTGTCGCTGCAGGCCTTGTATAAGACCGGTGAGGCCTATGACGAAAAAGACCAGAATCTCGGCACGGACATTCAACTCGGCGACGGTCAGGACGACTTTGAATTGCGTCTGCAATACGGTCAATCCCTCTACCCGCTGATTCCCGGTTATTTCAATGTCGAAGCAGGCTACAACTGGCGCACCCAGCAATATGGTGATGAATTCCGCTACCTGATCGAAGCCGGTGTCGATATCACTAAAGCTCTGTATGCTCGGACTAAGCTTGACGGAACAGCCAATGTCGGCAACGGTGATGACGGTCCTGATGGGTCCTTTACCGAAGTTGATTCCAATCCCTATGAAGTTGATCTGGGCAAGCTTGAAGTAACTCTGGGCTACAAAATCACTTCGCGGTTCTCCATTGAAGCAAGCTACTTCAATGAGCTCTACGGTGCCAGCACCACTAAAGGGGACACGTGGTCCCTGGCCGTGGCAACAACCTTGTTTTAAAAGGATCACCCGGAGTGCCGCAAGGCACTCCGGGCGTATAGTTCTTATGGTACACAGCAAGAGAAGCACAACCGCACTGATCATCCCAGCACGCAATGAGGCTGAATCTCTGCCTCAGGTTCTAAAAAATATCCCCCAGAGCATTCATCACGTCATTGTTGTCGACAACGGTTCCAGCGATTCAACCGCTCAGATCGCCCGTTACCATGGAGCGACCGTCGTCTCTGAACCGCGCCCCGGTTATGGTCAGGCGTGCCTGGCAGGTATTAATTTCCTCAAACAGGACCCACCGGATCTGGTCGCCTTTGCCGATGGCGATGGCAGTGACAATCACCCTGAGTTAACACGGTTGATTGAAACACTGGAAACCGAACAACGCGATCTGGTTCTGGCTCAACGTATCCCGAAAAACCGCAATGCTCTGAGTCCTCAGCAACGCTTCGGAAACGGCTTGGCTACTTTGCTGATCAGCCTGATTTGGGGAGGCAGCTATCAGGACCTCGGCCCCATGCGGGTGATCCGCTGGGATGCGCTGCAACAACTGGAGATGAAGGACTGCAACTTCGGCTGGACCATTGAAATGCAGATCAAAGCCTTGCAGCACAATTTGAGTATTCGGGAAATCCCGCTGACCTATCTGCCGCGACTGGCCGGCGAGTCAAAAATCAGCCGCACGGCCACGGGGGTGATCAAGGCGGGAAGCAAAATACTCTGGGTCGTCGCTCGTGAGGCCTGGCGCAGTCGACGTCAGCTGTTTGATCGCCTGTTGAAACGGGAAAAAAGCGCACTGGCCAATAAAGCCAGCAAAGGCGCCAGCCAGATATAAAACGACAAATCCGCACGTTCCTGCCAAACGCCGGTCTGGTGATAGTGCGCCACTACCTGATAGCTGAGCAGGACACTCCAGCTCAGCACCAGAGCAGCCGGATGCGGAACCAGCGCCGCAAACGCCACCAGATAGAGGGCGTACCAGGGATGCAGTGTCGGGGTCAGTAACAAAAAGACCAACACCACGCCCGTCAGCGTACGCAACATGGGCAAGGCTTCAGGACGTTGTGACTTTTTCAATCGCAACCAGGCGCTTAAAAGAATGAAAGCAAACAGCGTCGCCAACAGCAGACGGGCTTGATCACCGGAATGCAGCCAGTGACGCAATTGCTGAAAGGTAAAACCGGAAAATTCCCAATGCCGGGAATAGGTGCCCAAAGTCTCCAGCCCATTGACCAGCGCTGGACTAAAGGCACCGAGCAGAATCACCGCCGTGATCACAGCGCCGAACACAAAGGCACGGCGTTGATTCACGGGCAACATCAGCCACACAAACGGTGCAAAGATCACCGGAAAGACTTTGGTCAATACCGCCAGCATCACCAGCAGTCCACTGCTCCAGCCGGAATAACGTCCGCTGGAAAATGCGATGGTCAGGGCGGCGAGGACAAAAAATACAGCCAGAATATCAATATGTCCGGAGCCGGCGCATTCGAGCACAACCAGAGGATGCCAGGCGTAGACAGTCAGCCACCAGGGGGAACGGTTCAGCCGTCGCAGCAGCAGCGCCAGCAACACACAGCTGCCGAAATCAACCAGGCTGCACAACAGCTTGAACTGAAGCAATTGACCACCGGCCAGAGCGAAAAACAGCTGGGCGGCAGGCGGATAAATAGTGACGAACTGTGGATGGTTGATCAGGCCCTGTAAAGCGATGAGTTGCGTTGATGTCGCCACCACCTGCTGCGGAGCCTGGGCGTATGGATTATGGCCATGCAACAGTTGCAGACCGTCCCACAGATAGCGATAAACATCGTCGGAAAGTTGCGCAGGCGCTGCGACAAACAGCACACGAAACAGCGCAGCCAGCAGCAGAATCAACACGCTGACCCGGCGACGGCTACCGGCGGGACAGGGAACCAGCAGCAAAACGCTGACACAAGCCATAATGACAGCGGAACAGGCCAGCAACTCCGGCAAATACAGACGCAGATCATCCGCGGCTGACAGAACACCATAGGAGACAATAACCATGCACACGACAAAAGCAGTGCCGACAAAAACGACTTTATCCCTGGCAGTAACTCTGTTACTGATGTGCCTTATGCTCATATCCACCACTCAGTATGCGTCTGCGTTTTCTTTGCAGCGCCTCGATGTTCAGCGCGGTTCCCAACAGCTTCAGGATCTGGCGATTCTCGATGCCCGACCGCTGGCACAATACCAGCAGGGCCACATTGCCGGCGCCCACTCTTTGAGCTGGGAGGACTATACCAGACCGGATAGTGACGGCGTCAACTACCGAATTGTACCGGTGAATGAACTCACCGACGCTCTCGGCCGTATGGGAATTTCCACAACGACCCCGGTGTTGATCTACGGCGATGCCGACACCAGTTGGGGCGGTGAAGGTTGGGCCGCCTGGCTGCTGGCCTGGCTGGGTCATCAGGGACCGGTCTCTATTCTCGACGGCGGCATTCAGGCCTGGCAATCCGCTAAACTGCAGTTGGTGACAACAGCGCCCCAGGCGACGGCGACGGTCTACCAGCCATCCCTGCAGCCCCAGTTACTGATTTCAGCCGAAGAAATTGATGCAAAAAAAGACGACATCACTCTGGTTGACACACGCAACTACTGGATGGAATGGTTACCCGGTCACCTGCCCAACGCCATTCACCTCGACTGGAAAGAGCTGTTTCACGGTGAAAACAAACGTGCCATTGATGCGGCAGCGTTGAAAAAGCTCCTTACGGAAAAAGGCGTCGATCTCAACAAACCGGTTGTTTATTACTGCACCGGCGGCATCCGTTCCGGTTATGCCTGGATGGTTCACGAACTCGCCGGTTTGCCTTCGGCCATCAATTTTGAGGGGGGCACCGAAGAATGGAACGCCTTCGAAAAACAACCTTAATTTCCGGCAGATGAAGGACCGCAGAGAAACCATGACACGTTTACCCGAACTAGCTCCGGATCATAGAGACCTTGCCATACTGGTTGATGGCTGCAGCGACTGCGGGGCCTGCCTGCGTCAATGCGCGTTCCTGAAGCGCTACGGCTCCCCGATCGCTATTCAGACGCTCTATGAGCAGGATCCGCAACAGGGCAAAATTGCCTTTTCCTGTAGCCTGTGTGGACTGTGCAATGTTGTCTGTCCCGCGGAATTGCCGCTCAACCAGTATTTCCTGACCATGCGCCGCCATTATGTTGCCGACCATCCGCAACAGTTAAAAAAATATGGCGGACTGCGTTTCTATGAAGCGATCGGCACGTCGAAGGCTTTCAGTCATTATGCCCTGCCCGACAACTGCACCAGCGTATTTTTCCCCGGGTGCGCACTGGCCGGCAGCCGGCCACAACGGACCTGGGAGCTGTATCAGCATCTGCGCTCTGAACACCCCAGTCTCGGTCTGGTCCTTGATTGTTGCACCAAGCCCTCTCATGATTTGGGCGACGATGCGCGTTTTAACGAGAAATTTTTTCCGCTACGGACTTTTTTGGAGGAAAACCAGGTCGACACGGTGATCACGGCCTGCCCCAATTGTTACCAGGTGTTCAAACGCTACGCACCGCAAATGCACTGCCGCTCGGTTTACGAAGTGCTCGATTCCGTGGATCTGCCGCCCCGCCCCGACACTCAAGGCACGATTACCATTCACGACCCCTGTGTCAGCCGTGGCGAGCCCCACGTGCATGAGGCTGTCCGCTCCCTGATCGACAAGGTCGGGCTGGAGTGCCATGAGATGAAAAACACCCGCAAAACAGCACTGTGCTGTGGTGAGGGTGGCTGCGTCATGGCCGAAGACCGGGAGCTGGCCCTGAGCTGGCGGCAGAAACGAGCGGACCAGGCCGACCAACGACTCGTTGTCAGCTACTGTGCCGGATGCGTCGATGCCCTGCGTCCCGAGGCGTCAGCCAGCCATGTGCTGGACCTGGTTTTTGATCCGTTGACCGCCCTGGACCGAGACCAGAAGAGTCCCGGCTCACTGCAACGCTATATCAATCGCTTACAACTCAAAAAACGCGCCAAAAAACAGATCGCCTGCCGCGTTCGTGGAGATCGTCGTATGACCACCCCAGAACAGAAAAAAAAGAGCCGTCTCGGCCAAGTCATTGTCTTCGCCTTATTGGTTGCCGCCATTGTTGCCCTGAAAATGACCGGGGCCGCTGATTATCTGCAACCGGAAAAACTTCGCGACTGGATTGCCGGTACCGGCTTCTGGGCACCGCTCATCTTCATGCTGCTGTACGCGGCCGCTCCGGCGCTGTTTCTTCCCGGGCTGCCTTTGACCATTCTCGGCGGCATCCTGTTTGGTCCCATCTGGGGAGTGGTCTATACCATTACCGGCGCAACCGCCGGTGCCTGTGTCGCATTTCTTGTCGCCCGCTATCTCGGTCGTGATTGGATTCGCGCCAAACTCACCGCACCACGCTGGCAAAAACTCGATGAAGATGTGGCCCGCAACGGTTGGAAAGTGGTGGCGTTTACCCGTTTGATCCCGTTGTTCCCTTTCAACCTGCTTAATTATGCGTTCGGCCTGACCAACATCCGTTTCAGTCACTATGCCATCACCTCGTTTATCTGCATGTTGCCGGCGACCATCGCTTTTATTTCGCTGTCAAGCTCCCTGGGCGAACTGGTCAAAGGGCAAGTTTCCAAAGAATTTATCATCGGCATCATTCTGGTGGTGGCCCTGTCCCTTCTGCCGATCTGGTGGAAAAAACGCCAGGCGAAACGCCGTGAACAACAGTAACGTTTCAAGAATCTTCCTGGTACTGTTCACAGTCGCCCTGCTGGTGTCGCCGGCTGCAGCACAAACCCTGCAGCTGGTGGCCAAGCAGCCGGGAAGCTGGGCTGAGATGCCGGAACATGGGACCGCTGAAATAACCTATAGCTCCGCCACCGGAACATTCCAGCTGACGGCGCACCATCTTATCGCCAATGAGCAGTACGTGTTGGTTCAACACACGGAAAACAGGAACGGACAGGGCTATATCATCACCCGAATGACAACATCAGACCAGGGCACCGCCAGCGTTGAGGGGAAGTGGCCATATTGGCAGGGAAAAATCTGGCTGGTGTTGGCTCGCGATGTGGCGGGAACGGCAGGAGACCGGACAGTGGACCGGCTTATTGGCTGGCATCCGCGTCACTATCTGTTTGAGACGCGTCTTCTTTAACAGCGTTGTTGTCAGGTCGAGGTTTCAGCAATCCTCGTCGAACCATCTCAACGTGCAGTGGGCAACTGCAATAACAGCCGCCGCCAAAATTAATATAGTAGCCGCAGCAAATCTCTCGCGACGTTTCGCCCACCTGAATCGCAACAATCCGGCCGTCAATCACGCGTTCGGAAACAGCACTGCAACAATAGCCCTTTTTCAGACACGAATAGTCACAGGGGCAGTTTACCGTCTTGGCCAATTCACGCAATTCATCAAACGGGCTCATCATTCCTCACAGAAAACTCATAAAAAATTGACGTTAATTTAACGGATCAACAGCCGGTTGGCAATGCGTTTTTATAGCTGGCTCCAATGGCAATTCCACGCTAAATTCGTTTTGACTTTACCGCCCCGGCTTCTCTATACTCTGCTTAGTACTCAATTTACTACTCTCTTTTGACGACCGGACAGTCCATGACTTCTCTAGGCCTCGGCTACAGCGCAGATATCCATAAAATCAACAGTTACGGCAAAGAGAACCTCGAAGAGATTCTCCATGTTATTGCCGAAACCATCAACCGCCTGACCCAACACAATCGCTGCCGCATCTACCTAGAAGACCTGACCAGTGGCAGTCTGACGTGCGCCATGGCCACCGGATTGAACAGCGACGACCTGCAAGGTTACAGCTTCCCAATAAACAGCAGCTCATATCCTGTGTCGAGCGTGTACGCCAGCCAGGAGGAAACCTCCCTTGATGACACCGCCCTGAGCCGACGCTTCAACTGTGAACTGGAACAGCGCTTTCAGATCGTCTCAAGCTACATGGTACCTATTCTGCGGCAAAGCCGCGCCATGGGCGTACTCTGTGTTGACAGCGGTCGTCATCAACTTCCTTCGGAGCAACAGCGACGCGATCTGGTCAACTTTATGGACCAGGTGGCCACCACACTTGACCAAGCACGAAAATATCATCAGCAGCTGGTGCTGGCGCGCCAGGTCGATGAGCAGAAGAAACGTGAGGCGGCGTTTTCCATGATGAAATCAGCGGTGCGCCTGGTTGACAATTTGTCACTGGCCTCGGTGCTGATCCCCTCACCGAAAAGTGCCGACAGCAATGAGGAAGGATTGCAGATCCTCGCTTCCTATTCGCAGGAGCGCGATGACCGCAAAGTCTATGAAGACGAACAGCTGATCAGCCTGAGCAAGGGAGAATCCCTGTTGTCGCGCTACATTGCCGACAACGGCATCATCATTGATGACCGTTTTCTGGCGCCGCTGTATATCCCCAACCTGCAGTCCGAAGATCTGCAGAAGCGTTATTTAACCGAACAGCTGGGGTTGCAATCGCTGTATGTCGTGCCGCGCTATGAAGCCAGCACCAAACGGATTCTGTGTGTCGTCAATTACTACACCGACAAAAGTTATACCTTCAATGAATTTGAACAGCGTCTCCTTGAAGCGCATGCCGAGATGGCGGAACGGGTCATCCAGGAAATTGGTGGCGAGCACATGGAAATCCAGGTGCTCGCCGAGATCAATGACCTGCTTCAGGAGCGCTTCGAAGGACTGCAACCGTTCCTCAGCCGGGTGTTGTCGAAAGCGACCGAGTTGATCGGAGCCGACACCGGCAGTATTGCCGTGGTCCGTGAACAGGAGGATGGACGCTGGCTGGTGGTGGAGGATGCTTCCGACACCCTGATCGGCGCCAAGAGCAAGGAATGGCGCAAAAAAAATATTCCGCCGATCCGCATCGGCGGTTATGAACTGCCGCCGGATCAGCGCAGTCTGACCGGCTATGCCGCCCACAGCAGCCACACCCAACTGATTGTCAACACCGACGACATCAAGGATCAGGGCGGCTTTTATCTCGACCTGGCCAACAACATCAAGAGCGAACTGGCCGTTCCGGTGATCAGCGAAGACAAGGTTCTGGCGGTCATCTGTCTCAACAGTTTCCGCAGTTATTACTTCACCGAAGAACACAAGCGGATTCTGCAGATTGTCGGTCGCATGATTTCCCGCTACCTGGCGGATCTGCAGCAGATCGAAGCCCTCACCGGTGAAGTGCAACATCTGCGCTCCGATGTCGGCTACAAAGATCCGAACATCTCGTCCTACAAGCTGGGCAACATTATCGGCAACTCGGAAAAAGCCAAACAGGTGGTTAAATTCATCCAGACCGTCACGCCACCGATTTTCTATCGCCTGGCGTCCTGGAATCAGAAAAACATTGAAGAGGCGACTCTGGGCCTGCCGTCAATTCTCATCACCGGCGCAACCGGCAGCGGTAAAGAGTTCCTGTTCAACAACATCTACTCGCGACTCAACGAAATGTATCAGGCACAGCTCAATCCGCGCAGTGAACTGCCGGTGAAAAAAAGCAACATTGCCGCCTACAGTGGCGAGCTGACCTACTCCGAACTCTTCGGTCATAAGCGCGGAGCGTTTACCGGCGCGCATACCGACCGCAAGGGGATTCTCGAAGAAGCCCATGGCGGCGTGGTGTTTCTCGATGAGATCGGCGATGCCGACCCCAAAACCCAGGTGCAACTGTTGCGTTTTCTCGACAACGGCGGCTTCGTCCGCCTCGGCGACAACACCACCCGCTATTCGCGCGTGCTGCTGGTCGCCGCGACCAACAAAAATCTTCATCAACTGATTCAGGAAGGCTTGTTCCGCGAGGACCTCTATCATCGGCTGTCGGAATTGACCGTAGAAGTCCCGTCTCTCAATGAACGGCGTGATGACATTGCCGACCTGAGCATTCACTTTCTCGGCAAACTGTATCGCGTCTATAAGCGCGGTGAAGACACCAACGATGCACCGGCCCTCAGCGTTGCCGCCCAGCAGGTTCTCAAAGAACACCACTATCACGGCAACATGCGTGAACTCAGATCGATCCTGCTGCGGGCGTTGTTTTTCCGTCAGGGGCGGGTAATCGGCCCGGAGGATATCCGCCGCGCGCTCGACAGCGCACCGGCATCAGAACCGGCCGCCCCCATCGGCAACGTCACGGAGAAAACCGCCAGCGCTATCTTCACCGCGATTGTCAACGATCAGGATGACTTCTGGTCCGCCGTCTATGCGCCTTATTCAGCGCACCAGATCTCACGCGATGTGGTAGCCACCGTCATTCAACTGACCCGCGAACGCGGTGCGTCAACCATGCCGCGCATCGCCGCCATGCTCAAGGCCTGCGACCCGCGCAGTGAAGACGATAACGAACGTAAAACATTTTACAAGTTCAAAAATTTTCTCTACAAGACCATCCGGATTACGTGAGTGCACATGCCGCGAGCAACTGTTCCACCCGCTCACGGTCCTTGTTGCGCCAGGGCCCGACACAAACAAAGTACATGCGCTCCGGGCACAGGCAGGTGCGCGCGGCATCAAGCACGGACGCCGAGTTGACGCTCTGCCAGCAACGCGCTTCATCCGCCAATGTTCGCATGCAACCGGTCAGCTCTCCCCAGCCATAGCGCGAGGCCAGATCCTCGACATTGTCACGACTGAAATCGAGTCGGTAGTGCACCCGTTGCACCACCCGTTGCAGTTCATCCTCGCTGACCGGTTGATGAACCAGAGCGGCTTCTTTGAGCAACACCTCCACCACCGCAACCAGATTGTCGGGATCGGTGGACAGATCAATGGAGAAACAGCCGCAGTCGGCATACTCTTCCAGACTGGCATCCACGCTGTAGGTCAAACCGGAATCCTCCCGCAAACTCTGCATCAGCCGACAGGCACCACCATCGCCGAGCACCTGACGTAACGCCCGCAGCCCGAGAGAGGTGCTGCTGTGCCGTCCATCGGTGCGCCACGCCAACTGAATCGCCACCTGCGAGTCGGAATCCTTGACCCAATAACTGTGTGAAGAAGCGCCCGATACCCTCTGTGCTGAAAACCGTTCAAAGTTTCCCTGACACTGGCCCTGCCACGCGCCCCAGGAATGGGCAACCGCCTTAAAAACCTGCTGAGCATCTACCGGACCGGCAACACAGATCACCAGATTATCCGGGGTGTAATAACGCTGATACCAATGAACGAGGTCTTCACGCTGAAAAGTGCGAATCGTTTGCGGAAAACCGATCACCGGCTGCGCCAAAGGATGCTCCCCCCACATCATCCGCCCCATCAGATTGTCCGGGCAGATATCCTCGCCATGTTCATTGAAGTCGCTCATCGCCTCTTCGAGAACAATGGCGCGTTCCGTTTCCAGTCCCTCAAAAAGCGGCGTCTGCAACAGATCGGCAAACAGCTGCCCCCCTTCATCGACATGGTCGGGATGAACACTGGCATAATAGCTGGTCGTTTCAGCATCGGTTGCCGCATTGACCGTGCTGCCGACCGCCTCAAACGCCTGCTCAATGAGTGGGCCGCTGGCAAAACGGTCATTGCCGCGAAACATCATGTGTTCGAGGAAGTGGGAAAGACCGGCCTGCGCCGCGGTTTCATAACGGCTGCCGACCCCCACATAGCACACCATTTCCACCCGATGCAGATGGGTACACTCCGTGACCAGCAAACGGACGCCATTTTCTAAGCTAAAGCGTTGAAACTCATGACTCATAATCTATTCACGACATCCCGGATAAAGACAGGGCTTCCGCATCCACGAAAGCCCTGTCGAGATTAATTGCTCTGTCAGAGGGGATCACCCCTTGAGCAACTGCGCGGCCTCTTTGGCGTGATAAGTAATGATCAGATCCGCTCCGGCACGCTTCATGCCGATCAGGGTTTCCATCACCACCCGATCATGATCGATCCAGCCTTTTTCCGCAGCCGCTTTGACCATCGAATACTCACCGGACACGTTGTAAGCGACCAGGGGCAGATCAAAGCGCTCCTTGATATCACGCAGGATATCAAGATAGGCCAAAGCCGGTTTGACCATGAGAAAATCGGCACACTCATCGACATCCAGCGCCGCTTCACGAAACGCCTCGATACGGTTGGCCGGATCCATCTGGTAGCTGCGTCGGTCACCGAACTGCGGGGTGGAATCGGCCGCATCACGGAACGGGCCGTAGTAGGCGCTGGCGTATTTCACCGAGTAGCTCATGATCGGAATGTGGCTGAAATCGTTGTTGTCGAGAATTGTGCGGATGGCGGCAATGCGGCCGTCCATCATGTCACTGGGCGCGACAATATCGGCACCGGCCTGAGCATGGGACAGGGCCTCGGCGGCCAGCAGCTTGAGGGTTTCATCGTTGTCGACATCACCGTCCTTGATCACGCCGCAATGGCCGTGATCGGTGTACTCGCACATGCAGACATCGGTGATCACCATCAGCCCCGGCACCTCTTTCTTGATGGCACGGATGGTTTCCTGAATGATGCCGCTGTCGCAGTAAGCGTCTTTTCCCATGGGGTCTTTCTCTTCGGGAATGCCGAACAGAATGACCGCAGGAATGCCCAGAGCATAGACCTCTTTAGCTTCGGCAACGATATGTTCAATGGATTGCTGATAGATACCGGGCATGGAGGGGATCTCCTGCTTGATATCGCTGCCAAAGGCACTGAACATGGGGTAGATCAGATCGTCAACACGCAAATGGGTTTCGCGCACCATGCGGCGCATCACCTCGCCACGCCGCAGGCGGCGGGCACGATATTCAGGAAAAATCATGGGGCATTCTCCTCGTTTATCCGGTATGTCCGGAAGGGTTAAAATAATCAATCAACGCCTGGACCAATCCGTCCAGGGTGTACTGCGCCGGTTCAACGGCAATGGCCAGACCGTGTTGAACGGCTGTCGCCGTGGTCAGCGGTCCGATGGATGCCAGAACCACCTGGCGGGTCAGCGGCAGCGCCTCATCTCCGAGCAGAGCAACAAAATTATCAACACTGGAGGACGAACTGAACGTCACCACATCCACGGCCTGTTCGCGAAGCAAGGTGCGAATCCGCACCGCACTGTCCTGTGCCGGCAAGGTCCGGTAGGCGATCGGGTCATCGACCCGGGCACCGGCTTGCGTTAAGCTGCTCGGAATCAGATCGCGGGCCAGCTCGGCACGGGGATACAGCACCTTGCGCCCGACCACGCCTTGCGCGGTCAAAGCGGCCACTACCGCCTCGGCACGATATTCCTCGGGCTGCAGGTCCGGCTGATACCCATAGCGCTGCAAAGACTTGGCCGTTTTCGGTCCGACGCACACCAGACGCACACCCTCCAGTACCGTCTGCGGCACGGCGAGTTTCTTCAAGCGGCCAAAGACCATCTCAACGGCATTCACCGAGGTCAGGATGAGATCATCATAGTCGGCAAGCTGCGCCAAGGCCTCATCCAGCGGCTGCCAGCTGGTCGGTGCAACGATTTCGATCAACGGACAGGTAATGGCCGTGGCACCCTGGGCTTCGAGCAGACGCACAAAGCTTTGCGCCTGATGAGCCGCCCGAGTAACCAGGACTCTCTTTCCAGTTAACGGCAAAGCAGCCATGGGCTATTCGCCATCCATCTGTTTCATTTCGCCTTCGGGAGCGTCGACCTCAAGGTCAAACAGGGTCTGCAAGGCATCGACATAAGGCTGGGCATCGTTGTCTTTCTGCGCCTGCTTGAGTACCCGGGTCGGCGGATGGAGAATCTTGTTGATCAGGGCATTGCTCATAGCGGCAATCGCTTTGCGATCTTTGTCAGTCAAGTGCTTGAGATTCGCAAAGGTTTTTTCCACCTCGGCCTGACGCATCTCATCAACTTTGCGTCGTAGAGCGACAATGGTCGGCACGACATCCAATCCACCCAACCAGTGCCGGAATTGGCCAATCTCATGCTCGATGATCTCTTCGGCGGCGGCCGCCTCTTTCTTGCGCTCCTTGAGGTTGGCATTAACCACACCCTGTAGATCATCGACATCATAGAGGTAGGCGTTGTTGATATCATTGACCCGCGGGTCAATATCACGCGGCACGGCAATGTCGATGAAAAACATCGGCCGCTGCTTGCGCTGGCGTAATGCCCCGTTGACCTGATCCGGATTGATAATGAACGTGGTGGCCCCGGTGGACGAGAGCAGGATGTCCACCTGATGGAGGTGATCATGGAAATTTTCAAACAGAATGGCCTGGCCGGAAAATTCCTCGGCCAATTTCTCAGCACGGGAAAAGGTGCGGTTGGTAACCAACACCCGCTCGACACCATTATTCATAAAATGCTTGGCGGCCAGCTCACACATCTCACCGGCGCCCACCAGCATGACGGTCTTGCCTTCAATGGTGCCGAAGATCTTACGCGCCAGCTCCACGGCGGCAAACGAGACCGACACGGCGTTGCCGGCAATATTGGTTTCGGTACGCACACGCTTGGCGACCGAAAACGCCTTGTGCAAAAAACGGTTGAGAATCAGACCAACGGTCTTAAATTCAACGGCATAGCCATAGGCGGTCTTGATCTGTCCAAGAATCTGCGGCTCACCGATCACCATGGAGTCCAGACTGGCCGTGACCTTAAAAACGTGCCGAATGGCGTCATCGCCACTGAGACTGTAGAGATGTTCTTCGAGGGCCTCCTCATCGAGTTGATGATAGGTGGCTATAAAGCGTTTGAGCTGGTTGATGCCCACCAGGGCATCCGGACCCACGGCATAAAGCTCCACCCGATTACAGGTGGATACGATCACCGCCTCGGCAATTCCCGGCAGCGTCAGCAGCTGTTCGAGAGGCGCCTGCATGTTTTCCGGTGCAAACGCCACCTTCTCACGCACGGCAACCGGTGCCGTTTTATGACTTAATCCAACAACAAAGATATCCATATAAAATCCGTGAAACGTTCCCTATTCAGGCAATCCCGCCGATCCGATCCGGGGATTCTTCAACGCCGGTTAACCATTCATGGAGCTGTAGCTGTGCAATCCCGGCAGCAACAAATTGACACCGAGGAAGGTAAACAGCAGAAAAGCAAAGCCGATGATGGCAAAAATGGCCGCCCGCCGCCCGCGCCAGCCCGTGGTCAGACGACCATGCAGCAGGGCTGCGTACAAGAACCAGGTAATCAGCGCCCAGGACTCCTTGGGATCCCAGCTCCAGTAGGTCCCCCAAGCCGCCTCAGCCCACACCGCACCGGAAATGATGCCCATGGTCATGAGGGGAAAGCCGAAAGTCAGGCAACGATAATTGATCATATCGAGGGTTTCCAGGGACGGCAGCCGATAGTAAAGCGCGGAAAATTTCTTGCTCTTGAGCATCCTCTCCTGCAGCAGATAAAAAATCGCCGCGACAAAGGCGACGGTAAACACCGCATTGCCGAGAAAGGCCAGGGTGACATGGATCGGCAACCAGAAACTGTCGAGGGCCGGATTGAGTTCCTGGCCATGCATGGGCACCAGGCTGCCGAGCAACATCATCACCAGGACAAGAGTACAGGTGGTCGCCGCCAGAACCACCATGCGCAGCCTCCAGTCCACGACCAAGAAGGTTCCGGCCAGCGCCCAGGCAAAAAATGACAACGACTCATGAAGGTTGGTTACCGGGGTATAGCCGATCTCAACATAGCGGGCAATCAGCGTGACGGTGTGCAGGGCAAACGCGCCCATCAAGGTCAGGCGCCCCCAGCGATCCATGCCTTTTTTGTTGGCGACGGCACTGAAAACATACAGAGCTGTTGCCACCGCATAGGCCACTAACGTCAGCTTAAACAACAGGATATTCAAGCTCATCTCATCCCTCGCGTCTCATCCCTCGAAATAAAATACATGCCGACCCGAGGTCGGCGCATCGCGTCCAGCCGTTCATAGTAGGCGCGGGAGAAAACCACGTCAACCGCTTTCCCCGCAATCGCAGAGTTACAGGCCAAACAACTCTCCTTCAACCATCTGACACAACACATGGCCGAGAAACAACAACAACTCGGCACGACGTCCCGGCGCGGCATCCGGCAGAATCACCAGTGAATCGGTTTCGATATTGGCCCAGCGTGCCGAGTCCGCTGCGCAAAATACGGTCACGGCGCAGTCCAGATCACGGGCAGTGCGCGCCGCACCAGTCACGGCCTCATCCGAGGTACCGTCAAAAATCAGCAGCTGATCGTCCTCGCGTGCAACAGCCTGCAAGGCCCCACTGTAAAGCTGGCCGTAGTCCTCCGTCGCCGCCAAGGCAGAGCGGACCCCGGCCCCCGGCTCGACACAGACGACCGGCAAGGGGGGCCGTTCGGTATTGAGTTGATAGGCAAAGGCCTGGGCGACCGCCGCCGCGATCGGCGACATCATGCCACTGCCGATAATCAGCAGTCGCTGGCCCTGAGCAAATGATTCCGCCAGGGTTGCAGCCAAGGGATCAAGCACATCGGCACACAGCGCCAACCCCTCTTCGAGACATTGATTATGATCCTGAAACAGGCTAAAAAGTTTACTCTCAGACATGATATAAGATGAAGACTCCTTAAAATACAGACACCAAACACCTCGAACAAGAATGACGTATATCCGGGCAATTGCCCTACCTTAGCACAGGTCTACATCGGGATAAAACCTTCGAAAACAAACGGATTTACTGTTTATCCCTCACAATAAACCCTTGCTTTTTGCCAGATCTGTTTCTATCATTGAGTGCGATTTATCACTCAGTAAAGGAGGAAACAATCTCATGGCAAACGATAACGTTGTACAGTTTACCGATGATAATTTTGATGCGGAAGTTCTCAAGGCTGACCAGCCCGTGCTGGTTGACTTCTGGGCCACCTGGTGCGCCCCTTGTAAAGCGATCTCTCCGGTAATTGATGAGCTGGCCAATCAATTCAGTGGTCGGGTCAAAATCGGCAAGGTCAATGTGGATGAAAACCCCAACACCCCGGGCCAGTATGGTGTGCGCGGCATTCCGACTCTGGTGCTGTTTAAAAACGGGGAAGTGGTCGACCAGCTGGTTGGCGCGATTCCCAAAAACCAGCTTGAGGAATTCATCAACAAAGCGCTGTAAGCCGCATCTCGTCACAGACAAAAAACCCGGAGCGTCCCTCCGGGTTTTTTGCGTTCAGGAGTCTTCTTCCGCATCGCCGGCGGCACGCAGCAGTCGAAATACCTGACGGTAGGCACGCTTGTCCTGCGGACCGCGATAACTGTTGAGCCACTTTTTCAATTCCGCCATATCCACAAGCGGCAACAGCTCTTGTACTTCAGTCAGGGCGTCAGCCCGTTGAGTCACATCACACAATCGTTCACGCAACTGTTCAAGATGATGGGTACGACGATTTTGATCCAACAGCTGCTGGTGTTCACCGGCCAGAAAGGCCCGCAACTCTTCGCACTGCTCCGGCTCACGGCGTAACAAGCCGGAAAAAAACTTCAGCTGGCGTTTACGCGATCCGTGGCCCCAGGTCTGCCGCACCTCAGCCAGAGCCTGGGCCAGAGCATCACTCAACGGCAGTTGAGCCACCTGGGCATCCGGCATATCCGCCAATTCCCCGGCCATCTGTTCAATTTCCTTGGCGGCCCTTTTTTTGGCTGACCGGCTCGGCACCATCACCTCATCCACACTCAAAACTCCTTACGACTGTCCAGCAACAGGGTCACCGGTCCATCGTTAATCAATGATACTTTCATGTCAGCCTGGAACACCCCGCATTCGACGACAATCCCGCGCTGACGCAAACGTTCCACGAACGCCTGATACAGAGCATCCGCCTCCTTCGGTTGCGCCGCAGCGGAAAACCCCGGACGGCGCCCTTTGCGGCAATCAGCCAACAGGGTAAACTGGGACACCGCCAACACCTTGCCGTCGATCTGCTCCAGCGACAGGTTCATTTTGCCGGCCTCATCTTCAAAAATACGCAGGTTGGCCACTTTATCGACCAGATAATCAACATCCGTCAGGCTGTCTTCCTGAGCCACACCCAGCAACACGAGAATGCCCTGTTCAATGGCCCCGGTGGTGTCACCATCCACCTTGACAGCAGCCTGCGTCACCCGTTGCAGTACCGCTCTCATGCATCCCCCTGCCATTGTTGCACCACCCGGGCGGCTTCACTGGCTGTGGCGGTTACGGCATCGAAGTTGCCCGCCTCCTCGCCACTGCCGCCGACCAGGATGGTCTTCATCCCCAAGCGGGCGGCGGTGTGCAAGTTAGGAACGGAATCTTCGACCATGATACTGCACTGGGGCGACACACCACTGGCCTTGAGCACGGCCTGATAGGGAGATTCCTGGGGTTTCGGAATATAATTGCTCACCCGGATATCATAAATGGCTTCAAAGCAGCGCTCAATGCCCAGACAACCGAGCACCCGCTCAGCATGATCACGACTGCCGTTGGTAAAGACAAATTTTCGGGCACGGATTCGCGTCAACTCCTGTTCGAGAACCGGATCGGGACGCAGGCGGCTGGGCACATCAATATCATGCACATAATCGAGATAATGCTCCGCATCCGCACCATATTCCTGAATCAATCCCTGCAAGGTGACGCCGTACACGACCCAGTAATGACGCCGCAACGCGTCGACCCGCTCCGGCGCAATGCCGACCACTTCGCGCATGTAACGGTTGATACGCACGTCAATCAGGTTGAACAGATTGTGCTCCGCACTGTAGAGGGTATTGTCGAGATCGAAGAAAACGGCGTCCATCAGGCCTCCGGCCAGGGATAATCACCGGTGAACACCTGTTCAGCCGGACCGGTCATCATCACGGTTTCATCGGCACGATATTCCAGGGTCAACATCCCGCCACGCAGATGATTGCGGATGGTGCGCTGGGTGCGCCCGGTGAGAAATCCGGCCACAGTGACCGCCGAAGCCCCGGTACCACAGGCGAGGGTTTCACCGGCGCCACGCTCCCAGGTGCGCTGGCGCACTTCCGTGGCGGAGACAATTTCGACAAATTCGACATTAATCCGTTCGGGAAACAGGGGATGATTTTCCAGCAGTGCGCCCCAATAGGCGACATCAAACTGCTCGACCTCATCGACATAAACCACGCAGTGGGGGTTGCCCATGGACACACAGCTGGCGGCAAAGGTGTGGTCTTCGACGCTGATGGCGATATCCAGGGCGTGCTCCTGCAGCGGGCCGGTCATGGGGATATGCTGACGTTGCAAACGCGGCTGGCCCATATTGACCGTCACCTGACTGACGGCGGAGTTGTGCGCATCCGCGACCACCTCGACCGTCAACACGCCGGCCAGGGTTTCAATGGTCAGGCGTGGATCACGTTCCGGCTGCTGATCACACAGGTACTTGGCCACGCACCGGATGCCGTTGCCGCACATCTGCGCTTCGCTGCCATCCGCATTGAACATGCGCATACGCGCATCGGCACAGTCCGACGGCAGAATCAGAATCAGCCCATCCGAACCGACCCCAAAATGGCGATCACTGATCTTTACAGCCAGCTCTTCGGGATGGGGCACGGTCTGTTGAAACCCGTCGACATACACGTAATCGTTGCCGGCTCCATGCATTTTGATAAATTTCATTGCGCCTCCTCCGTCGTTGTCTGCGACAACGCTTCCGCGTCGCGTTCGTGACGATCAACAATCCGGGTGCCGGCCAGACGATCACTCCAGCCGCGCTGTTGCTCATCACGCCAGATGGCGATAAATCCGGCGCCCAAGCACAACAACGATAACACACTTCCCGTGGAGCGTAATACGGTTTGCGCCATGGTCAACGGTGCGCCATCGTCGCTGACCACCTGCACGGCAAAGAGGACCTTGCCCAGCGTTTGACCGTGGGCGTAGTGGCCGAGAAAAAAATAGACAAACGCCGTCAACACGGTCAGCAGGTAGCAGGCTAATCGTAACAGCGTATCCTGACGCAACTGTTCAAGCCATTGCTCCTGTGTCCACCCCTGTAGTTGCCAGGCTACGACAGCGAACAACGCCAGCAAGCCGACCACGGCCACCATATCGACCAGCGTTGCCAGGGAGCGGCGCCACAACAGATGGACAGGCAACTCTTCCGGATCCGCCGAGGACCAGCCTTCCCAGTTATTGGTTGTTTCATGGGGATCATCAAGAAGAAAAGAAGGCAGCGCCATCTGTTCCGCATCAGGCTCATTCCTGCGCTGTTTTTCAACGGCACGCAACGGCGACATCCCGGACAGACCGGTTACGGGTGTAGAAAAAATTTCCGCGCGTTTCTTCAATTCTTCGGGGCTGAACAGCTCACCCTCGTTCGCTGCGCCGGCCGCTCCCGCAGTATGGCGTGCCAGCAATGGTTTGCCGCATTTTTTGCAGGCACTCAATTCATCGAAGCTGTGATAACCACAATGGGGGCAACGCATCTATGTCACTCCGCAACAATCTGCTCACGCGGGATTCGATTCAGATCACCGTATTGATACTGCAAGATAGCCATCAACGCCATCCCGGCAGTTTCCGTTCTCAAAATACGTGGACCAAGACCGACGGCGACAAAGCCGTGTTGTGTGGCCAGGGCAACCTCCTCTTCCGTCAGTCCGCCCTCCGGGCCCACCACCACGGCAACATGGTCAGGAACCTTTTCCGGCAGAACATGGTGCAGCGGCTGATCGGCCTGTTCCCACAACACCAACTTCAGATCCGCATCACAGTGCCGCACCGCCTCGTCAAAAGAACACAAGGCTGCCACCTCGGGCAACCAGGACCGTTCCGACTGGCGAGCTGCTTCGGCGGCAATCTTCTGCCAGCGCTCGAGTTTACGCATCGCTTTGGCTGGAGCAATGGGATATTGACAGCGTTGACAACGCACCGGCAGGACCCGCCGGACGCCAAGCTCAGTGGTTTTCTGCAGAATCAGATCCAGTTTATCACTGTGTGGCAGGCCTTGAATCAGGCTCACCGGCAATGCGGTCTCCTGCTCCGTCCACTGCCGGAGGCATGTGACACGACACCGTTTCGGTGAGACCTCGTCTATCCGGCATTCCGCACAGTCGCCACGGCCATCACAGAGGACAATCCGGTCCCCTTGACGTAAACGTAACACGCTGCCGATATGATGGGCGACATCTCGGGGAAGATCTGCACAGGCTTGGGTCAATGTGATCTGAGGAACAAAAAAACGCCGCATCAGCTGTCGCGTCGATACTGAATACAGGCCCATTCCTCATCAAAGAACAGGTCGGGGGCATTCAGCCCCAGAGTTGAAAAGGCAGTGGTCACCAACGCCACCTTCTCTTCGAGGATACCGGACAGGATCAACACGCCGCCGGGGCGAACACGCTCGATCAGGGCTGTGGCCAAACGAATATTTTCTTCAGCAAGGATATTGGCCAGCACCACATCATAGCTTCCCGACAACTCTTCGAGCAGCGTATCCGTGACCTCGACGCGATCCGTTACCTGATTCAGAGTGCAGTTTTCGCGCGCCGTTTCACAGGCGACCGGGTCAATATCACAGGCAACAACATGTTCGGCACCGAGAGCCGCCGCGGCAATGGCCAGGATGCCGGAACCGGTTCCGACATCAAGAACCTGATGAATCGCCTCTCCGCGATCGAATAATGCCGCCAGGGTTTCCAGACACAAGCGGGTCGTGCCATGGGTTCCGGTACCAAACGCCATGCCCGGATCGAGTGTCACCACGACATCATTATCTTGTCCGGCAAAGACTTCCCAACTCGGCTTGATCACCAGCCGTTCGCCGATACGGGTCGCCTGAAAATGCTGTTTCCAGCCTTCCGCCCAATCCTGCTGGCCGACATCCGCCACCTGGACATCCACGGCGTCAAGGCCTGGGAAGAATTCAGCCAACCGGATCAGACACTCCTCAACCGACGCAACACGTTGAGGTGCGGGGAGGTCTCCGTCAAAATAAGCTTTTATGGTAAAAGTGTCACTGTCCGTCTCATCCGGGTGCGGAGGCACGAACGTATCCAACGGTCGTTCCTCGACCACAACACCGACGCTACCGAGCTCATAAAGCTCGTGACACAACACATCGGCACAGGGCACGGGAACACAGACCTTGATTTCCATCCATTTATCAGTCATTTCGCTTATGTAGCAAAGCTAACATTTAAAGGCAATAAAAAACCTTGACAGACCCCCGACCGGTACGCTTAAATTTTACCCAAAGCTAATGAAGTATCTACCAAATAAAGTACAGGGCTACCATCATATAAAAATGTTTTTTTATGAGAGGGGTACAGATTGTACTTGCGGAACAGGCAAGACCTGATATAAACCATAACAGAGGTCTAATGAATCGCCTATGAAACACAGTCTGACAGTCTTTCTGCTTTCCGATGCCACCGGTGAAACGGCCGAAAATATTGTTACGGCGGCATTAACCCAGTTCAAAGGGCAGTCAGTACAGATTAACAGAATCAGCAACGTTCGCACGAAAAACCAGGTTTACGAAGCACTGGATGCGGCCGCGGAACGACGTGCCATGGTCATTTACACCATGGTCAATTGTGAATTATCCCGTCTGGTGCATGATGAGTGTGAAGCCCTCGGTCTGACAAGCCTGGACATCATGACGCCGTTGCTGATGAAATGCTCGGAATTTTTCGGCGCCACCCCGAATGAAACACCGGGGTTGCTGCACAGCGTTGATGAAGAGTATTTTCGCCGCATTGAGGCGGTTGAATTCACCGTCCGCAACGATGATGGTCAGGAAGTCCGCTTCCTGAACAATGCGGATATTGTTCTGGTCGGTGTTTCCCGCACCAGTAAAACGCCATTGTCCATCTATCTGGCTCACCGCGGCTGGAAAGTGGCCAACATTCCTCTGGTGCATGGGATCGACCCGCCTCAGGAACTGCTGGAAATGGATCATAAACGGGTGGTCGGCTTGCTGATCAATCCCGAACGTCTGGTGGAACTGCGCGCCTCACGGCTGCGCAACCTGGGGCAGGACCCGAAAACGGCTTATGCCGACTTCGAACAGATTGAACTGGAACTCAAACAGTCGCGAAATTTTTTCCGCCGACAAAAATGGGCCACGGTTAACGTCACCGGCAAAGCCGTTGAAGAAACCGCCAACGAGGTCTTGGTCAAACTGAAACTTAAATAACTTTCAGCTTCCGGCTGAATTGAACTGATGCAGTGATAACTGCACGACTGTAACAAATAAAGGAGATCAACCATGAAAATTCTCGTTGTTGAAGATGAGAAAAAAGTCGCCAGCTTTATCAAGCGCGGCCTCGAAGAGGAAAATTTTACCGTCGATATCGCCGCAAACGGCGAAGAAGGTCTTTATATGGCGGAAAGCAACCATTATGACCTGATCCTGATGGACATTATGCTGCCGAAGAAAGATGGTCTAACCGTCATCAAGGAACTGCGTACCAAAGAGGTCACCACACCGGTTCTGTGCCTGACGGCAAAAGACAGCGTGGAAGATATCGTTGCCGGCCTCGACAGCGGTAGTGACGACTACCTGACCAAGCCGTTTGCCTTTGCCGAGCTTCTGGCCCGCGTCAAAGCGCTGGTCCGTCGCGGCGCCAAGGACCGTGGTGCTGAAATTTATTTTGCCGACCTGCGCCTCGACCCGGTCACCCACAAAGTGTGGCGTGCCGACAAGGAGATCGATCTGACCGCCAAGGAATACGGTCTGCTCGAGTACTTCATGCGCAACCCCAACCAGGTATTAACCCGTACCATGATTGCTGAACACGTCTGGGATTACACCTTTGATTCGTTCACCAACATCATCGACGTCTACGTTAATTACCTGCGTAAAAAGATTGATAAGGATTACAGCAAAAAGCTGATTCACACCATTCGTGGTGTTGGCTACGTTCTCAAGGAGGACTAGTTGCTAAGCACGGCTAAAAGTCGTCTTACTCTGATCGTCGCGCTGGCACTGGCGGTGGCTATGGCCGCCGGTGCCGGTGTTGCCTGTCTGGTACGTTCTACCGACTGGTCCGCCAACGTCCGTCTGCTGACCATTGTCGTCTGCTTCTCGGCGATTATCACTCTCTTCACTCTGGCCTTCCGCCTCGCCCTTAATGTCCACCGTCGCACCTTGCTGATGCTGGTCGAAAACTTCCGCAACATGTCCATTGACCATCTGTCGATACCGGCTGATTTTTCAACATCCTGTGTCGAACTGGGCATTTTACGTGATGAGTACAACGCCATGCTCGAACGCCTGGAAAGTGCGGTACAACGGGTTCGCCAGTTTTCCGGAGACGCGTCCCACGAGTTACGGACACCGCTCACCATCCTGCGCGGTGAAACGGAAGTCACCCTGCACTGGGCCAAAACACCGGAAGAATTTCGTGCCGCCCTGCAATCCAACATGGAAGAGATCGACCGCATGGGCCGTATCCTCGAAGACTTGCTCACCCTGGCAAAGAGCGAATCGGGTGAACTGCCCCTGTCCATCCGCCAACTGAGCCTGAGTGATCTGGTGCAGGAGCTTTACATCCAGGGCAGAACCCTGGCGGAAGGCAAAGAGATTACCGTCTCGCTACACCATGGTGCCGATTCGGAAGTCTCTATTCGCGGCGATGATTTACGTCTGCGCCAGTTGTTTCTCAACCTGCTGAGCAACGCCATCCGTTACACCCCCGAAGGTGGTCGGGTGGACATAGATATTTCTCGGCATGATGATAGCGTCACCGTCGCGGTTGTCGATAGTGGTATCGGCATCGCTCCAGAGCACTTGCCCCATATCTTTGAGCGCTTTTACCGCACGGATGAAGCACGCAACCGGGCTCATGGCGGCACCGGACTGGGCCTGGCCATCGTCAAATGGATCACGGAAGCCCACGACGGCACCATTCATGTCACCTCAACGGTCAACGAGGGCAGCCGCTTTGAAGTGTGCCTGCCCCTTGCCGGACCGACCGTTATCGAGGAAACGAAGGACAAACCCTGATTCTGTGCAAAAGCACAGTCGCGCTTCTGATAAATTGTTCTTGAAAAAACCATAAAACACGCCTTTCATCTTGATCTCTACTGCCCTTAGAATGCACGATACGGTTTAAAAATCGCACGCCCTGATTCAATCGACCCGGTGTCGTTAATCGGTTGCGCCATTGATCGCGTTTCACGTCACACTGTATGGAGGTATCCCAATGAAGCGTTTAACCTGCGTCTTTATGACTTTGGCTGGTTTACTTGTCATTCCCCTGCTGTGCTGGGGGAGCACGCCTGACTTTGTCAAGCTGACCAAGGAGCTTAAACCCGCGGTTGTCAACATCAGCACGTCAAAAACCGCCGATGCCCACAGTTCCATGCTCAATCAGTTCGATTCGCGCCATCGTGATTTTTTTGAAGAATTTTTTGAAAACTTCTTCCAGGGCCGGGAGATGCCGCAGCACAAACAAAAATCTCTTGGCTCCGGATTCATCATCTCGTCGGACGGCTACATCCTGACCAACGACCACGTGGTTGATGATGCCGACGAGATCACCGTACAGCTGGCCGGAGGTAAAACCTACCCGGCAACGGTGAAGGGCATTGACGAGAAACTGGATCTGGCCCTGTTGAAAATCGATAGCGACGCAACCCTGCCGACGGTCACGCTTGGCAACAGTGAGCGCCTCGAAATCGGCGAATGGGTCATGGCCATCGGCAATCCGTTTGGTCTTGAGCAAACCGTGACCGTTGGTATTGTCTCGGCCAAAGGACGCGTCATCGGTGCCGGGCCCTACGACAATTTCATCCAAACCGACGCCTCGATCAATCCCGGCAATTCGGGCGGACCGCTGTTCAATACCCGCGGTGAGGTGGTGGGGATTAACACCGCAATCGTTGCCGGCGGCCAGGGAATCGGTTTCGCCATTCCCATTAATGCCGCAAAAAACATCCTGCCTCAACTCAAGGAAACCGGCCACGTCACACGGGGCTGGCTGGGCGTCACTATTCAGCATGTCTCTGATGAACTGGCCGATTCCTTTGGTCTCGATACCGCTGAAGGCGCGCTGATTTCATCCGTCGCAGCCAACTCTCCGGCAGAACAGGCCGGTCTGCAACGCGGTGACATTATCCTGCGCCTCAACGACAAAAAAATTATTTCCATGACCGATCTGCCGCGTCTGGTCGCGGAGATTCCGGTTGGAGAAACCGCTGATGTCACTGTTTTTCGCGAGGGCAAGGAAAAGACCTTTGAAGTTGAAGTCGGCAAAATGAACGACGGTGACGCTCCGGTGAAAATCACCAGCCGCACCAACGCGCTGGGTCTGACAGTCATGGAGAATTCACCTGAACTGCGTCGCCGGTTGAATATCCAGGCCAAACAGGGCGTGGTCATCACCGCTGTCGAGGCCAACAGCCCTGCCGCGGAAGCGGGTCTGCGTCCCGGTGATGTGATCATCGAGTTCAACAATCAGGAAATCGCGTCAGCGCAGGAGTTCAAAGCAACTCTCGACAAGGCAGCCTCCAAAGCCATCCAACGGCTGCTGATTCAACGCGGCAAAGGATTGTTTTTTATCGCGATTAAAATGGAAGATTAGCCCCGCGGACAAAAAAGGCCCAACCCTCTTGCCCCGCACGGAGAGGTCATGGGTTACCACCGCCTGTCATCGCCATAGGATGCGGCAATGACAGGCGCTTTTCCACGGACAAGAGAACGTGCTTCTGTGCATTTGCACAGTGTTTTACCCAGGGTGCTATGCTAGCTTTAATTTTATGCGCATAAAACTTAAACACCAGATACTGATGGCACCGGCAGCGGTTTTGCTGATTATGAGCCTGCTGTTGGTCTTTCTTCAATACACCTACTGGGATCTGTCTGTCGAGCGTCGCCAGGCAGCCAACCTGGGCAAGGTGTTTATTTCGCTGGCGGAAGCGGACCTGGCGGCGAAACGAATTCACGCCCTGTCCACCTCGTTGCGCCGCAACTTCATCCTCAATGCCCCCAAGCTTGAGGAGATGGATCAACTCTACGAGCACCTTTCCAGCGCCATTGACCGCACCCTGCTCTATCTGGAAGTTCCCAAGGAAACGGTCACGGTTCTCAATCAGGCCGTGGCCGACCTTGATCCGGCGGACGGCATTGACACCGAACGCTTTATTGAAGCCCTGTCGATTCTGCGTCCGCAGTTAATCACTCTGATTGAAACCGCCCGCAGTCAGCGCGGCAAACTGAACAACCTCAAAAACGAATATATGGACGAGCTGGTTGCCCGCACCGCTTTGGTGTCATTAATTGTTCTCAGTGCCGCCATCGTCCTGGGAATTCTGCTGTCACTGTTTTTTTCCCGGCGCATTCTGCGGCGCATTCAACGTATTTCCACCGGTGCCAGCAGTCTGGCCCGTGGCGAACGCGACCTGGTCAGTGCCCCGGAGACCATCAGCGATGAACTGGACGACCTGACCGTCTCCTTGTTCAACATGGCCGATAAGCTGGTCCGGGTCGTTGGGGCGGAAAAACTTCTTGAGGGTGGCGAAGAGGAACGCCGGCGTATTGCCCGCGATCTGCATGACCAGACCTTATCCGACCTCTCTTCCGTCCTGCGCGACATTCAGGAGTTGAAAAACGGCACCTGCGCTGAAGTGGCCGGCAGACTGGAGATGGAACTGCAAAGCGCCATCAATAATTTACGCGCCGTCATGGACGATCTGCATCCACAAACCTTGGATGTTCTCGGTCTGAATGCCGCCCTGCAATCGCACATCGAAACCCATCGTAACAGCCACAACGGCAAACAGATGGAAAGCCACTATTATGCCACCGAAGCGGCGGAAGACCTGACCCTGCCCAAGGCGCAACAACTTCACCTGTACCGGATCGTTGTTGAAGCCGTGCACAATGTCTATAAACATTCCGGAGCCACCCGTTATGAAGTGAATTTTGACTTCTGCAACGACCAGGTCGTGTTATCGGTCGAGGACAACGGTAACGGCTTCACCCCCAGCCAGGACATGCTTGGCCGGGGATTGCACAATATTCAGGAGCGCGCCAGAACGATTGGCGCCACGGTCTCCTGGAAACCGTCACGCTTCTCAAGCGGCACCCGTTTTGAACTGACCATGCCGGTTGCGCAAAGCTCTCAACACAATGACAAGGCGGCATAAACACCGTCATTCCCTCGTATGAGGATAGAGGAGAACAGGTCATGGATCCCGTAAAAATCATTATCGCTGAAGACAATCCCAAGGATTTCGAGTTCCTTGAGCACCTGCTGTCGGAACACCTCCAGCAGTCGTTCCAGATCTCCCGTGCCAGCAACGGTGAAGATGCCTTAAAAATGGCCCTGGACTGCGAGCAGCCCTTGGTGATCAGCGACATTCAAATGCCCGAGATGAACGGCATTGATTTTGCCAAATCGTTATGGGACCAGAAACCGCAGGCGCGGATTATTTTCTGGAGCCAGTTTAAGGACGAGATGTATGTCCGCTCGCTGCTGCGCATTGTTCCACCGGAAACGGTGTACGGCTATATCCTCAAATCGAACACCAAAGAACGGATTGCCGGAGCGGTGGTCACGGTTCTCATCGATGAGCAATGCTGGATCGACCCTGAAGTTCGCAAGGTTCAGGGCCGCACCGGTCACAGCCAGACCGCGCTGTCCGACATCGAATTTGAAGCGTTGATTGACATTTCGCTGGGCTTGACCGACAACCTCATCGCCCAGCGGCGTTATCTGTCACGTCGTGGTGTACAAAGTCGTCTCAATTCGCTGTACAACAAACTGAGTATCGACCAGGAACAATTCCAGGCCGAGAAAGTCGGCGAAGCCTTTAACCCGCGGAACCGGGCGGTATCCGTCGCCATACACCGCGGTTTGATCAACTCCTTTGAACTGGAACACGAGGAAAAGGAACTGCAGAAATGGTTGGTGCAGTTCAAGCAACGCCATAAAATTCACGACTGACCTCCCTAAAAAGCGATCATTTTTCGCCCTTAAAGGCCAAAATTCGCCAGATGCGGATTTTGGCCTTTTTTTGCGGCCGAACCCGTAAACGCAAAAACCATGAAATAACAACGTTCTACAGAATAAAATAAGTCGTCTGCCGAACCCCAAAGTTGGCACCAAGGTTGCTCTTTTCTCCCCGATAGCCATTTATGCTTGAAAGGGGAAATGTTTATGATTACTGCAGTATGGAATCGCCTATGGGAGATGCACGATGAGGTGAAGTCTCTCACTTTGTTCAACCCGAAAAACACGCTCAAAAAACACCTTCATTTTAAAGAAGGAATGCAGGAAAAAGATCTGGACCTGGTCCATGAGATTGAAGACGCTCCCGCCGAACACCTCGACCGGTTACGGACCTCACCGGAGGGGATGCACGAGGAGGAACCGGGCAGTTACACCGGCCGCCAGAAAGCCGGACTGTGGCTGGGTCCGTTATTATTTGTGGCCATGTTGATGTTGCCTGCTCCGGCCGGTATGGAACCCAACGCCCAGAAGATGGCGGCCGTCGCGCTGCTGATGGCGACCTGGTGGATGTGTGAATCAATTCCCATTCCGGCCACCAGTCTGCTGCCGCTGATGCTGTTTCCGCTGCTCGGTATTATGCACACCAAAAGTGCAGCAGCCCCCTATGCCAGCCATCTGATCTTCCTGTTCATGGGAGGTTTTATCATTGCCCTGTCCATGCAGCGCTGGGAATTGCATCGCCGTATTGCCATGACCATTGTCAAGTTGGTCGGCTTTTCGCCCAGCCGGCTGATCTTCGGCTTTATGGCCGCCACAGCAACCCTGTCAGCCTTTGTGTCCAACACCGCGACCGCCGTTATGATGATGCCCATCGGGCTGGCCATCATCAGTCACGTGATTGAAGAGGGTAAGAAAGAGGGACTCGACAAGGAGATCGACTTCTCTCCGGAACACTTCTCTTTCGGCCTCAACCTGATGCTCGGCATTGCCTACGCGGCCTCCATCGGCGGCATGGCGACCCTCATCGGCACCCCGCCCAACACGGTTCTCGCCGGCTATCTCAACAAAACCTACGGCTTTGAAATCAGCTATGTGGACTGGCTGAAAGTCGGCGTTCCTCTGGTTGCCATTATGCTGCCGCTGTGCTGGCTGTGGCTGACCCGGATTGCCAACCCGATGAAACTGAAAAAGGTTCCCGGTGGTCGAGAGATGATCCTCGACGAATTAAAACAGATGGGACGCATGTCAACCGGTGAAAAATGGACCGCCGCTGTCTTCTTCCTTACGGCGCTGGGCTGGATTTTCCGTAAACAACTCGGCTTCTTGTTCCCGGACCCGACCCTGGTTACGGATGCCGCCATTGCCATGACCGGCGCCCTGCTGTTGTTTATGATTCCCGTCAACATGAAGAAAAACGTCTTTGTCATGGACTGGCACTGGGCGGCAAAAATGCCCTGGGGCGTGCTGCTGCTGTTTGGCGGTGGCCTAGCCATGGCTGCCGGATTCAAGCAAACCGGCCTGGCGACCTGGATCGGCTCTCAGGTCAGCCTGCTCAACAATGCACCGATTCTGGTCCTGGTCGTGGCGGTTACCACACTGATCATTTTCCTGACCGAACTGACCTCCAATACCGCCACGGCCGCCATGGTCATGCCGATCCTCAGTGCCGTGGCCATCGGCATCAACCAGAACCCGCTGTTACTGGTGATTCCGGCTGCGATTGCCGCCTCCTGCGCCTTTATGCTGCCGGTGGCCACCCCGCCTAATGCCATTGTCTTCGGCTCCGGCTATGTGACGATTCCTCAGATGGTCCGTAGCGGTTTTGGCCTTAACATCATCGGCGTTATCTTCACGACGATCATCACCTATCTGCTGGTCATTCCGGTGTTTGATATTGTCATCGGCACGTTGCCGATGTGGATCAAATAACCACCCGCGAAACCTGCGAAAACCAAACGGCACCAGGAAAAACCTGGTGCCGTTTTTCTGACCTACGTTAGCAGAGTCCTGTCGCTGGACAAAGATTCTCGGTCACAAAAAAATGGCGACCGGAGCATCCCGTCGCCATTTTTTCTTTTGTACAGATCCCCCTCTGATCATGTCTCCTCTTTACGACACAAACCTCGCGCGACATTAAGTGCGGAATCGATTTCAGGGAAGATATTCTCCTGGCCGATTTCATCGTAAAGGCGTGTTTTCTGTAATTTCTTCAGCAGATGAGGGCGCACGCCCGACAACATGAGCTGCGTCCCGTCCCGTTGCGTTTTTTCCAGCACGTCTTCCAGAACCCGAAGAGCCGTCGCATCGATGGTAAAAATATGCCGCATGCGCAAAATGAGAATCTGCGGCGGTTCTTTGATAAGGCTCAGCGTGTCTTTAAACTGGTTGGTGGCCCCAAAGAAAAACGGCCCGTGAATTTCAAAGACTTCGACACAGGTGGGAATTTGACGTCCTGAGATGGGACGATCATCCTCCTCTTCATCCATCTCATCGTTCATCTCACGACTGATATGACGAACCTCGGTGGCATTGGCCATACGCTGCATGAACAACAGTGCGGATAGCACCACACCGGTCTCGATGGCCACGGTTAAATCGACAAACACCGTCAGAACAAAGGTAGTCAACATGACGACAATGTCGTTGCGCGGCGAGCGAAACAGTTTGATAAAATGACGCCATTCACTCATGTGGTAGGCAACAATCAGCAGAATAGCCGCCAGGGTCGCCATGGGAATCAAACGCGCCCAGCGGCCGAACAGCATCATAATCAGCAACAAGGTCAAGGCATGCACAATGCCTGATACCGGGGACTTCCCACCACTTTTAATATTGGTTGCGGTGCGGGCGATGGCACCGGTGGCAGGAATACCGCCAAACAGGGGGGACGCGATGTTGGCCACGCCCTGCGCCACCAGTTCCATATTGGATTTATGGCGCCGCCCGGTCATCCCATCCGCCACCACGGCGGACAACAGCGACTCAATCGCCGCCAGCAGAGCTATGGTCAGGGCCGGCGAGATCAGCTGCGGAATCATCGCCAGATCCACGGAGGGCAACTGCGGCATGGGCAGAGTAGACGGCACATCGCCAAAAGCACTGCCGATGGTCGCCACAGGCCAATCCATCACCTGCACCAGAGCCGTCGTCACCAGCAACGCGATGATCGAACCGGGAAACTTCTTGGTGACTTTCGGCCACAGCAGCAGAACCGCCATGGCCAGTCCGGCGATCAGTACGGCATGCAGGTTAAGTGTGCCGATCCCTTCCGCATAGAGCCTGATCCTGTCGACAAATCCTTCTGCCGAGCGCGTCAGGGAAAGGCCGAGCAGATCCTTGACCTGGGTGATGGCAATAATCAGGGCGATACCACTGGTAAAACCGATGGTCATCGGATAGGGAATAAATTTAATTGCTCCGCCAAGGCGACACACACCCATCACCACCAGTAAGGCTCCGGCCATGATGGTGGCGATCGCCAATCCGCCATAGCCATGCTGCTGAACAATGGAGAACACCACGACGATAAACGCCCCGGTAGGCCCACCGATCTGCACCCGACTGCCACTGAGTAATGAAATGAGGAAACCGGCAATGACCGCCGTATAAAGCCCCTGTTCCGGCTTGACCCCCGAAGCAATGGCAAAGGCGATAGCCAAAGGCAAAGCAACAATCCCGACGATCATGCCGGACAATAAATCTTCCACCAGACGCTTGCGGTTATAACCTTCCTTGAGGCAACACCACAGCTCTGGTACCAAACGCGAAGTCATCAGCATCCTCCTGATAAGTTCGTCGTCAGGTAGATATCAGATGGTCATGGTCTTTACACGAGGCACGGGACAGGGTAAAGGCGGGGCCAGGTGATAGGTACCTTACGAATCTTCTGTTCAACCTGAAATAACACTCCAGGTTCAAGTCTCGTTAGGCGATGTCCACCTGCGGACACCGTCTGGCTGGTCGCTACTCTAAGGCTTTTCGCAGGGCGATGCAAGGCAGGATCGAAAAAAAATCATAAAAGAGAGGCAGCGAGACAACATCTCGCAAATATTCACATTTTAGCGGCGCAACTGGTAGCGGCGCACCGCTTGGTTGTGTTCCTTAAGCGTTTTGGAAAAGTAATGGGCGCCATTGCCGGTGGCGACGAAGTACAGATAAGTCTCATTGGCCGGATGGGCTGCCGCAGTGAGGGCATCGAGACCGGGATTAGCGATCGGTCCCGGAGGCAAGCCGCGATGAACATAGGTATTGTAAGGTGTCGGTGTGCGCAGGTGCTCGCGGGTCAGGTTGCCGTCAAAATCGCCCAGACCATAGATCACCGTCGGATCGGCCTGCAATAACATACCCCGTTTAAGCCGGTTATGAAACACCGCTGAAATCAACGGCATCTCAGTGACATTGCCCGCCTCTTTCTGAATAATCGACGCCAGGGTCAACAGCTGAAATTCGTTCAACCCCTGCTCGGCAGCCGCACTCAGCAAAGGTTTGTCGAGATGACGGCGCATTTCCGCAACCATGGCGGTCAACACGGAGGACTCGCTGACGCCCGGTGCAAAACGGTAGGTTTCCGGAAACAGGTAGCCCTCCAGAGCCTCCACACCGAGACGGTTGAGAAACTCGCGGTCAGAGAACAAGGCACGGTAACGCTCAGTCTGACCAATACCGGCAGCACTGCAACGACGAACCACCTCCAAAGCCGTCAAGCCCTCCGGCAGCGTGCATTGCACCAATTCCACCCGGCCCTCAACCAAAATCCGCAACACATCGCCGGGCTGATAACGACCGGCGACAAAACGGTAGCTACCCGCCTGAATCTTACGTCCCTGGCCCTGCCAGCGGGCCAAAAGCCGAAAGGCAAAGGGATCGGCAATCAGTCCATCGCGATGAAGCATCCGCGTCACAGCCGCCAGGGATTGGCCACTGGAAACCGTCAAAAATTGGTCGTCATCCACCTGACAGGGGCGCAAGGCATAGGCGCCAAACGCCAGAAGAACGGCAAGCCCAAGCACACCCGCAACAGCCAGCGTCTTGAAGACTCGCCAGCGCCGTGGCACAGCAGACTTTTCGTTAGAGGGGGAAGGGTTGGCCACGGGTTAGCCTTTGAAACGGTTTTCGCTACCATCAAGCAGGCGGGAAATATTGCTACGATGACGGTAAATCACACCGGTGGCAATCACCAGAGTTGCGACAAACAGCGGCATAGAGCGTTCAAAACCATAGACCAGTGCGGGGATCGCCGCGGCGGCACTGATCGAAGCCAAAGACACATAACGCCAGCGCCACAGAACAAAAGCAAAGATCACCAAGGCAATGCCCACCGATGCCGGGGACAGAACCAGATAGATTCCCAGAGCCGTGGCCACCCCTTTGCCGCCCTTGAACATCAGGTAGACGGGATAACAATGGCCGACAAACAGGGCTACGGCAACCAACGCCAGCACCTGTGGTTCGGAGCTATATAGCCACTGGACGGCCAGCAACGGCAGCACGCCTTTGAGCATATCCGCCAGCAAAGTCAAAATCCCCAGCCGTTTTCCCGCCACGCGATAAACATTGGTTGCCCCAATGTTGCCGCTGCCGGCTTTACGGACATCCGTGGCCCCACTTAAACGCGTTAACACCACGCCGCTGGGAATGGCCCCGATCAAATACGCCACCAGCAGGATGATGGTCAGTTCCATCATGATTTCAACCCTTTTCGTCTTTAAAACAACACGTTATGTCCAGCTGTTTCTCCGGTTTACAGATAAGATTTTTCGTCTGGCTTTAATACCATAATTTGTCCAGGAACAGAACCGTTATCTCCCTGTTCCTCGAAGAGGAACACGAGAGGCAGACGACACCTCTTCGTCGGTAATGATTGCCTGCCCATGTGGTATATGCCAGAATATCCAGCAAATCTTACTCACAACACGGCCGCAAGGCTGCAACATTCAACATGAGAAAGTGACCATCAATGCCTGACCATCTGTTTTTGCTGGATTTGTTAATTTTATTGGCTCTGGCCCTGGGCAGTGCGCTGATCTTCACCCGTCTTAAACTCTCTCCGATCATCGGTTATCTGATCTCCGGCATCATCGCCGGGCCTTACGGCTTTTACCTGATCAAGAATATTCACGAAGTTGAAGTCATCGCCGAATTCGGTGTCATCCTGCTGTTGTTCACCATTGGTCTGGAATTTTCCATCTCCCGCCTGTTGCGTCTGAAAAAACTTCTCCTGGCGGGGGGCCTGTCACAAATCCTGTTGTGTGGTGCCTTGTTCACCGGTGTTGGCAGTCTGTTCGGCTTTCCTCTGACAGCCAGTCTTACTCTGGCCATGGCGCTGGCTCTTTCATCCACCGCCATTGTTCTCAAACTGCTCAGTGAACGTGGCGAAATCGACACCAGCCATGGCCGCATGTCGTTGGGCATTCTGCTCGCTCAGGATTTGGCCGTGGTGTTCTTTCTGGTTGCGCTACCGCTGTTGGCCGGACAGGATTTAACCTTTTCCATCAAGGAAATCGGCAAAGTCGCGTTGTTGATGGTCGGCTTGTTGATCTTTTCGCGCTTTCTACTCCAGCCGTTTCTGCTGGCGATTCTCAAGACGCGCTCACAGGAATTGTTCCGCCTGACGATTCTCGCGCTGATTCTAGTCACGGCCTGGCTGACCAGTGCGGTGGGCTTGTCGCTGGAGCTCGGCGCGTTCCTCGCCGGCCTGGCGCTGGCTGAATCGCCCTATGCGCATCAGGCCCTGTCGGATATTCTGCCGTTTCGCGACACGTTTCTGGCCATTTTCTTTGTTTCCATCGGCATGCTGGTCAATCTGGATCTGGTAATCGACAACTGGACCATGGTGCTTGCCGCCACGCTGTTGGTGTTTGCCGTCAAATTCTTTGCCGCGGCATTAGCGACGGCCTTATGCCGGTTTCCTTTACGGATCGTTTTACTCACCGGCTTTCTGTTATTTCAGGCCGGTGAATTTTCTTTTGTATTTATGAAAGCGGCCACGTCCCTGCAGCTCATTGATGACCAGGTTTATCAGATCACCCTGGCGGTGATTGCCCTGACAATGATTCTTACGCCGCTGATCGCCGGTCAGGCGGAACGCTGGGCCGCAGCTCTCGCCGGTTTACTCGGCAAACCACGCACCGAAATTCATCCGGAGATTCAGGAGCAGACCGGCAACCTCACCGGTCATGTGATCATTGCCGGCTACGGCCTGTCTGGACGTAACATCGGTCGCATCTTGCGTCGTTTTCATATTCCGCACGTTTATGTGGAACTCAACGGCGACAGCGTTCACCAAGGACGTCAAAAAGGTGATTTTGTTATCTACGGTGATGCCACCTCCGGTGAGGTGCTCCATGAGCTCGGCATTCACCGCGCCAAGGCGCTGGTGTTGTCGATTAATGACCCGGCGGCTCTGGCGCGGGCCATCCCGACGGCGCGCCATCACAATCCGAACCTGTACATTCTCGCCCGCACCCGTTATGTCGCGGAACTGGAACATTTATGTGCTCTGGGCGCCAATGAGGTGGTTCCGGATGAATTTGAAGCCAGCCTGCAACTCGGTGCCAACCTGATGCATCGCTTTCAGTTCAGTGACGGTCACATTCTCCACGTCATAGCTCAATTGCGTAAAGAGCATTATACCTCAATGGTGGATGCCGATATCCCGACCGAAGGGCTCTCGGTTCTCAAAGGAGGGCGCCTGCAATACCAGGCGGTCCCTGATGACTCACCGGTCCTTGGCCGGAGTTTGGCGGAAATGGACTTGCGTAACCAGACCGGTGTTACCGTGGTGGGTGTCATTCGCCAAGACCAGACACTTTACAGCCCTTCGGGCTCGTTTCAGCTGCAACAGGGCGACACCTTAATGCTTCTCGGTCAGGATGATGAGGTGTCTCATGTCTGCGAACTGCTTCACGGCCACCCGCTATGAACGCAAAAACACATCTTGGCCCCTGCCCTGCCGGTTGTTTTGGCTGTGCCGGCATCCGCAACAGTTAAGAATCCGCCATCGTGGCGAATAAATAAGACTCCGGCGACTATTTCTGACAGCCAGACATCGCTGCAATCGACTGTCGTCATCAACGCAGTTTGCTCCCTTTTCTCGTTTCCACTCACGGGCCGCCCGCACAAACCGGCGGCCCGTGAGTCTTGCATCACAAATGAACCTCTTCCAAGTCATCCAACCAACCGCCGGTATCGTTCAGACGGCGAAACAGCAAGCGGGAACATTCCTGTGGTGCCTCCTGGCGCGCATGGATCTGTTTGAGTACCAGCGTGTTGCCACTGCGCCCGCAAACTTCCAGTTTGCCGATATCGTGGCCGATGATGAATTTAAACCGCTTGGCATAGCCGTCCATGCGCCGCCGTGCTTCATCAACAATATCAACTCCCTGTTTTAGGGGGACCTGGAAATGGTGGCGCACACGTGCCACGGGCATGCATTGGTACAGATAGTAGGGATTTACACCGAGACGCAACAGACCATTCATCAGGTCGGTCAACGTTTTAACATCATCATTGACACCGCGCAGAAACACGGCCTGGTTGTTGACAGTCACACCGGCTTCGCGAACCCGCTGGATTGCTTCAGCCGCCTCATTCGTCAACTCTGCGGGATGATTGAAATGGGTCGGCATCTGCAGGGTTTTCTTGCGACTAAAATCCCGCAGCACCTCGATCAGTTCCTCATCGGCAAAACGAATCGGAAAGACCACCGGCGCCCGGGAGCCGATTCGAACGAAGTTGAGGTGAGGAATATTTTCCAGAGCCGTCAGCATTTTGCGAATCACCCGGGTCGGCAGCAGAAGCGGATCACCGCCTGAAATCACAACATTGGTGATTTCAGGATGAGCGGCAATATATTTCGCCGCGTTATGAAAATTCTCCACCGTTTGATGGTTGGGCAATCCCACCATGCGCTTGCGAAAACAATGGCGGCAATACATGGAACAGTATTCCGTTGCCACCACCAACGCGGTATAGGAATATTTGTGCAGAATGCCATTGCCTTTATCGTGCTTGTCATCCCCATACGGGTCCTTGGTGGTTTCCCCCATGGCTCCGGCCACCACCAGCTCTTCTGCAGCCGGTACCGCCATTTTACGAATCGGATCGTCCGGATCATTTTTATCGATCAGGCTGAGATAATAGCGTGGAATATTCAGCGGATGCGCTTGCGTCACGCTGCGCAAATCCGCCTCTTCGTCATAACTCAGCGGCAGATAGGTTTTCAATTCGTCAACGGAGGTGATGTTGTTGCCAAGTTCCTTTTGCCAGTCAAGCGCCATCCAGTCGGATGACGTATCATTTTCCAGAGCAGACGTCGTAGATGTCATGGTAGATCCTTTTTGGTACCTGTCGATTCAGTTAAGCGAATCGGTCGAGTTTTCGTTGCCGTTTCCGTTCGCGTTGCAGGGATTCTTTTTGCTTGCGCTTGCGTTTGGCGCTGGGTTTCTCGTAATAGCGTCTCTTTTTCATCTCTCGGAACACGCCTTCCTGCTGCAATTTGCGCTTCATCACGCGCATGGCTTTGGCCAGATTGCCATCAACCACTTTGAGTTCCACGGTTCCCCTCCTTTCATGGGCTGGACATTGTAAAAATCATCATGAGACGCACATCCCAACAGGGAGCCACAATGAAACGGATCGCGCAGAAACCACAGCTAAGGAATCAGACAACAGCATAAAGCTGGCGACAGAAAACGAAGGTCAATACAGCGACAGGCAGTCCGTCTCAATACGACCTGAAGGTAGGTACATCTTTGGGAATTTTGTGAGCGACGGGGCCACCCGCACCCGGTATTGAAGCGGGTCACCTCAAACCAGTGCTGCCCCTAAGACAGAGGGTTCGTCCCGAACAGACCAGGCCTGAACGGTCCACCTCATAAGCGGGTCTATGGTCGGAACGTCCGGAGAGAACGCCGCCATATGTCGATGATGCTAACATAGCCATCCGGACGGGTCAAATCGGCGCACGATTACTGACGTAAGGCCAGGGGCGCAGGGCAGGCAACAGTGTCACTGACATAGAACACTGTCGGTTTCTCAATCACATAGCCTTGAACAAAATCAACACCGATCTGCTGCAACAGCTGCAGCGTCTGTTGATCCTCGGCATGTTCGGCTACGGTTTTCAGCTTGAGGGCGGAGGCAATATTATGAATGGAGGTGACAATTTCCCGTGACAGTTCATTCTCCACCATATCGACGATAAAACTGCCGTCAATCTTGATAAAATCAACTGGAAAGTTTTTCAGGTAACGAAACGACGACATGCCGCTGCCAAAATCATCCAGAGCAAAGCGGCAGCCAAATCGTTTAATACGATGGATAAAAGCAATACTGCGCTCTTCATTCTCGACGGCTGCGGTTTCGGTAATTTCAAAACAGATCTTTTCAGTCGGAAACGTCACTTCCTGCAACTTTTTTTCCAGATAAATCAGAAAGGTGCGGTCGTTGAAACTCTTCCCAGACAGGTTGATCGCCATAAAATCAAGGCTCAGCCACCGTGCCACATCCTCTTCAAGCCAGGCAAAACTGTGATCAATGACCCAGCGATCAATGGACGGCATCAGATCATAGCGTTCTGCCGCGGTTAAAAAATCCTCTGGCGTCAGGCTGCTGCCATCGGCCAGTTGCATGGACAACAACACTTCATAACATTCCTGTTGGCTTTCAGCAGGACTCAGCGGGAAAATTTTCTGTCGTCGCAGAAAAAACAGATCATCCTGCAAGGCCTCGCGGATAAATGGTAACGCACGAATCTGGCGATTCAGGTTGCGGTACACCGGCGCAAGCGGATTATAGACTTTGAAGCGACCACGGCCCTCGGCCTTGGCCTGCCCACACGCTTTTTCCGCACCAAGAAAGACGTCATCAACGGACTCATCCCCCGGCTCAATCATCTTCACCCCGATACTGACAGTCAGGTTGACATTTTCGACCTGACAGGTGGGGTGAAACGACTGTGACTCAGCCACCAGCCATTGGGCAAAACCACGTGCCTGCTGTTCGTTGTGCACCATTTTCAACACGGCAAAACGGTCACCACCGATTCGTGCCGCCACATCCTGTTCGCGGACCGATCTCTGTAAAAAATGGGCGTACTGAATCAGCAACTGGTCGCTGGCATGACTTCCCAAGGTATCGTAAAGCGTTTGAAAACGATCAATATCGACCAGGAACAGAGCGGATTTTTCATTTTGGCTGCGGACAAGATCAATCGTTAAGACCAGTTCAGCCATCAAGGTTTTTTTGTTATTGAGTTGGGTCAGGGGATCACAACTCTCGAGAAAATTAATTTTGGACTGCATCTCCTGGCGCAACGACGTATCGCGAAAAACCAGAATGCCGCCATCATCCGCATTCAGTGCTGGATAAATACAGATTTCCGTTGCAATGATCTCGTCACCTCGTTGCCAGAGGATCTCTTTGTAGATGGTTTCACGACGGCAGCGGTGTGCCTGACCACGTCGCCATAACCCCTCGATCGTCACAGTCTCACCGTAGCGATTATGATATCGGAAAAGCTCGAAGATATCCTTGCCGACCATTTCAAAGGAGCTGTGTCTTAACATGCGACAGGCTTCCCGGTTGGCATAGCGACACCGACCATCCGCATTGAATTCACAGATGCCTTCGCCAACCGAGTCAAGAATATGGCTTTGCTTTTCCGACTGCTCCTTCAAGGCCCGTGAAGAATCCTGGAGACGGCACATCAATTCCCTGGCCCGCCAGACCCCGACGCTGACAAGAGAACCGGCGACCCACCCGACAACAGATGGCGTGACATAGCCAGACAGAACATAAGGAAGATCACCTCCCCACTCGAGCTTTTGGACAAACGAAATCACACAGACAATGGCTGCGCCTAAAAATGGCGCAACAAAGCAACGCCAATGGCGAAACAGTTTATGTGGTCGCTTGATGTAAGGCTGGTTTAGAGGGCTCATCTCAACGGTCCAATCACACTATCAACGCCATGAGCAGCAGTCGGCAACCATATTAATGTGCATTTTTTTCTAATTAATTTTCCCAGGGTCCGATAAGGCTACTTGCAACCAAAATCTTACACCTACTTAACATGGCTTTTTTTTAATAGCAACCCATTTAATACAACCGCGACGCCAAACTCCTCATTAAAAATAGGTAATTGCCCGGTTATTTCGCCACAGACACAAACACCCTCCAAGCAACGTGCCGCTTGGAGGGTGTTTGTGTCTGCAATCAGGATCGGATCAACGGCCTGTCGATCCGGTCAGGGACTCATGGCTGAGTGACAGGTTTTCCGGTAATCGCTTCCGCTGCGGGAGCCGTCTGTCCGCCAAGTCCGCCTGAACCACCAGGCATACTGCCGCTCCCTAAATGGACGGCCTGAAAATCCGGATAAGCACTGGCACCATGCTCGCTGAAATCGAGACCGGTCATCTCTTCTTCCGCCGTGACTCGCATACCGATCACAAGATCAATCGCTTTAAACAAGACCAGACCCGCACCAAGGGCCCAGACAAAGCAGGCGGCAATACCGATCAGCTGTACGCCGATGGTGTGGATGGAAAAACCCGCGCTGTCAAACAGTCCGGCAGCCAGGGTGCCCCAGGCCCCACAAACACCGTGGACAGATACCGCACCAACGGGATCATCCACCCTGATTTTGTCAAAGAACAGGACAGACACAACGACAAGAACACCGGCAATCAAACCGATGACCACCGAGGAAGCCGCCGACACATTGGCGCAGCCCGCCGTAATACCAACCAGCCCGGCTAACGCACCATTCAACGTCATACCGATGTCGCTTTTGCCAAACTTCACCCAGGTAAACAGCATGGCGGAAACCGCTCCAGCGGCGGCGGCCAAAGTCGTCGTGACGGCAATCATGGCAATGGAGCTATCACCGGTCGTTGTGGATCCGGGGTTAAAACCATACCAGCCGAACCACAACAGAAAAACACCGAGGGAGGCCACAGGAATGTTATGACCGGGAATCGGCTTAACCTTGCCTTCCTTGGTGTATTTTCCCAGGCGAGGACCAACAACAATCGCACCAGCGAGCGCCAGCCAGCCCCCCACAGAGTGAACCACCGTCGAACCGGCAAAATCGATGAAGCCCATTCCTTCGAGCCAGCCACCCCCGTGGAACAGGCTGCCCCAGGCCCAGGAACCAAAGACCGGATAGATTAACGCGGAAACAAAGAATGAATATACCAGGTAGGCACTGAACTTGGTTCGCTCAGCTACGGCACCGGAAATGATGGTTGCTGCAGTCGCCGCAAAAACCACCTGGAACATCCAGAATGCATAATTCCAAGCCTCTCCATCTCCACTGGCACCACTGAAAAAGAAATCGCTGGTACCAAAGAAACCATTGGTGGTTCCGAACATCAGACCGAAACCGATCGCCCAGAAAGCCAAAGCACCAACAGAGAAGTCCATCATGTTTTTCATCATAATATTGCAAGCGTTTTTGGCGCGGGTAAACCCGGCTTCAACCATGGCGAATCCTGCTTGCATGAGAAAAACCAGAAAAGCGGCAACGAGAGTCCAGACAAAGTTCAGGTTATTCTGAACATCGTCCGGGGTGATCGGAGCCGCCTCATCGGCTAACGCAACAACAGGCAGGGCCAGAAAAGCCCCCACCATAACAAACGACAGGAACCGTTTCATACATTACCTCCTTAAAAGTATACCGTGGTTTAAAGGGAATCTTTGCCGGTTTCACCGGTGCGAATACGAATGGATTCTTCAACAGGAGTCACGAAAATTTTGCCGTCACCGATCCGCCCAGTACAAGCCTCTTTCTGCAGTGCCGACACGACATCGGTCACCTGATCATCATCAAGGACCAGTTCAACCTTCACCTTGGGGAGAAAGTCCGTCTGGTATTCAGCACCACGATAAAGTTCCATATGACCTTTTTGGCGTCCGAAACCACGCACTTCACTGACCGTCATTCCCGTGATCCCAAAATCGGTCAGCGCAGTTTTAACGTCATCCAGCTTAAAGGGTTTGATAATACAATCGATTTTTTTCATACCTCCCTCTTTCTCTCTGAATGTGAACAAAAAAACGGCGCCAAATCTTTCGCAAAGAAAGAAAAGGCGCCGTTACCTTATTGCGACCACAGGCGTGCTCCATTGCCAGCCCTGGCGTTATTTAAATTATCGCATGTTTTAACACGATCTTGACATCCTACATCAAATCAACAGAGAAAGGGATAAAAATTCACAATATCAGGATCTTGCACTTATACCATAAAAAGTCGGCGACGAAGGCCACATCCTTGAGTCGGATTTTTCACGGAAAATATCGCTAAAAACTGGAAAAAACTGCGGGCTCCTAGGGGGGGGCGTTCTCAATTAGAAGAATGAGCAGTATTTTGAGGGATTTTTCGTGTCAGCAAGGCACATGGAGGCGTCATCGTCATTCTATGGCAACGACGTGTAACGCTGCTGACGCGGAAAAGGCAAAAATAGTGCCATGAAAGCTGATTGAGAACGTCCCCTAACACTCGGAAGACAAACTAACGGGTAACGATGGCCACAACCTGAACTTCTTTGCCGTTTGCTGAGAACAGACGATGGGGAACCGAAGAGTCGAAATAAATCGCATCACCAACGTTCAACTTGATGTGCTCACCATCCAGATGAATTTCAGCCGCACCATCAAGTATCAGCAAAAATTCTTCTCCCTCGTGACTGTAGAGTTCCTCATCGTCACTGCGCTCCAGAACTTTCACGATGAATGGCTCCATTTTTTTATTCAGCTTGTAAAAAGAGAGGGATTCATAGACGTAGCCATGGCTATTGCCCGCCTTGGAGATCACCCGATTGACGATCCGACGGTCTGCGGCACGAACCACTTCATAATGACGGACCTCCTTCTCTTCTTCAAAGAAATGGCCGATTTTGACATCAAAAAAGTGAGCAATTTTTGACAGAGTCGCAATGGGGGGAGAGACATTGTTGTTTTCGATCTGGGAAAGCAACGCGGGAGAAAAACCTGTTTCATCAGCAACAGCATTCAAGGTTAGTTTGCGCGCTTTGCGCAATGCTTTAATTTTTATGCCGATATTGTATTCCAAGACCCGCTCCAGAAATAAAAAGACAACCCCATCTTTTGAAAAAATTCCTATATAAAAAACCATTGCGGCTGTTGTCAATGGTAAATTTTACTATGGATGAAATTTTTTACTTCAAATAAAAATTTAGGATCGGGCTCAAGAAACCACGACTGTAGAGCGAATTTATTCGCGAATGCTTTTGGCGGCCTGTCATATTTTTCAAGTATTCCGTCAAACCGGGGAGAAATATAACCCCCTTCTAAAAAACAACTCACCGAACAATTCACAGAGGCAGTACAGACAATTGCAGCAGGATAATGTGCACGCCGGAGTGCAGCACAGAAAGGAAGGGTTCACCCTGCTAAACAAGGGCAACTACTGGCGGCAGATAGTCACACAACTCATTGATTTAACACATGAAAGAGGGACAATTCGGCAATCCAGAGCTGCGACTTGGATTTTTTGCACCCCCCTTCAGGCCCAGTCCATGCGCCCTTTCATCGATTATGATCTCACGAATTCAGCTACACGACAAAAAACAAACACAGTTTCAACAATAGCAAGCAATCGATCATTTCTTCCTTGACAAATCGCGAACTCGAAAGCTATAAAATTTCAGTATCGCTAAAATAGATCCAGCAACACCGCACTAAGATAACGTAAAAACGTGGGAAACTCGACAACGTTTTACTGAAACTAAATTTTATCCCAACAAAAGAAGAGGTGACGGCAATGGCGCAAAAAAAGGAAGCGCTCGACTATCACAGCAGTGGCCGCAAAGGCAAGATCGAGGTGATCGCCACCAAACCCTGCGACACCAGCCGCGACCTGTCTCTGGCCTACAGCCCGGGCGTTGCGGATCCGTGTCTGGAAATTGAAAAAAATCCGGCGGACGCCTATCAATATACCGCGAAAGGCAATCTGGTGGCCGTGGTCTCCAACGGTACCGCGGTTCTCGGGCTGGGCGATATCGGCGCCCTGGCCGGCAAGCCGGTCATGGAGGGCAAAGGCGTTCTGTTCAAGCGCTTTGCCGATGTCGATGTGTTCGACATCGAGCTGAACACCAAGGACCCGGACGAGCTGGTGCGCACCGTCCAGCTGCTGGAACCCACCTTCGGCGGCATCAACCTCGAGGACATCAAGGCTCCGGAATGCTTTTACATTGAAGAGAAGCTGCAGGAGAGCATGAATATTCCGGTGTTCCACGATGATCAGCACGGCACCGCTATTATTGCCAACGCCGGGTTGATCAATGCGCTGGAAATCATCGGCAAAAAGATCGAAGAGGTGCGCATTGTGGTCAACGGCGCCGGTGCCGCCGGCATCGCCTGCGCCCAGATGGCCCTGACCCTGGGGGCCCGGCTGGAGAACATGGTGCTGTGCGACAGCAAGGGGGTCATCTTCAAGGGGCGCAGCGAGGGGATGAATCCCTACAAGGAACGTCTGGCCACCGAGCGCGAGTTCCGCACCCTGGAAGAAGCCATGGTCGACGCCGATGTGTTCTTCGGCGTCTCGGCCAAGGATATCCTCACGCCGGAGATGGTGGCCACCATGGCCAAGGATCCGGTAATCTTCGCCATGGCCAACCCCGATCCGGAGATTCTGCCCAGCGAGGCGCAGAAAGTGCGCAGTGATGTGATCATCGGCACCGGCCGCAGCGATTTTCCCAACCAGGTCAATAACGTGCTGTGCTTTCCGTTTTTGTTTCGCGGTGCCCTCGATACCCATGCCAGCGCCATCAATGCCGAGATGAAAATGGCGGCGGTCAAGGCCCTGGCCAATCTAGCCAAGGAGGATGTCCCCGATTCCGTGTTGCGCGCCTACGGCAACACCAAGTTTTCATTCGGCCGTGAATATCTGATTCCCAAGCCCTTTGATCCGCGGGTACTGCTGCACGTGGCCCCGGCCGTGGCCAGGGCGGCCATGGACAGTGGTGTGGCCCGCCGCGATGTCGGCGATCTCAACAAGTACACCGAATCCCTTGAGGCCCTGCAAAGCCGCTCCAAGGAGATCATGCGCGCCCTGATCAACAAGGCCAAATCCTGCCGCAAGCGCGTGGTCTTTCCGGAAGGCGACGATGAGAAAATTCTGCGCGCGGCCCAGATTCTGGTGGATGAGCGCATTGCCATCCCCATCCTGCTCGGACCCGAGACCAAGATCATCAACATGATCAAAGACCTTGGCCTGGATCTCCACGGCGTGCAGATCATCGACACCAAGGACAGCCCCAAACACCACGACTATGCCCGAGAACTGTTCCGCCTGCGTCAGCGCAAAGGCGTCACCCCGGCCGAGGCCAGCCGAATGATCTACCGCGAACGCAACTACTACGGCGCCATGATGGTCCACCTGGGCGATGCCGATGCCATGCTGTCCGGCATCAACCACCACTACCCTGAAACCATCCGCCCGGCACTGGAAATCATCGGCAAGCAGGAGGAGGTGCGTGGCGTCCACGGTCTGTACATGATGGTGTTCAAGAAAAAAGTCGTCTTCTGCGCCGACACCACCGTCACCATTGACCCGACGGCCGAAGAGCTGGCTGAAACCGCCATCCTGGCGGCGCACAAGGCCCGTCATTTCGATGTCGAGCCGCGCATCGCCATGCTGTCGTTTTCCAACTTCGGCAGCGCCAACCACCCGTTCACCACCAAGGTCAAAAAGGCCACCAAACTGGTCAAGGAGTGGGCACCGGAACTGGTGGTAGATGGTGAAATCCAGGCCGGAGTGGCTTTTGAGCCGGAACTTACGGAATTGCAGTACCCCTTTTCAGCCATCAAGGGCGATGCCAACGTCCTGATTTTCCCCGACCTCAACTCGGGAAATATCTCCTATAAACTGCTGACAAAACTGGGCGGCGCCGAGGCCGTGGGGCCGATCCTGATGGGGATCAAGAAACCGGTTCATGTGCTGCAGCGAGGTGACGACGTCAACGACATCGTCAACATGGCGGCCGTGGCCGTGGTCGATGCCCAGGAGTCGGCAGCGTCACGTTCAAACGCCGGCAACCAATCCTGACGACATGCGCTATTTCTAATTTCATGCAGTTATTTTTTGAGTGAGGCAAACAGAATGAATATCCACGAGTATCAGGCAAAGGCAATTTTACGGAAATTCGGTGTGCCGGTCCCGGACGGGCACGTGGTGTACAACGGCAACAGCGCCCGCGAATGGGCCAAACGCCTCGGACCCGGCCCCTGGGTGGTCAAAGCCCAGATACATGCCGGTGGCCGCGGCAAAGGCGGCGGCGTCAAGCTGGCCCGCACCTCCGAGGAGGTCCGGTTGCTGACCAGGGATATGCTGGGCATGACATTACGCACCCATCAGACCGGCCCGGAGGGCAAGGTGGTCACTCGCGTCCTGGTGGAAAACGGCTGCAACATCGACCGTGAACTGTATATCAGCCTGGTGGTGGACCGCGCCAGTTCCAAAGTCTCGGTGATGGCCTCCACGGAAGGCGGCATGGACATCGAAGACGTGGCCGCCAACACGCCGGAAAAAATCGTTATCGAAATCATCGACCCCTTGGTGGGACTGACCGGCTTCCAATGCCGTAATATTGCTTTCCAACTTGGGCTGGGCGGCAAACTTTTGCCCCTGGCCGTCAAGCTGTTGGGAAATCTCTACAAAACCTTCCTGGCCTGCGACTGCTCCATGCTCGAGATCAATCCGCTGGTGGTCACCAAAGAGCAGGAACTGCTGGCTTTGGACGCCAAATTCGGCTTTGACGACAATGCCATCTTCCGCCATCTGCAGATCGCGGACATGCGCGACTACGACGAAGAAGACCCCAACGAAATCGAGGCGTCACAGCACGACCTGTCCTACATCTCCCTGGACGGCAATATCGGCTGTCTGGTCAACGGCGCCGGCCTGGCCATGGCGACTATGGATATCGTCAAGCATTACGGCGGCGAACCGGCCAACTTCCTCGATGTCGGCGGCGGCGCCACCATCGAGCGTGTCACCGAAGCCTTCAAAATCATCCTCTCCGACAGCAAGGTCAACGGCATCCTGGTCAACATTTTCGGCGGCATTATGAAATGCGATGTCATTGCCTCCGGAGTGATTGAAGCCGCCCATCAGGTTGAACTGCAGGTACCGCTGGTGGTGCGCCTGGAAGGAACCAATGTCGAACTGGGCAAGAAGCTACTGGCCGAGAGCGGCCTGAATATCATCGCAGCGGATGGTATGGCCGATGCGGCCAAAAAAATCGTCGCGGCCGTGGCATAAAGGGAGAGCAGACAATGAGCATATTGATCGATAAAGAGACCAAAGTCATTACCCAGGGAATCGGTGCAACCGGACTTTTTCACGCCCAGGGTGCCCGCGATTACGGAACCCAGATGGTCGGCGGTGTCACGCCCGGCAAGGGAGGCACTGAAATAGACGGCTTCCCGGTTTTCGATACCGTCCGCGATGCCGTGGAAAAAACCGGTGCGACTGCATCGGTGATCTACGTGCCACCTCCGTTCGCTGCAGATTCCATCATGGAAGCCGTCGAAGCCGAACTCGACTTGGTGATCGCCATCACCGAAGGTATTCCGGTTCTCGACATGGTCAAGGTTAAGCAGTACATGCAGGGAAAAAAGACCCGCCTGATCGGCCCCAACTGTCCCGGTGTGATTACGCCCGGCGAATGCAAGATCGGCATCATGCCCGGCTACATCCACAAGCCGGGCCGGGTCGGCGTGGTCTCGCGCAGCGGCACCCTGACCTATGAGGCGGTGTGGCAACTGACCGGCCTGGGACTGGGGCAGTCCACCTGCGTCGGCATCGGCGGCGACCCGGTCAACGGCACCAGCCACCTGGACGTGTTGCAGATGTTTGAGGAAGATCCGGACACCAAAGCCGTGATCATGATCGGCGAAATCGGTGGCACCTCCGAAGAAGAGGCCGCCCGTTTCGTCAAGGACAACATGACCAAGCCGGTTGCCGCCTACATCGCCGGGCGCACCGCCCCTCCGGGCAAGCGCATGGGCCATGCCGGGGCCATCATCTCCGGCGGCAAGGGCACCGCCGCCGAAAAAGTCGCGGTGCTGGAAGAATGCGGTATCAGCGTGGCCGCGACCCCGGCAGAGATGGGCGAGGCGCTGCTGAAGGTGTGGAAACCATAGCAATTCTTTCCCCCCATCAGGAGAGGAAGAAATAATTTTTTTGCGGCAACGCATGACTGCAATGAACTGATTCCGACAGGATTTGACACAGGAGAGAAACCTATGAAACGCAGGCTCGTAAACATCGATGGCAATACCGCCGCGGCTCATGTCGCTCATGCGACCAATGAGGTCGTAGCGATTTACCCCATCACCCCGTCTTCGGTAATGGGCGAAATTTCCGATGCCAAAAGTGCAGCGGGCGAAAAGAACATCTGGGGCACCATCCCCAAAGTTGTTGAGATGCAATCCGAGGGCGGTGCGTCCGGCGCGGTTCACGGTGCTCTGCAGGCGGGTGCACTGACCACGACCTTTACCGCGTCGCAAGGTCTGCTGCTGATGATCCCCAACATGTACAAGATTGCCGGTGAGCTGACCTCGACGGTGTTCCATGTGTCAGCCCGTGCCATCTCCGCTCAGGCGCTGTCCATCTTCGGCGACCACTCCGACGTCATGTCCTGCCGCCCCTGCGGCTGGGGCATGCTGTGTTCCAACACCGTTCAGGAAGTCATGGACTTTGCCCTGTTGGCCCAGTCCGCCACCCTGCGCACCCGGATTCCCTTTTTGCACTACTTCGACGGTTTCCGCACCTCCCACGAAGTACAGAAAGTCGAAGAGCTGACTCAGGATGATATGCGTGCTCTGATCGACGACGATCTGGTGCGTGCCCACAAAGCCCGCGCTTTGTCGCCGGATCATCCGGTCCTGCGCGGTACTGCCCAGAATCCCGACGTCTACTTCCAGGGTCGTGAAACCGTCACCAAATTCTACGAGTCCATTCCCGACGTGCTGCAAGGCGAAATGGATAAACTGGCCAAACTGGTCGGCCGTCAGTATAACCTGGTCGATTATGTGGGTGCTGCGGACGCCGAGAAAGTGATCGTTGTCATGGGCTCCGGCGCCGACACCGTTGAGGAGCTGGTCGAGTACATGGCCTCTCAGGGCGAAAAGGTCGGCGTGCTTAAAGTTCGCCTGTTCCTGCCGTTCCCGACCAAGGCCTTTGCCGAAGCCATGCCCGCCACCGTCAAGAAAGTTGCCGTTCTCGATCGCACCAAAGAGCCCGGTTCCCTCGGTGAGCCGCTCTACCAGGCGGTACGTACCGCCATCGGCGAGGCCATGGAAGAAGGTATCTACAAAGGCGAAGGCTACCCCCGCATCGTCGGCGGCCGTTTCGGTCTCGGCTCTTACGAGTTTACTCCGGGCATGGCCAAGTCCGTGTTCGACAACCTCGATGCCGCCCAGCCGAAGAACCACTATGTCGTCGGTATCAAAGACGACGTCACCGGCAACAGCCTCGATTTCGATCCGGCGTACAAAGTACCTTCCGATTGCTACGCCGCCATGTTCTACGGCCTGGGTTCCGACGGCACCGTTGGTGCCAACAAGAACTCCATCAAGATCATCGGCGAGACCACGGACAACAAGGTTCAGGCTTACTTCGTCTATGACTCCAAAAAAGCCGGCAGCATGACCACCAGTCACCTGCGTTTCGGTAAGAAGGCCATCAAGTCGCCTTACCTGATCGACAGTGCCGACTTCATCGCCTGTCACAACTTCTCCTTCCTTGAGAAGTACGACATCCTCAGCAACATCAACGAGGGCGGCACCTTCCTGCTCAACAGCCCTTACGGCAAGGATGAGATCTGGAATAACATCCCCAAAGAAGTTCAGCAGCAGATCGTCGACAAGAAGCTGAAGTTCTATGTCATTGACGGCGTGCACCTCGGTGAGGAAATCGGCCTCGGTCCCCGCATCAACGTCATCATGCAGACCGCCTTCTTCAAGATCTCCGGCATTATTCCGCTGGAAACCGCCGTTGCTGAAATCAAGGACGCCATCGTCAAGTCCTACGGCAAAGCGGGTGAAAAAGTGGTCGCCATGAACCAGGCAGCGGTTGATCGCGCCCTGGAAGAGATTCATGAGGTAACCCCGGGCGCTGTTGACAGTGGTCTGCGCATTCATGGTGCCATCGAGGGTGAGGCTCCGGCGTTCGTCAAGAACACCACCGCCGCCATCATCGAAGGCAAAGGCCAGGATCTACCCATCTCCGCCATGCCGAGCGATGGTACCTTCCCGACCGGCACCGCCAAGTACGAGAAGCGCAACATCGCCGTAAACATTCCGGTCTGGGAGCAGGACCTGTGTATTCAATGTGGTATCTGTTCCTTCGTCTGCCCCCATGCCGCCATCCGTATGAAGGCCTACGATGCGGCTGAGCTTGACGGTGCTCCGGCGACGTTCAAGTCCGTTGACGCCAAAGGCAAAGAGATGGCCGGCATGAAGTTCACCCTGCAGGTCGCTCCTGAGGACTGCACCGGTTGTGGCGCCTGTGTTCACAACTGCCCGGCCAAGAGCAAAGAAGAGGACGGCAAGAAAGCCATCAACATGACCTTCCAGGCGCCGTTGCGTGAAGCCGAAGCCGCCAACTGGGAGTTCTTCCTTGATCTGCCCGACACCGATGAGAAACTGTTCAAGCGTCAGACCCTCAAAGGCAGCCAGTTCCTGCCGCCGACCTTTGAGTTCTCCGGGGCCTGTGCCGGTTGTGGCGAGACGCCGTTCGTCAAGCTGCTCTCCCAGCTGTTCGGCGACCGTGCCCTGATTGCCAACGCCACCGGTTGTTCCTCCATCTACGGTGGTAACCTGCCCACCACGCCTTGGACCACCCGTAAGGACGGCCTGGGTCCGGCATGGAGTAACTCCCTGTTCGAGGATAACGCCGAGTTCGGTTACGGCATGCGTCTGTCCGTGGACAAGTTCAAAGAGTACGCTCAGGAGCTGCTCGCCGGCGCATCAGAGCAACTGTGCAAGGCCGGCAGCGAATATGCCGACCTGATTAAAGAGATCCAGGGTGCCGACCAAAGCACACAGGAAGGCATTGAAGCGCAACGTGCCCGCGTGGCGACGTTGAAGGCCGGTCTGGAAAAATGCCCGGACAACCACTCCAAGCAGTTGCTGTCCGTCGCCGACTACCTGGTTGAGAAATCCGTGTGGATCGTCGGTGGTGACGGCTGGGCCTATGACATCGGTTACGGCGGTCTCGATCACGTTCTCGCCTCCGGCGAAAACGTCAACGTCCTGGTTCTCGACACCGAGGTCTACTCCAACACCGGAGGCCAGGCGTCCAAGGCCACTCCGCTCGGCGCCGTCGCTCAATTCGCCGCCGGTGGTAAGCGCATGGGCAAAAAAGACCTCGGCATGATCAGCATGACCTACGGCAACATCTATGTCGCCAAGGTGTCCATGGCCAATCCGGCGCAGTGTGTTAAGGCCTTCCTTGAGGCCGAAGCCTATGATGGTCCGTCCATCATTCTGGCGTACAGCCACTGCATCGCCCACGGCATCAACATGACCACCGCCGTTGACGAGTGTAAAAAAGCGGTTAACTCCGGTCACTGGCCGTTGTTCCGCTACGATCCCCGTCTGTCCGAGCAAGGTAAGAACCCGCTGCAACTCGACAGCAAGGATCCGAGCATCACCTTTGAGGATTATGCCTACGGTGAAAACCGTTTCCGCGTCCTCAAGAAAGCTCAACCGGAAGTGGCTGAGCGTCTGATGACTCAGGCCACCAAGGAAACCTCAGCCCGTTTCGATCTGTATAAGAAACTGGCCGATATGGATCCGGATTGCGGCAAGTAAGTAAACCAACCCGGCCTACCGTCTCCTGGCCGTCCATCCCTTTGCCGCATAAATGCGGTGAAGGGATGGTTTTATCTGCAAAATCAACGAGTGCACTGTCAAAGCTAAAAATTCGAGTGTATGGCACAGCATCGTGCCGTTCACACAAGACGCAAAATCGCCGAAGTGGCCATTCCACTTCAACATTCTGCAACGTCGTGGGAATGGTGCAAGGCGAAGCCAGACCCGAATATTTCGTATTGTCAGTGCAGTCGTATCCCGCGCTACTCAGTTCTTATTTCTTCCAACAGGGGAATTAAAACTGCATCTGCAAGAGCAAATCCATGCGTGAGTTTGCATCATTGCGTTCTTTCAGGCAGGGCTATTTGCGGACAAGTCAGCTCCTGCAAAGGTGTTGCCCGGCACTGCTTTCGCTAGAATACGCGGTGAAAGAAAACCCGGATATTTCGTGTGGATAGACCACTCGATTGCTTTTTTAGGAAGGTTGAATGAACGGTTCTACGTCGTTAACGTTTGAAAACATCTTACGCAACACCATTGTGGGTTTTACCGTCAGCTTTGTCGCCCTGAGCCTGGGCGCAGCCCTCGGTATTCTTTCCGGCCGCGGCGCTTTTGCCGGCATGTTTTCCGCCGGTATCATTGCCTTCATCACCGCCCTGCTCGGCGGTACACGCATTCAGTGCTCCGGCCCGACCGCGCCCATGAGCGCAATCAGTGCTCTTGTAGTCGGGTTCGCGGTCAGCCACGCCGCGTCATTCACCAACACCGACCATTTTATCAACCTGGTTTTTCTGCTCAACGGCATGCTGCTGCTGATCATGGCGGCCCTGCGCCTCGGTCGCTTTATCAGCTATGTCCCCAATGTCGTGGTGTCGGGATTTATGAGCGGCATCGCCCTGCTGATCTGGCAGGACCAGATTTCCATGCTGATGGGCTGGGAGAATAAGGCGCCTCTTTCCGGGGGAGTTCTGAGCAACGCTCTGGTCGCCGCAACAACCCTGGTGCTGATCTTTGCCCTTGCGCCGTTGATGCGTAAGCTGGTCGGAGAAAAGGCACGCTTTCTACCGTCGACCCTGCTGGCCATTCTTATCGTCACCGCGGGTTGCGCACTGCTACACCTGCCCGTTGAACATGTTCAGTTGAGCGGCAGTCTGCGCAGTGTTGCCGACTTCACGCGTCTGGTCTCCGAGCAATGGCCCCGGGACTGGTCCATGGCGACACTCCTCAAAGCCTTCCCTTTCGCCCTGCAACTTTCCCTGCTGTGCTATCTCGATACCCTGCTCACCTCACTGGTGGTCGACAAGATGAGTGGTGAACCCACACGCCAGGACAAGGAGCTGATGGCTCAAAGCGTGGCCAACACCGCCAGCGCCCTGATCGGCGGGATTCCCGGCGCCCAGGCCACGATTCGCTCGGTATTGATGCTCAAGGAAAACGCCACCCTGCGTCTGGCAGGCATCATGACCGGCATTTTTGTCCTGGCGGAAATGCTGTTGTTTCAGGAATGGATCAACGTTATCCCCAAGGCGGTATTCGTCGGCGTACTGCTTAAAGTCGGCTACGATGTCTTTGATTTCATGCCCCTGCGACTTTTTCTCAAACAGTTGGTCACCAAACGCAGCCGACAGTGGCATCATTTCTTCTCGCGCCATGATGATCAGGCAATCTTCGTCACCAATCGCGAGGCCCTGATGATCAGCGGTACCGCCCTGACGACCGTGCTGTTCAATCTTAACCTGGCGGTGGTCAGCTTCACCCTGCTGTTTTATCTGCACAACAAAGCGCTCAACCGTGGCAATCCAATGCGTGATTTGATGCCGGAGAAAGAAACAGAAGCGTTTTACATGGAGAATTAGCTCGGGAGAATTTGCCCGACATTCTCACAAAGTGCTGTGGCAAGACACTTGAAAAATGAAAAGCCCTACCTCAGTGCATGAAGTAGGGCTAAGCAGATGAAATCAATTGAAAATTAATGGTCGGGGCGAGAGGATTTGAACCTCCGGCCCCCTGCTCCCGAAGCAGGTGCGCTACCAGGCTGCGCTACGCCCCGACATCATTTTCAACGGCTCAATGTAGTACCATGGGGCACTGAAAAAGGCAAGAGGTTTCGCCATATTTTCGCCCCCGAAAACAAATTATTTTCGTACTCTTTCGGAGGTATCTTCCAACCAGTGACCCGCGTACTGAATATCACGCCCCAGGCCACCAATGCACTCACACCCAGCCAGAGTCAACATGAGGATCAACAGTAGTATCGCGATCAAAGATTTCATTCGACCTCCCTTATCGTGATCAAGCATTTTTTTGTTTACGTCGTTCTTCCAGCCACAGATCGACCAGCAACAGACCAACCCCGACGGTAATGGCCGAATCGGCGACATTGAATGCCGGCCAATGGTGGTGATACCAGTGGACATCAAGAAAGTCAATCACCACTCCCAGGCGCACCCGGTCAATCAGGTTACCCAGTGCTCCGGAAAAAACCAGAGCCAGGCCGAAGCGTTGCCAGCATGCCGATAGCGGCAGCTTGCGAAACATCCAGCCGATCAAAACGCAGGCGATCAGGGCAATGCCGGACAAAAGCGGCAGGCGCAGATCGCTGTTGGCCAGGATGCCGAAGGCCGCGCCACTGTTGTGGACATAGGTGATATTAAAAAAATGCTCGATCACCGTGCGGCTTTGATGCAGTGTCATGGTGGAATCAATATACCACTTACTCCATTGATCGCCCACCAGCACAACCAACGTCACCAGGATCAACAGGCGGTAGCGCTGTGCCATCGTCAGGCTTGGCCCCGCTCTTTCAGAGCGGCAAGACACTTCGGACAGGCCTGAGGGTGTGCACTGTCCTGGCCAAGTTGCGTTGAATAATTCCAACACCGCTCACACTTTTCGCCCGCAGCTTTTTCAACCAGAACCTCAAGACCGGCAATCTTCTCGGAAGCGTAACCACCGGTGACGGAATCCACCAGTTCAGCCTGGGAGACAATCCACAATGTCGGCAGCTGATCAGCATATTGACTGAGTAACGTACGACAACTCTCATCATCAACAGAGACCGTCACTTTAGCTTCGAGAGAATTGCCGATCAGCTTGGCATCGCGAGCCAGTTCCAGTGCTTTGGACACTTCAGAACGCACTGTCCACAGTTGCTGGTAGACATCATCAAGACCGCTGTCGAGCAGACTGGTTTCAAAACGCGGGAACCCAGCCAGATGCACGCTGGTTTCACGCTCACCCGGCATCTCGGCCCAGATTTCATCGGCGGTAAACGACAGCACCGGTGCAATCAGACGGGTCAGCGCATCGAGGATACGATACATGGCGGTCTGGGCACTGCGCCGTGCCAGGCTGTTGGGCGCGGCAGTGTACACACGATCCTTGAGGATATCGAGATAGATCGCGCTCAGCTCAACGCTGCAGAAGTTATGCACGGCATGATAGAGCACGTGGAACTCGTAGTCGTTGTAGGCTTTTTCCACCCGGCCCACCAGAGTCTCAAGACGCGACAGTGCCCAGCGATCCAGTTCCAGCAGATCACCATCGGCCACGCTGTCCGTTGCCGGATCAAAATCGTAGATATTGCTGAGGATGTAGCGTGCCGTGTTGCGGATGCGTCGATAGGCATCCGACAGCCGCTGGAGGATTTCCTGGCTGATGCGGATATCGTCCTGATAATCCTGGGCGGCCACCCACAGGCGCAGAACCTCGGCGCCGAACTTGTTGATCACCGCATCCGGGGCAACCACATTGCCCTGCGACTTGGACATCTTGCGACCGTTGCCGTCAACGACAAAGCCATGCGTCAACACCGCCTTGTACGGAGCGACACCGCGCGTACCGACAGCAGCGAGCAAGCTGGAGTGGAACCAGCCACGATGCTGGTCACTGCCCTCCAGGTAGAGATCTGCCGGTGAGTCGAGATAATCGCGATGTTCGACCACGGCGGCATGGGAGACGCCGGAATCAAACCAGACGTCAAGAATATCCGACTCTTTGGTGAACTGATTATGACCACAGGACGGGCACACGGTGCCTTCGGGCAACAGTTCACTGACCTCTTTTTCATACCACTGGTCACTGCCGCCGTTTTCAAACAGATCGGCAACATGGTGCATGATCTTGCCGTCGGCCAGAGACTCGCCGCACTCGGCACAGTAGAAAACCGTGATCGGCACGCCCCAGGTCCGTTGGCGACTGATACACCAGTCGGGACGCTTCTCGATCATGCCGTAAATGCGTTCGCGGCCCCAGCTGGGAATCCACTGCACATCATTGATATGCTTGAGGGCCTGAGTCCGCAGATCATTTTTCTCCATGGAGATGAACCACTGCGCCGTAGCGCGGAAGATCACCGGCTTCTTGCACCGCCAGCAGTGGGGGTAACTGTGCTCCACCTTGCTGACCTTGAGCAAAGCGCCCATTTCGGTGAGCTTGTCACACACGGCATCATTGGCGTCGGCGAGCTTCATACCGCCGAACAACTCAACGTCCTTGCGATAGCGGCCGTAGTCATCCACCGGGTTGTAGATATCCAAGCCGTACTTCAGACCGACCACGTAGTCATCGTGACCATGACCGGGCGCGGTATGAACACAGCCGGTACCGGCTTCCAGGGTGACATGGTCACCGAGGATGATCAGCGAATCACGCTGGTAAAACGGATGTTGGCAGCGCTTGTTTTCAAACAGCGGCGCCTGGAAGGTGGCAATCACCTGCCCTTCCAGCTCCAGTTCCTTCAGTACACCCTGATAGAGCCCCTCGGCGAGAACCAGCACATCACCGCCGGCGACTTCCACCGCGACGTAGTCCAACTCGGGATTCAAACAGATACCCAGATTGGCCGGGATGGTCCACGGGGTGGTGGTCCAGATGACGAAATAGAGCGACTTGCCTTCGAGAGCGCTCAGTTCCGCGGGCAAGGTATCCACATAGGGGAATTTGACGAAGATGGACGGCGACACATGGTCGGCGTATTCCACCTCAGCCTCGGCCAGCGCGGTGACACAGGAGGAACACCAGTGTACCGGCTTTTTACCTTTATATAGACCGCCGCGCTCGGCAAAGCGCGCCAGTTCACGGGCGGTGGCCGCCTCGTAGCTGTCGTGCATGGTCAGGTAGGGATCGTCCCATTCGCCGAAAATGCCCAGACGCTTGAATTCGCCGGCCTGCGTGTCCACCCACTCACGGGCATACTCTCGACACTCACGACGGATCTCGGCTTTACTCATATCACGCTTCTTCTTGCCGAGCTTTTTATCCACCATCAGCTCAATGGGCAGACCGTGGCAGTCCCAACCGGGAACATACGGCACGTCAAACCCCTGCATACGGCGGCTTTTGAGGACAATATCCTTGAGAATCTTGTTCAACGCATGGCCGATATGGGTGTGACCGTTGGCATACGGAGGGCCATCGTGCAGGGTAAAACGGGGCCGTCCGGCAGTGGCTTTGCGGATCTCGCCGTTGAGATCCATCTCCTGCCAGCGTTGCAGCATTTCAGGTTCCCGCTTGGGCAGATTGCCGCGCATGGGGAAGTCTGTTTTCGGCAGATTCAAGGTGTCTTTGTAGTCCATGGTGTCCTCGCCTTTGACTGATTCATATATAATATATATGGCAAGCTTTCGCCCGACAGTGTGTCGGTGCGGAAAAACAGGTTGAAAATAAGCAAATCAAGTTATCAGAATGGAAGAGGAAGTCAAGAAAAACGGCGGTATTGTTTAGGAGGCATACGAACAGAGTTCGTTGAGCGGACAGGCCCGACAAAGCGGCTTGCGACTGCGGCAACAGCATTTGGCCAGCTCGACCAGTAACGCATGAAATTCATTGAACAACAGAGCATCGGCAGGCAGGTGCCGCATGGCGTAACATTGAATGGCGTCGTAGCCGGCCTTGGCATCGAGCAAACCCAACCGAGAAAAAATTCTACGGGTATAGGCATCGACGACAAAAATCGGCAACCCGGCGCCATACAGCACCATACAGTCGGCCGTTTCCGGACCGATACCGGGCTGATCAAGAAGGCGTTGACGCAATGTCGGCAGATCCCCACCGAGAAAAAATCCTACGTTCCCCTGATAGTCCCGACAAATCATGGCGGCCAGTTTCTTCAGGCACTGGCTTTTGCGCTGAAAAAAACCGGAGCTGCGAATCAATGATTGCAGCTCCTCTAGTGTGACCCGATCGATCCCTTGAGGCGTCAGCACCTGTGCTTCTTTGAGTGCCGCAATGGACAGCTCAACATTACGCCAGGCGGTATTCTGGGTCAAAATCGCCCCCACCATCATCTCAAACGTGTCATCGGCAGGCCACCACGACTGGGGGCCAAAGCGTTCGAGCAACCGATCAAAAACGGTTGTCAACGTGACGGAAGCCACCGCCCATCACTCGCCGGGTTCCAGTTCAAAATGACGACACACGCTTTCCATAAAGGCCCGCTTTAACGAGGCGGACGATTCGCACTCTCGGGCAACAATACTGCGATGCCGATAACAATGGAATCCGGGAACATGATGTTCGAGAAGACGTCCCTCATCAAGATATTCCTGCACCGCTGAGCGGGAGATAAACGTCACCCCTTGCCCCGCAAGAACCTCTTTAATGATCAGGCTAAAATCATCCAGAACCATGACACGACGGAAATCAGCCATATTGCCGCCGGTGCCTTTTAAATTAAAACTCAGCAAATCGCGACAGCTGCAACCATCACGCCGGGTAATAAAATTACATTTCTGAATATCCTCAAGGGCGATATCATGCGCCGTCGGACCGTACGTCGGCGAACTGACAAAGATCATCTCATCCTGAGGCAGATCCATATGGCGCATGGTGCCGAAATCCATATCGGCAAGATGCTCAATGACCGCCACATCAAATTCGCCATTCTTCACACCGTCGAGGGCCTGCAACGGGGCACCGAACAAAAACTTGAGATCTTCCACTTCACCGTAATCCTGCATGAAGCGCTTAAGAATTTGTGGCAGATGGGCCATACCAAAGGCCGGCGTACAACAGATATAAAGGTGTTGCCGATCCGTCAACGACCGCAATTCCTGCAACATCTGTTCTTCCATGTCCAGGATGCGCCGCGCCCCTTCGAGAACAATACGACCGGCGGCAGTGGGCTCTAATACCGCACCGGAACGATCAAGGAGCTGCATACCACAGCAGGCTTCCAAACTCTTGGTCCGCTGAGAAACAGCAGACTGAGTTAAATGAAGTTTCGCCGCCGCCCGGGAAAAGCTTCCCTCCTCCGCAGCGATAAGTAATGTCTTTAGATATTGTGTTTCCATAGGGTAATCCGAATATAAAAAAGGGAATCTATAAGCCAAACTTATGTAGCCATTAAAATGATTCGTTTTACACTACCAGCTCGTAAAAGTATTGTACACAGTGATATCAAATGCGGATGTTATGTGCTGTTTTGATCGGGCAGTCACTCCACACATAACATCCTGTTTTTCTTGACCTTAATCTTGTCACTCCTGACACAGCGTCATCGAGTATACGGATAAGCTCAAAGGTCAAGGCACATCATTGGAGGAAGAACGAAAGGAGAAAACATGCGAAGGAAGTTCAACACCAAGGCCTCATGGCTGGTGAAGGCTCTTCCCCTGCTACTCATCCTCGGCGCTTGCGCCACAGGAAGTATCCGGGAAAAAGTGCTGACCCTGCCAGTGATCGAAGGTGCATGCTACGTAGGTCAAGAGACCTGCGCAGACTGCCACGACGACATGGCCGGCGACATGTTCGCCACATCGACATCAGCTGAAGGCTTCGCCAAGACCATTCACGGTCGTTTGGCCACCTGGGAGCTGATGGGTGCGGAAAAAGGCTGCGAATCCTGCCACGGACCGGGTAGCCAACACGTAGACAACGATGGTGACACAGAGTACATTCTGCGTCCGACGGAACTGGTTTCCGACGAAGCATCAGCGATTTGTGCCAAATGTCACACCGATGGCCACCTGATGGATTATACTCACAGCGCCCACGCCTTGAGCGATGTCGGCTGTGCGGATTGCCACAGTATCCATGACGGCGAAGGCAAATTCAGCCTGAAGATGGAAGATCCTGAACTGTGCTACAGCTGCCACCAGGAAGAGCAGGCAAAAACACATTTCCCCTCCAGCCACCCGATTGCTGAAGGAAAAATGAACTGCTCCAGCTGTCACAATGTTCACGGTGCCAGCGGCGAAGCTCTTAACACGGATGAACGTCTCAACGATCTGTGCTTGAACTGCCACACCCGCTACCAGGGCCCCTTCGTCTTTGGCCATGCCCCGGTTGAAGACGACTGCACCATTTGCCACGATCCCCACGGCAGTGTTGCCAACAACCTGTTGGCGCAAAATGAGCCCTTCCTGTGTCTGCAATGTCATGAAGGTCACTTCCATATCCTTCGTGAAGGTTTCGACGTTGAAGCGGACGCCGCTTACATCAACCCCGTCGTCGACACCCAAGCTGAACTGGATGCTCTGGCAGCAGCGAACCCCCACGGACATGAAGGTTTCCAAATGTCTTTCGGCACCAAGTGTACGACGTGCCATCAGGTGGTTCACGGTAGTGATTATCCGTCTCAACCGCTCAGCGGTGGCGGCTTGACTCGTTAATCAGTAAAGGAGGCACATATTATGAAGCAAAGCCAATTATGGCTGCTTGCAATGTTGTCCATCCTGCTGCTTGTGGCGACTACATCTGCTTTTGCGGAAGAAGAAGGCGCCCACCTGTCCGGTTCCTGGGAACTGGGCATGAGCGGTATCAACACGGATGACAATGCAGCACGTGTAAATGAATATGGTTCTGTGCGCGCCGATGACGGTATTTCACTTGCGCCGCAACTGGACCTGGAATTTGAAAACGGTGGGTTCCTGCTTGAAATTGAAAGCGAAACCATGGGACCTCGCGATCAGATGCATGAACTTGGCATCGATGCCGGCCGCGTATTCAAACTTGAAAGTGAGTACAGCGTGTTGGAGCATCACCTTGATCACGACAACCTTGAGCACATCGGTGCCACTGTTGCCGGTGACCTGATCGGTAACCAGCCGCGTGTCAGCAGTAACAATACCGCCCACCTGGGTGCCGACTACGCGACAGACGCCGAGGCGCAAGCTCAATACGACGAAGAGATGGAAAACGACTACCTCATCACGCGTCGCGAGTGGAAAAACGAGGCGGAACTGACCATCCCTCAGCTGCCCAACGTCACCATCAAGGCCGGTATCCGTATTGAAGAGCGTGAAGGCATCAAGCAGGCGGTCACGACCAGCAAGTGTAATTCTTGCCACGTTGAGGCCAATGCCAAAAACATTGATGAGCGCACTGAAGACTTCACAGTTGAGGCTGTCGGTAAATTCGGTTTGCTGACGGTTGAGTATGAGTATCTCAATCGTAACTTCAATGAGGATGCGACAGCACCTTCTTATAACTACCTGTCTTCCGGCAGCACCCATGCCGGTGTTATCGACTCTGATGCCCTGCTCTACTCCGGCACCAGCACGTACAACGAAACACCGGACAACGAAAAAGAAAGCCACATGGTCAAGGCACGTCTTGACCTGCCGCGTAACACCACCATCAGCGGTTCTTACGTCAAAGCCGACATTGAAAGTTCCAAAGACGGTGAAGCGGGTGTTTACAGCATCGACGACGACAAACTGACCAGCGAGTTCGAATCGTTCGCGCTTAAAGGCATTACCCGTCTCGGCGATCTCACCCTGTCTCTTCGCGGTTCTACTTACGAGATCGATGGACCGGACTACTGGATCTATCTTGATGGTCGCGATCAGGAAACAAACCACACCTTTGACAATCCGCAGCATAAAGAGTCCGCTGAAAGCCGTGACGTTGACGAGCTGAGCTTCGATGCTGTCTATCGTCTGGCCAAGAGCACCACTCTGCGCTTTGGCTATGAGTATGAAGACGAAGAGCGCGTTGAAGAAGAACTGGGCGAAACGGAAACCCATACCGTAAAAGCCGCCCTGAAAACACGCATCAACAATCAGCTTTCCGGTCGTTTCACCTATGAGTATCAAAACATTGACGAGCCTTTTGCCGGTGCGCACGTAGGGATCGCTCAAGGTCTTGATGTCCTGGGCGATTACTACCACTATGATGCCACCTCCGGTCTGGCCTACATTGACAAAGCGGTTCTGACGGATTCTTCAATCTACGCGACATTGTCCGCTGACGGCCAAGCTCTGGTCGATATGCTGACTGCCGGAAACGACAACGGTACCGCTGTCTACTACTGGAACAGCGTCTATCCGGCGCGCGGTCTGGAGTCTACCAATCAGCCCGAAGATGTTCACGAAGCGAAATTCAGCACAACTTGGGCTCCGGCTCCGAACATGTCGGCCACCTTCTATGCTCGCTACCGTTACGAAGAAAATGACGCGGTTGAATACGAATCGACTTCGTATGTTCCGGGTGTCACTTTCTGGTATGCTCCGAACAGCAAACTCAACCTGACCATGGCGTACAACTTCAACCGCGAAGAGCTGGAAAACCGCATCTGCGTCGGTTGGTACCATGGCTGAGCGAACGCAGTTTCTTCGGCCCAGTTTGGGTCGATCTGTAGCGTAGCCGAAACAGAAACCGACGTTCACACCCTTTCTTTCTCTGCCGACTACCAAGCCACAGAGAAACTTAACATCGAAGCAACCGTTGTTTACAACTATGCAGACTACTCCTGGGATTGGGATTTCGCAGATCGCGAGTCTCTCGGCAGCTTCAGCGTTGGCGCGCCGAGAACCTCATCCCTGTCCATTGGCGAGGCCTATGACACTGCTGAGATCAACAACCTGATCGACAGCTACTCTGACCTCACGTATGAGCAGTATGAATTCACCCTTACGGGTACGTACAACTTTACCGAGGCGTTCTACACCAAGGTATCTGCCCAGTACAACATCTTTGAAGCCGATGAAGAATATGTCTACGGCGATGAAGATGGCGATTCATACAGTGGCTACCTTGCCTTTGGCTACACGTTCTAATCCACTGCAGGCTTAGCCTGATAAAAAACCCGGTTGCTTACTTGCAACCGGGTTTTTTATTACTCAACGCCTGAAAAGCTCTCGTTTAATCGAGCCGGGCACAACACCTATCGAGAAATTGCGCCACCTTATCAGGATGGCTTACCACCATGCCATGTCCGGCATCTTCAAGAAGTTCAAGCGCAGGCAACCGGGGTGGACGAATCACCCGATCCAGTGCACCATGCAGAGCGAAAACCGAAACGGAAACATCCTGATCGGGGAAATAACTGACGGCCAGCCGTCCCCCTTCACGAACCAGTTGCTCCGGTGCCTCCTCTATCATGATCCTCCCCAGCGCCAGCTGCTCTTCGGTGCCACCACCGAACACGCGCTGCAAAAACCAATGACGTGTCAAAATTCGCCGAATCAACGCATAGGGAAGCCAACGCGCCCACCGGTTCAATTGCTGAGCCTGATGCACCATGGCCTGTGAAGACACGGCGCCACTGAGTAACACAAGGCCTCGACAACTGTGTTGGCGAGCAATTTCACTGGCGACCAGACTGCCGAACGAACAACCACCGATCACATCATCTGCGTTGATGCGCAGCGTCTCAATATGACGCCGGGCATAGGAGGTCATGTTTTCCCCCGGCCGAGGGATCAGAAGTCGCGGGGTTACAATCTCATGGTTATGGCAGGTGATCCCTGCATACATCCGCTCATCCGCCGCTAAGCCGGGAAACAAAATAAGCCGTCCGCTCATCGTCTTTCTCCTTGTGAAAGCTGAATAAACTACTATGCACTGAAAGTCCTAAAGCAAAAAATCAAGACCCGGTTTGTATTGATCGTCATTCCGGCATGGTTTAAGCCGGAATCCAGAAACTTTCAACCCCCATGGATCCCTGCCTGCGCAGGGATGACGGCTAAAATGAGTCGCACCTGAAAGTCCATGATTTTAAACCAGCGTGCTGAAACAATAATTATTTTTACATTTTAAAACCACTTTACCGCGTCAATTTGAGAATCAAGAGACAAAGTCAAAAGATTAACAGCACAACATGCGTTTGTCCTTGACTCACACTCCGGCAAAACTATAATGAAATACACTTTCAAAATCAAAGAATACCCATTTTATCCGGCACGGTACCCTTTATGAGTTCATCTATCCGTTTGTTACATGTTCACGATAAAGCCACGATAACCTCTGTCACGGCACCAGGAGAAATGGGTCGTCGGCTACGCGACATGGGACTGGTTCCCGGCACTGAAATTGAAATTATCGGTCGCGCACCACTGAAAGATCCCGTCGCCTTACGCTTACGTGGTTTTACTCTGACGCTACGTAACAACGAGGCCGACTATATTCATGTCGCTAAGAAAGATTCCAATTGATGCAATCCTGTCACGTGGCGTTTGCCGGCAATCCGAATGCCGGCAAAACGACCTTATTTAATAATGTCACCGGTTCCCGACAGCATGTTGGAAATTACCCCGGCATCACCGTAGAGCGCAAAGAAGGTCGCCTGATCCATCAGGACACTGAACTGAACATTGTCGATTTACCCGGATGCTATTCGCTGACCGCATACACACAGGAAGAACTGGTCGCCCGGCAAGTTCTGGTGGAAGAACGCCCGGAACTGGTGGTCAATGTGGTTGATGCCACCAAGCTGGAGCGACACCTCTACCTGACGATTCAGTTTATGGAACTGGGCGCGCCAATCCTTTTGGCTCTGAACATGATGGACGATGTGCGCAGCAAGGGGATGTCCATTGACCTGAAAAAACTCGCCCAGGGATTGGGCTGCCCGGTAGTGGGTACCGTGGCCCGCAGCGGCGAGGGCAAACCCGAGCTGTTGGACCGTATTCGTGAAGCTGCCGAAGACCAGTCACACTGGCAACCGCTGCAGATTTCCTACGGCCCGGACATCGACCCGGTGCTGGAAACACTCATCGCCAAGATCGAACAGCAGCGGTTTATGACCCAGCGCTATCCATCACGATGGTTGGCCATCAAGTACCTTGAAGATGATGAGCAGATCATTGAACAAGGTCGCAAAGAGAATCAGACCGTTGCCGACGAGATCAGCAGTATCGTCGACACCTTGCGCGACCATTGTGCAAAAACCTTGAACTCATTCCCTGAAGCCATCATTGCCGACTACCGCTACGGCTTTATCCATTCGTTACTCAAACAGGGCATCGTCACCTACCCGGAAGACGTCGAACGGATGGATCTGACCGACAACATGGACAAGGTTCTGACCCACAAGGTCTTTGGCCCGGTTCTGATGATGACCCTGCTCTATCTGATGTTTCAAATCACCTTCACGTTGGGTGATTATCCCCTGCAGGCTCTTGAATTGCTGTTTTCCTGGCTGGGAAAAACCGTTGGTGGATGGCTACCGGACGGTGGCTACCTGCAATCACTTGTCGTCTCCGGTGTCATTGACGGGGTTGGTGGAGTGCTGAGCTTTGTGCCGCTCATTGTCATCATGTTTGTCATGATCGCTTTTCTTGAAGATTGCGGTTATATGGCGCGGGTCGCCTACATGATGGATAAGGTGTTTCGCACCTTTGGTTTGCACGGCAGCTCGGTGATGCCGTTTATCATCTCCGGCGGGATTGCCGGAGGCTGTGCCGTGCCGGGCGTGATGGCGGCCCGCACCCTGCGCAGTCCGCGGGAAAAACTGGCCACCATCCTCACGGCACCGTTTATGCCTTGCGGAGCCAAGATCCCGGTTTTTTTGCTGCTCATCGGCGCTTTTTTCTCTGAACACCGGCCACTGATCATGTTCGGTATCACACTCACGGCCTGGACCATGGCCTTACTGGTCGCGCGTCTGCTGCGCTCCACCCTGATCCGAGGCGAATCAACCCCGTTTGTTATGGAACTGCCGCCCTACCGTTGGCCAACGCTGCAGGGCATCCTGATTCATACCTGGGAACGCACTTGGGAATACATCAAAAAGGCCGGCACGGTTATCCTGGCAATCTCCATTCTGCTCTGGCTGGCCATGACGTTCCCGCGTCCCGACCAGAACCAAACCGATTTTTTCAACCGTCAGCAAAGTCAACTGCAGCAGCAGTTGAGCAACGCCGACACGGCTGAACAAGCCACCCAGCTTGAAGAGCAGCTCACCGAGCTTTCGCGCCGGCAAAGCCTTGAGGCACTGAAGTCCTCCGCAGCCGGACAGCTGGGGAAAATGCTCGAGCCGGTCAGCTTGTGGGCCGGTTTCAACTGGCGCACCAACATTGCCCTGATCGGTGGCGTTGCGGCCAAGGAAGTCATTGTCTCGACTCTGGGAACGGCGTACTCTCTGGGTGAAGTCGACTCGGACGAATCCTCCAGCCTCATTGACCGTATCGCCAAAGACAGTGACTGGAACCGCACCAGCGCCATCAGCGCCATCCTCTTCGTGTTGCTTTACGCCCCGTGTTTTGTCACCATTGTCGTCATGGCACGCGAAACCACATGGCGCTGGGCCTGCTTCGCACTGTTTTTCAATACGGCCATTGCCTTCTGTCTAGCTACTCTGGTCTACCAGACGGGCCAGCATCTTTTCTGACTAAAAGACTCCGAAAACAACGATAAACAGGCCGCTGGCGGGTTCCGACATCACGCCATTTTTTTGCTAGACATGAGAAGAAAACTCTGTATATTGAGAGTCAGTTTATACAATAGGGCTGTCAAAAACAGCCCACGATTAAATCATGCTAAAGGAGATTACAAATGGCTTACGAAATCACTGACGATTGCACCAGCTGCGGTGCATGTGAAGACAGCTGCCCTGTAGAAGCTATCTCTGAGGGTTCTGACAAGTACGTTATCGATCCCGACACCTGCACTGACTGTGGTGCATGTGCTGATGCTTGCCCGGTAGGCGCAATCGTCGAAGGCTAATCGCCAAACAGTTCCATAAAAAAGCGTCGGCGGCAACGTCGGCGCTTTTTTATTGTGTAGATTTAGTATCTTACACCAAATTAAGCCACTTTTTTCTTGCCGAGCCACTTCTCGTCATGTTAGCGTAATCTTATGCCTGCAGTTTAGTACGGAATTTCTTTTGATTTACGGTACGAGTTAGCGCACCACAGAATTCCGGCTGTCGGCACACTGACAGACCGGCACTGCCGGCTTAAAAAGGAGTAGTTCACAATGGCACAAGGTTCAGTAAAATGGTTCAATGATGCAAAAGGCTTTGGTTTCATTGAGCAAGACGGTGGTCCGGATGTATTTGTTCATTTTTCAGCGATTCAAGGCGAAGGATTCAAATCACTCGCTGAAGGCGATCGTGTCGAATTCGAAATTACGGATGGGCAAAAAGGCCCCCAGGCAGCGAATGTTGTCAAACTGTAAGAACTCGAATTAAAAAATCACAAAGGCTCTGCCGCAACGGCAGAGCCTTTTTTATTGCAGCCCTCCCTTCCCCCATTCTTTGACCTTGACACCTCTCCGGGCTGTTGCTAGGTTGCTTATGTTTGAGCTGTTTACAATACAACCTTCCATAGATGACTGATCTTGCGTCAAGGTGACCACTTGCAAGTTCTCATTTCAGACAACTTTTCCTCTGCCGGCTTAAAGCTCTTTGATGAGGCTGAAGGGATCACTGCAGACTATCAACCCGGCATCACCCACGACAATCTGCTGAAAATCATTAAAGACTATGACGCCCTCATCGTTCGCGGTGGCACAACGGTCAACGAAGAGCTGATTAACGCCGCTGAACGCTTGAAAATCATTGCGCGCGCCGGCATTGGGGTTGAAAACATTGCCATGGAAGCGGCCAATGCCAGAGGGATCGTCGTCACCAATACCCCTTTGGGCAGCACCACAACCATTGCCGAACACGCCATAGCCATGATGCTCTCCCTGGCTCGCCTGATTCCACCGGCACACCAATCGATGACTCACGGGAAATGGCAATCGACGGAATTTCTCGGCTCGGATATCAACGGCAAAACCCTGGGAGTGATCGGTGGTGGTAAGATCGGTCGCCGGGTGATCGAATACGCGCGTGGCCTGCACATGCATGTCAACCTCTACGATCCCTACCTTTCCGAAGAAGTGATCACTCGGCTTGGCGCCAGCAAAGTTTCCCTCGAAGAGCTTCTGTCCACAGCAGACTTCATTTCACTTCACCTGCCATTGACACTGGAAACCGAACACATCCTCAATGCGGAAACCTTTGCCATGGTTAAACCCGGCTGTCGCTTGATCAACTGTGCTCTCGGGGGATTGGTCAATGAAAAAGACCTGGTGGAGGCCCTGACGGATGGGACACTTGCCGGTGCCGCCCTCGATACCTTTGCGACCGAGCCGCCGGCGCCTGACAACCCTCTGCTGCACATGGGCAATGTCATCTGCACCCCGCATCTGCGGGCAGCGACCGTTGATGCCCAAATCAATGTGACGGTTCAGGCGGCTCATCAGGTGATTGATTTTCTAACCAATGAAACCGTGCGGAACGCGCTGAATGTTCCAGCCATCAGCATTGAACATCTTGAAGCCATGCGTCCCTATCTCGACATGGCCGAACGGATGGGCCTGTTTTTGGCTCAACTGCTGCGCATGCCATTCAATGCCATTGCCATTGAATACAGCGGAGACCTCACCAGTCACCCGATGGAGCCGATGACAATGACGCTCCTCAAAGGTTTTCTCACGCCGATCATCGGCGCCCGGATCAACTACGTCAATGCCCCTCATGTTGTGCGGGAACGGGGAATAAGTGTCACTGAAACTCGCAGAAATGTTGCCGATGGCTTCTCGAACATGATAGAGTTGACCGTTTCGGGAGAACAGGGAAGCCAATCGGTACGCGGCGCCATCTTTAACAATCGGGAGTGCCGCATAATCGGTGTGGACGATTATGCGATTGAAACGATTCCGACCGGCCACATTCTGGTGGTCCGCAATCAGGATCGGCCCGGCGTGATCGCCCTGCTCGGACGCTTATTGGCAGAAGCCGAGATCAATGTCGCCATGATGAATTTATCACGACAAAAATCCAATGGGGACGCCATGTGCCTTGTCACTGTGGATCAGAAAATCCCGGAACAGCTCATGGAAAACTTACGTCAACACGACTGCATTCTCTCCGCCGTGCAGATTGATCTCCCATAAGCCATTCGATACGATACGATTCGATCAAGACCCCATAAGGCAGCAGTGCTGCCAAAAAAAGAGAGCATCATGAAACCAACCGCAACCATTGAAGCGATGATCCCCAAAGGGGTGAAAGACTTTCTGCCCCTTAATTCCGTTAAAATTGAACACCTGAAGAGCTGTCTGCATGGCGTGTTCAAACAATGGGGTTTTCAGCCGATCACCCCACCATCGCTTGAATTTCTAGACGTTCTGGAACAGGGCCTCGGCAATGACCTGAAGGAATGCACACTGCGTTTTGATGATCGCCAAAGCGGCAAGCTGCTGGCGTTCCCTCCCGACATCACTCCGCAAGTCGCCCGGATTTTCGCAACCCGCCTCAAGGAAGCTCCGCTTCCACAGCGGTTGTGTTATTCGTGTCGCGTTTTGCGCCACACTGAAGAGCAGGCGGGCAAAGACCGGGAGATCTTTCAATCCGGCGTTGAATTGATCGGACAAACCGGCCCTCAGGCGGATGCTGAGATGATTGCCATGGCTCTGGAATGCCTCGATCGCCTTGCCGCGCCGCAATACACCATTGATATCGGACAGGTCGAGTTTTACCGGGGCGCGCTTCAGGCTCTCAACCTCGATCCGCAAGATCTCTTCGCGGTCCAGCAGGACATTCTGCGCAAGGACAGCTCAAGTCTGAAGCAACACCTTGAGACACTGAAAATCAGCGATGCACAAAAAGACGAGATTCTCGCCCTGCCCCGCCTGTTTGGCAATCGCCAGGTTCTGGAGCAGGCGGCAGCCGTCGTTACCAATGATCGTTCAAAGCGCGCCTTGGACGATCTGCACAGCGTTTTGAAAATACTGGAAATCTATGGTGTGGATCAGCACATAATCGTCGATTTAGGTGAACTGCGCGGCCTCGACTACTATACCGGCATTACCTTCCAGGGCTTTTTAAGCGGTTACGGCCAGGCCGTTTGTCTCGGCGGCCGCTATGATAATCTCACCGCGGGCTATGGAGTACAGGCACCCGCAACCGGATTCGCTTTCAACCTGCTTAACCTGCTGTTTTCCATGTCTGACCAATTAAGCCAGACCATCCAACCCGCAACGGACATTCTGATCCACTGTTGTGACAGTGAATCAGGCCCGGCGCACCAGACGGCTCGCCAGCTGAGAGCGCAAGGATACTCGGTCTGCATTGACAGCCCCCGGGCGTTGGAACACGCGCAAACCTACGCCAAAAAAATGAACTTTACATATTTAATGACCGTTACAGCCACTTCGGACCAGATCGAAGTGAATAAGCTGAGCGACGGCCAGAAGACCACCATATCGATGGCCGAGCTGACCAGTGGTCAAATCAAGCTGTAGCAAATAAGGAGATAAATCATGGCAAACGTTGTAATCGTTGGCGCCCAATGGGGCGATGAAGGCAAAGGCAAAGTTGTTGACATTTATACCGAAAATGCCAATGCAGTCGTCCGCTATCAAGGTGGCAACAATGCTGGACACACTCTGGTCGTCGGTGATGAAAAAACCGTCTTGCACCTGATCCCTTCCGGCATCCTTCACGAGGGCAAACGCTGCATTATCGGTAATGGCGTTGTTCTTGACCCTAAGGTTTTCATTGAAGAGATCGACGGCCTCAAGAAGAAGGGCTACATGACGGACGATTCGCAACTGGTGATCGACCGCAATGTCCATATCATCATGCCGTACCACAAAAAAATCGATATTGCCCGTGAAAACAAGCCGGGTGAACGACGCATCGGTACCACAGGACGCGGGATCGGCCCGACCTACGAGGACAAAGTCGGCCGTCGCGGCATCCGCCTGTCCGACCTGATCAATCCAACCGTCTTTGCCCAGAAGGTTAAAGAGTTCCTTCCGGAAAAGAATTTCCTGCTGGAGAACTTCCTTAAAGACACCCCGGTCAGCGAGGAAGAAATTCTTGCCGAATACAATGCCTACGGTGAAATCCTGCAAAAATACGTCGGCAACGCCTCGCTGCTGCTTGAAAACTGCCGCAAAGAGGGCCGGAACATCCTGTTTGAAGGTGCCCAGGGCAGCCTGCTGGATGTTGATCACGGCACCTACCCGTATGTCACCTCCTCATCCACTTGCGCAGGCGGCGCTGCAACCGGTAGCGGTTTTGGTCCACGCTTCATCAATGAAGTCATCGGCATCTCCAAGGCCTATGTCACCCGCGTCGGTGAAGGGCCATTTCCAACGGAACTGCATGATGAGATGGGCGAAGCCCTGCGTAAAGCGGGTTCTGAATTCGGCGCCACAACCGGCCGTCCTCGTCGCACCGGCTGGTTTGACGCAGTTGCCTTGCGCGAGGCGGTGCGCACCAACGGTCTGACCGGACTGGCGATTACCAAGCTGGATGTCCTCGACGAGCTTGAATCGATCAAGGTCTGTACAGCCTACTCGTATCAGGGTGAACTGCTTGAAGAATTCCCCCAGGACGCCAATGTCCTCAAGGAATGCAAACCGGTTTATGAAGAAGTTGAAGGGTGGAAATGCACAATCAGTTCGGCAACAAGCTATGAGGAGCTCCCTGAAAAGGTGAAAAACTACCTCAACAAACTCGAAGAAATTACCGGTTGCCCGGTTGTCCTCGCCTCCGTCGGACCGCGCAGAGACCAAACCATTCAACTGCGTAATCCGTTTGCCGGATAATTTATTTTAGGTTAGAAAAAAGGGTTGACTTCGATAGGGTCATCACGTATAACACTCCTCGTTGTGAGCCGGTAGCTCAGTTGGTAGAGCATCTGACTTTTAATCAGATGGTCGTGGGTTCGATCCCCCCCCGGCTCACCATTTTTTATACATAAGTCCCTATCGTCTAGCCTGGCCCAGGACACCGCCCTTTCACGGCGGCGACGGGGGTTCGAATCCCCCTGGGGACGCCAAATAGATATGGCCCTGTTGATCTCTGATTGACAGGGCCTTTTTCTTTGTGTTCAGTCAGTTAGCCATTCCATTCCAAGCCTGGAACGTTCTATCGCCCTCTCCTGCCACAACTCCAGACCAGCTCTTTTTTTCATCAATTTTCGCACCATGCTCCTGAGACCCATTGTCTATTTTCTGGATGCAAATCACGGCTACTTACAGACTTCAAACGATGATCTGCAGCGGTTTCAAATCGCACAAAATTCTCTTTACATTGTTCTCTTGAAATCAACACTTCGTAGTCTATGGCAGAGTGTTTGAGCCATTCACAAAAGCTATCTGGGTTTATCTCAACATTACCATCCTCATGAACCTGAAGCGCTGTATATTCCTGACGCACTCTCTGCCCTTGGTCATTTTGCCATCTCAGTACGCCCGTAAGGATGGACCTTCCCTTAATGCCTTTGATTCCCGCCGTCTTACCGCCAAAGGCATAGGATTTAGCCTGCTCCAGAAGGAAAGACATTAATTGAGAGTTCAGATCCATAAGATGTAATTTTGGTCTTTTGGACGCTAAAACCCTATCAAAGGTTATAGTCAAGCGAGAGCTGAGTAACGGAAGAGAATCAGTTATATTTTCTGGAAGACGTATCTCTAAAACAGCTCCATTAAAGTGCTGGCTCAATATCTCAATGCCTAATAAGTGAAACATGCCTTCTGCAAAAGCTACCATATGTTCTGGCTTAACCCTAAATTCACCTTTTACTTCATTCGGGTCAAAGGATGCTGCAAACTCAAAAAGCTCGTGCTGTTTCTTTGTTGCTTCGCTAGCACGCTGCAATGCGTCATCGATTTGCTCTTTCGTTTTACTAACACCAGCGAGGGTTGCTCCTTCCAAAATCTGCTCCACGTCCACAAGATCAGCGATTTCACCAAGGATATCATCCTCAAGCCCTGGACGAAACTCGTCACCCAGAGATGTAAGATCTTTCACAACTTGGGAGATACGTTCGTAAAGAAGCTTCATTATCTGCTCATCTAATGTTTGCGGTGCATGAATATTCAGCACAATAACTTTTTTGTTCTGTCCATAGCGGTAAAGACGGCCTATCCGCTGTACTAAGCGCATAGGATTCCAAGGAAGGTCATAATTCACCATAACGTGACAATTGCGCTGCAGATTAATCCCTTCACCACCAGCTTCAGTAGAAATCAGAAATTGTGCCTTGTCCTCAAAACAAGCTATAGCTTCACTCCGTTCGAAGTGAGACATGGAACCATTAATTAATTCTATATTTTCACCTCCAAAACGCTTGCCAAGGGCTGCTGCCAAGTGATCCTGAGTGGTACGGTATTCAGAGAAAATCAATATCTTTTCAGCGGGGTTATTCTCAAGAATGGGTAGTATGATTTTCTGAATCAAAGCATCTAATTTCAAATCATTTTTTACTAAAAATTGTGCCTTGGAAATCAATTCCTGTAGAAGCTCGATTTCACCATCAAAAAATTGTGTCTTATCGGAATCAAAAATTTCCTCCCGCTCCCCCGAAAAACGCTGGTCAAAATCTAAGCTATCTTGGGCTTCAAAATCACTTTCCTTCTCATTTTGGCCGAGCAACCGTTTTAACCGTCGCTGCAATGCCCCGTGTATCGCTGCAGAGCTGGATGCTGAAAGTTTGCGGTATATTGTCATGACAAAACCAATTGCATTTCCCGTGAAACCCAGCTCCTTTCCTGCGGCATAGCCCAATCTTAGATACTTTTGCAGTGACGTATCAAAGTCACAAGCTTCCTTACCCACATCTACTGTAATTGCACTGGTGACTTTTCCTTGGAAGATAAAATTGCCCTCAGCGTCTGTTACATCCGACTTGTTATTACGGATTACCATATACCGCAATATTTCCGGATTCATTTCAACTCGTCTAATTTCTTTCTTCCACTCGGGGCGCACTAGCTCTAAAAGAGCTTGAAATTTATCCGTTTTCCCCTGGTGTGGGGTAGCACTGAGCAACAATAAGCTGTCAGAATACTTGCGTAACGTAGCAGCTAATTTAAAGCGCTGAGAAGAGTCAAATTTAAGTCCATATTGTCTTCGACTAAGTCGATGAGCTTCATCAAACACGATTAGGTCCCATGGCTCAGCCTGCATCAATTTTACGAGGTTATCCTCGTCCTTGAAGCGATCAATTGATCCAATTACATAATCGAACAGTTTCCATTGGTGGGGTTCATTTATATGAAAATCCTCCCCGTAAATAAGAAACTCTTCAAACCCAAATTTATAGCGAAGTTCATCCTGCCACTGCTTGGTTAGCCCCGCTGGGGTCACAAGTAAAACACGCTGAAGTTTCTTCCGTTGTTTAAGGGCTGAAAGCAACATACCTACTTCGATAGTCTTACCCAGCCCCACATCGTCAGCTACAAGCCAATTTAGATTTCCTGAAGCTAGTATGTGGTGAACCAAATGAATCTGATGAGGCAGGGGGTCAATATCCAAGTGAGACAACGAGCCGGTATTTTCATTCCAAAGCTCAAGGGCATATGCGAGGCTACGCAACCTGAATTTTTCCGCGCTACGGAACTTACCAAGACTTGCCGTCAAGTAGCGGTGTCGCACACCTTTAACCTGTTTAAGGTTTTCATAGGGTAACCACCTTCTGTCCCCTTTCTCAAGGAAATCAACCAAAACCTGATCGCGCCCCCCTAGATTACGCAAATCAACAACAACACCTTCTCCCAAAGATTGCCGCACTCTGGAATAAGGCACATCAATAACATCCATTCCCAGCTTGAAACCGTTTCGAAGTTTTTCCACTGGCACCCAATCGCTTTTGTTGCTACGGTGCCATTTTACTTTAGCTTGCGCTTCTGACTGGAAGTTCCGTAGCTCAATGACATATCCCGCTGGAGCATCCTTATCTGTGCCCAACCGAACCCAAGCCCCTTTAACCGGTAATAATAGTTTATCCACTACGATCACCCTTTTTATCCCGTTGCCACTCAATAATCATTCATCACCTCGACATCACCTGCACCAATGCTATGATCAAGGAAATCTAGCCAGATATCAGGGAAAAGCCCAAACTCTCTTAAAAAGCTAAGGTGCTCAATATTTTCAAATTCATTCACTTCAAGAAAGTTGTGACAACCTGCTGCATTCCCATAAAAAAACCCTTCAATCCGCTTCATACCTCCTACACAGTCAGCACCTTTTGCAAGAGTAAGTAGGTACTTTTGAAAGCACCCTTGCTGCCTCTTTATTCGTATACTGTTGAACCAGTAATCGAAGACTTGATCTACAAAAAATTCCAGTTCCTCAAGCGTGGTCCCGTTTGAAAAAACTTTGACAATATACAATGAGGCAACCCATGAGAGAACCCGCCCTCCTGAATAAGAAAGTTCTGACTTCCAACCCCTTTTTTTGAATGCTAACATCCAATCTACGCGCTCTTCCCAAAGACGCTTAAAATCATAAGCCAAACTCAATGTTTCAAAATCCACCCCATCCTCTAACTCTTTTTCAAGAGTAATAACAATTTGTCCCCATCCGCGACGGCTCAATAATTTTTGTAAAAAATTTACTTCCTCAGGGTTCTCCCAGCCATACTTAATAGCCAGCTCACAAGCTACAAGCTCCCCCTTCTCCTCAATTGACAATCGACCTTCTGGATAAACATCAATTAGCTCTAGCGGCTGAGTTAGCTCGACGCCTTCTCCAATTTCATTAAAATAATCATCGTCAAAAAAGTCACCAAGCTCTTCATCATCGTCGAATAAAGTTGGTGAATCCGTGCCCTCATAAATATCATCTAGAACAAGTTGCCGCTTTGCCCCTTCCTCTTCTAGATCAAAATTTAATAAACCCTCTTCGAATATCTCTTTACCAGTAAAGTCAGATCCGTCTTCCTCAGCTCCTGTCGCCAATATTACTGGAATTTGATCATAAATTTGAGTAGGAGGGCTCTTCTGCTCGTCGGGAGACAAAGTTGAAGGTGTCTTGAGTTTTACTTGGAATGGGAAGGAAGCAACGTCTTGAAGATCATGAGGGGGGGGGGCTTCTTCATCTAATTCATAAACTTGACGCCTTGATTCAAGGGTGGAAGCATTATCGACAATAAAATCATAGTCTTCCTCCTCCCTTGATTCGGTTAAAGTACATGGCTTTTCAAAGACAGTGTATATTTCATTCTCTAACTCAAGCCTAAGAAAGAAAAGGATTTCGTGAGGATTAGAAAATGACAGTGCCCTTAATGGCGAGTCAGGTTCCGGTCCACCGCTAGGTAATTCACACCATTCAAACATAATTTGCGCCAAAAGGTCTGTAGCCAAGTTAATACACCCAGCTTCCAACAGGCTCTCGACCTTCTGTAATATCTCTTCAAGCATGGCTTACACCAAATTAATTAGTCTAATATCATCCAACTTTCGCATCATACGCCTGAAAGAAAACTTTAACAATCCCCATATCCACATCAATACCTTCGTTTGCGGCGTTGATAGTTAGTCGGTCGTTCATCAATCATGAACTTTACCCTTTCTTTTTTTCAGTAAGCCGGTGATGGGCAAAACACCCACTACCGGCAAACCATTTCTATTTTCTCAACGATGCGGAATTCAGACGACGGGGTGGAGTTAAATATGTCTCTTCACAATACTGCCTTACTACGCATCCTTTTTTTATCCGCTGGTGAGCACCATTGCAGCCCCAGTCAGCAAGTACTCGTCGCTGCCATCCCTCAGTATCGCCAAAGCAAGACATTACGTGTGTACATTGAGTGAGTGTCGATCAGAATTCAAGATTAACCCCCTGTGCGGTCTAGTCGGCGTCGAATATTGACCCGCCCATCCGTTTAAATATCTGACTATTGTCAGGGATAACAGAAACATTCTCACTTATTGACCCACATGCTGATGGCGGGTCAAATTTGCATGCCGATCAACAGGGAGACACCTTGACCCTGCTCACAAATTTTTCTCGTGATATCGGCTTACAAGTCATAGATTCCATCGCGGCAATACGTTGCTTTGAGACAAGAAATATCAAGAAAGAAACATCCACACTACACAAAGCAGAACAAGCGGGAGTAAAACTGCTGCAGGCACTTAATCGCTAGCAGAATTTGGGGTGTAAAATCGGGTTGGCCCTAGGTTGTTTTTGGGACAGGATTGACGCTAGATTGACTCTTGGATCAGACTCGATTTTTCGATAAATACCGAAGAATTACAGGAACTTGCCTCGAACCACCCTAAATCAAACAACCTGGCAACAAAAAGAACAGAAAGCTTCGACTTTTCCCTGTAATTCCTAACAGTTACATACAGACCACACCTATCCGCCAAAGTTCCTTTTAATCAGATGGTCGTGGGTTCGATCCCCCCCCGGCTTGTCCGGGTCAAGTACATAGGTAACAGAAAAGTCCACCTACATGGTTTACACATTGAGGCTGATATAGCCGTTGCGATCCGTTGTTATGTCACTCATGTCGAAGTGACCAAGTTTGATATTTGCAAAGTACACATTCCATTGTGTGTCACTGGTCTGCTCCAGCCCTACTTTTTCTCCCTTGAGCAGACACGCGATGTAAACCCGGTGCTTCAAGTGATAAATGACGCCATTGTGATTGACCAGGCAAATATTGAAATGGGCAGGATAGTCCAGCTCAGGCAACTGCTCCGGCATGTTTTTCGATGACGTCACATAAACTGTCGCTGGAGTTTTTTGGCCCAGGCTTTCGTGGGGCCGTTTATGGTTATAGGTGTCAATAAAGTGGTCGAACGCTTTTTGCTGTTGTTGGGCATTACCAGCGGCAGGCGTGATGGCAGCCTTTTTGAGGGTGGAATGCATCCGTTCATGACGTCCGTTCTGTTGCGGCTTCCCTGGCATAATGCGTTCCGGGGCGATCCCCAGACGAATCCACCACTTGGATAGGTGGGATAATCCGGCAAGCCCACTACTGGCAAACGGCGCACCATTATCGGTGCGAATACGCTCCGGCAAGCCATATTGCCGAAATAATTGATCAAAGATCGCCATGGTATCATCTGTTGTTGTCGCACTTAACGTACGACAGGCCAGTAGATAACGGCTGTGATGATCCATGATGGTAAGGGGATAACACCATTTGCCATCAGCGGTCTTGAACTGCCCTTTGAAGTCTGCAGACCAGACCTGGTTAGGTTTATCAACCGGAGCAAAAGGTTGCGGGTGAACAGGAACGCGCCGACGAGACTTGCTGGGCGTAATCAGTTCAGCCTCCAGGAGGATTTTATGGATGGTTGTCTTCGATGGGATATCCCAATCAGGGTGTTCTTGTTCAAGCAACACCTTGATCTTCTTTGCTCCAGGAGGATCTTTGTACTCGCGACGGACCTTGATGATCGCCTCTCGAACACAATAGGGCGTTTTTAAGGGGTTGGTTTTAGGGCAGCGCGATTGATTCTGGAGACCATCAAGTCCCAATTGGCGATAACGATTGAGCCACTTATACCCTGTGCGGCGACTGATGCCATAAGATTTGCAGAGCGTTGAGAAGTTAGCGACACGCCGCAGGTGATCGGCGATAAAGAGCAGCTTCTGTTCCATAGGTTTAACCTCTTTCCAGGGCATAGGCACCTCCTTGTGAAGTGTCTATGAGGATACAAAAGTGTTACCTATGTACCTGGACCAAAGTGTTACCTATGTAGGTTACCCGAACAGCTCACCATTTTTTATACATAAGTCCCTATCGTCTAGCCTGGCCCAGGACACCGCCCTTTCACGGCGGCGACGGGGGTTCGAATCCCCCTGGGGACGCCAAAGCATATAGCCCTGCTGATCACTGATCAGCAGGGCTTTTTATTTGAGATCAACACGACCGGCGCCCCCCCAAATGGGACGGTACATTTACGTGAAAGACCATCAAGGCCACCCGTAAAACGGATGGCCTTGATGTTTCAATGACTTTCGAACGCAATCCCCTGCCAACCGCCTCCAAGTGCTTTATACACCCTGGTCATATTTGCGGCGACTTCGCCCTTGCTCTGAATCAGTTCATCTTCAAGTTCGAGCAGAGCACGCTGAGCCTCAAGAACATTATAAAAATCCACGAGCCCGGCGTTGTAACGATCACGCGCAAGCCATTCGGTTCGTCGTGCAGCTTCCACCGCTTTGGCGAGATGCTCCTCGCGTATCTGTTCCTTCGCGTAGGCGGTGAGTGCATCCTCGATTTCCTGCTGGGCTTGCAAGATGGTGGCATTGTACTGCAGCAACGCCTCAGTGTATTTTTCTTCCTGGAGATCGACATTCAAGCGCAGAGCTTTGCCTTGAAAGACATTCCATGAGACCCCTGGGCCGATCCCCCAAAACTGACTTGCAGAATGAAAAAAATCACTCCCGGAGTTAAGAGCTTCCAGACCGATCGTACCGAGGAGACGCAGCTTGGGGTAAAGTTCGGCCGTGGCAACCCCGATGCGTGCACTCTGCGCCGCCAACAGCCGTTCTGCGCTACGGATATCGGGACGCCGACGCATAGCCTCTGCAGGGATTCCCACTGCCACCTGGACAGGTACTTCGGGGATGACGCCCACGGAGGCGAACTCTTCACGCAGTGCACCCGGAACCTGGCCCAGCAACACGCTTAGATTGTTCTCCGCAGCGCGGATAGCCGCTTCCAAACCTGAAACCTGGGCCTTGGTCTGTTCCAGGTTGCGTAGCGACTGTTGCAGATCAAGCTCATCGATCAACCCTGCTTTGAAGCGTGAATTGTTGAGATCGTAGGTTTTTTTCTGGGTTGCAATGTTGTTCAAAGCAACCTGGAGGCGTTGCTGATATGTACGCAACTCAATATAGTTCAGAGCGACTTCGGCAGTAAGGCTGGTCAGCACGCCATGCATGTCCGCACTGCTCGCTTCCAGCTCGGCCTGGGCGCTTTCTACCGAGCGACGGATACTCCCGAACAGATCAAGCTCCCACGTGGCGTCAAGTCCGGCCATGTACCAGTCGTTTTCAGCGCCCGTCGAATTACCCATATTTTCACTGCTGCGTTGGCGCTGTACATTTCCCTCGGCAGTTAGCGTCGGCCAGAAATCGGCCCGGCTCAATCCTCGATTAATACGAGCTTGCTGCAGCCGGGAAAACGCGGTTTTAAGCTCCAGGTTGCCCTTAATGGCGCGTTCCTCCAATTGCTGCAGCAACGGATCTTCGAATACCGACCACCATGAGGCAAGATCACTTTCTGCAAGGGTGGTCGCTTCAAGCCCTTTCTCCATGGCAGCGTACCACTTCTCCTGGGCTGCCGGATCGATCCTTGAGTAATCGGGTCCCACTGCGCAAGCACTCACGGTCAGGGCGACAAAAAGAAAGGTCAACCAACGCACGGCCGCCTTGCAAGGGGGATGCGTCATATCCTGTATTGCGTGTCTATCCATAATATTCCTACCTATTGACTAAAGAGATCGATTGGCGAGTCGTTCACGGCGACGCTGTTTCCAGGCCGAAGATTTATCCCGCAAACTCTGGAACAGATAATACAGCACCGGAATAATGAAGAGCGCGATGGTTGACGCCGCAATCATACCGGAAAAAACGACCACCCCGATATGTCGGCGGCTTTCCGAACCGGCCCCCATTGCCCAAACCAGGGGGGCAACCCCAAGGATAAAAGTAAGAGCGGTCATCAACACCGCACGAAAGCGTAACTTTGCCCCCTCAATCGCGGCATCCCGGGTGCGGATTCCTTCCTCTTTACGATCACGGGCAAACTCGACGATGAGAATCGCGTTCTTCGCCGCAAGTCCGACGAGGAGCACCATGCCGATCTGGGCGTAGATGGACATGGGCAGACCGGTAATCATCAGGCCGACAAAAGCGCCGCAGGTCGCAACAATGACCGAGAGCACGATACTTAACGGCAGGTTCCAGCTTTCATACTGGGCCACCAGGAAGAGGTAGGCAAAGATCAACGCCAGAGCAAACAGATACCCCACAGTACCACTGGCCGTCTGTTCCTGAAACGACATGGTCGACCATTCAAACGCATACCCGGGCGGCAGATGTTCTTTTGCCAGTTGCGCCATCGCTTCCATCGCCTGCTCCGAAGAATAGCCCGGCGCGGCCTGACCGTTGATGGTCAGGCTGGTGAACTGGTTGTAACGATTGACACTCTTTGCCCCGAGAATCGTGGAGATATCCAGAAGATTTTCCACCGGGACCTCTTTGCCGTCAACACTGGTCACATACAGATCTTTGACGTCTTCCTGATTTTTACGGAAGTTCTCCTTGGCACGCACCTTAACCTGATAGGTACGCCCATAGAGATTGAAGTCATTGACATACTGAGAGCCCAGATGCTGGTTCAGGGTCGAGAACAACTTCGCCGCGGAAACACCGAGTTCCTCCATGCGGGTACGTTTCAGATTCAGCCACAACTGTGGAGTATCGGCACTGTAGGTGGTGTAGACCATGGAGAGCATCGGATGCTGATTGGCCGCGCCCACCAGACCCATGGCGACTGCGGCAAGCTCCTGCGGCGGCTGGTCTTCAAGAGCCTGCAGGCGGAAGTCAAATCCGCCCGTTACGCCCAGCCCCTGAATGGGAGGCGGAACAAAGGCACGGATACTCGCCGTGGAGATACTGTTCAGTTCAGCACTGACTTTCTGCACCATGGCATTCAGTTGCAGATCACTACGGGTGCGCTTGTCCCAGGGGTCCAGATCGGCGATAACAAAACCGACGTTTTCCGCCTTTCCACTCAGCAGACTGAAACCATCTATCGCAAGAACGCGTTCCACCCCTTCCATTTCCAGAAGACGTCGGGTGGCCTCGGAGGTCACCTCAGTGGTGCGCTCCAGAGTTGCCCCTTCGGGCAACTGCACATCAACAAGAAAGCCGCCCTTATCTTCCTGAGGAAGGAAGCTGGTGGGCGTCCGTTCCGCCAGATACCAGGCTCCAGCAGCGATGAGAAGAAACAAGACAACCCCGACCGTCGCTTTGCGGATCAACCAGGCAACAAGGGAGATATAGGTATTCCTTGAGAAATCGAGATAGTTGTTAAACCACGCCAGGGGACCCCTTTTGTGCGGCTGGGCACGCTTGAGGATCACGCTGCACATGGCCGGACTCAAGGTCAGGGCGCACAATGACGAAATCAAAACTGAGACACACAAAGTGACACCGAACTGTTTGTAGAGCAGCCCGGTGATGCCCGGCATAAACGCAACGGGCACAAAGATCGCCAACAGCACCAGGGTGGTGGCAATAATCGGCCCGGTCACCTGAGACATGGCCTTGATGGTGGCGGGTTTCGGCTCCAGCCCTTCCTCTTCCATGATGCGATAGACATTTTCCACCACAACAATGGCATCATCCACCACCAGTCCGATGGCGAGGATAAGTGCAAACAGAGAGATGGTGTTGATATTGAGACCGAGGGCCAACAGAGCCCCAAAGGTGCCGACAATGGAAACAGGAATCGCCGCGGCAGGAACCAGAGTGGCGCGAATATTCTGCAGAAATACGAAGATAACCAGCACAACCAGTCCGAAAGTCAGCAGCAGGGTGAAGGAGATCTCCTTGATCGCCTCCTTTACATAGTTGGTGGTGTCGTAGGGGATGACATAAGCGACATCCTCCGGCATGGTGGACTCTTGTGCTTTGAGGACTTCCCTGACCTGGTCCATGGTATCGATCGCGTTGGCGGCAGAGGAGCGGTACAGCGCCATATTGATCGCTTCGGAGTTATCCAGGTTACCGCCGGCGTCATAGCTTTTACTGCCCAGCTCGACATCAGCAATATCTTTAACCCGTACCACGCCCCCCTGTGAATTAGTACGAATAATGATATTTTCAAACTCTTCAACCGAATCCAGACGTCCTTTGGCATTGAGGGTATACTGCACCTGCTGCCCCTTCATACCGGGCGCCGTGCCGACCGATCCCAAAGTGGCCTGGATGTTCTGCTGGCGAATTGCGTCAATAACCTCTGTCGGGCTCATCCTCAAAGCGGTTAACTTATCCGGGTCCATCCAGATACGCATACTGTATTCATACTCGCCGAACACATACACGTCACTTACGCCATCGACGCGCTGTAGCGTATCCTTAATGGTGCGACTGACATAGTTGCTTAGAAAGAGACGGTCGCGCGTTCCCCTGGGAGAGGTAAAACTGACGACGCCGAGCATATCCGAGGAACGACGTCGCACTTCGATCCCCTGTTCAATGACCTCCGACGGCAGTTGTGATTCCGCTAACTGGAGGCGGTTCTGCACATTGACCTGGTCGATATCGGGATCTGAATCCACATCAAAGGTTACTTCGAGGGCGTAACTGCCGGCATTGGTGCAGGTTGAGTTCATGTAAAGCATGTCCTCAACCCCATTCATTTCCTGCTCAATGGGCGCGGCAATGGTGTCCTTGACCACCTGAGCACTTGCCCCCGGATAAACCGCGCTCACACGGATAATCGGCGGGGTGATGGAGGGATATTCGGCCACCGGTAGCGACAGCATGGCAATCGCGCCGGCAAGGGTGATAACGATGGCGATAACCACCGCCAGACGCGGACGTTCTATAAACAGCTTAGAAAACATACTAAATATCCTTATCTTCCTTGAGCTGGACCGTCACCTCGGCGCCAGGGACCACTTTCTGAATGCCCTCGAAAACCACCTGCTCACCACGTTCCAAACCGGAAGTAACAAAGATCTGCTTACCGATGGTCGCGCCGCTGCGAATCTGACGTTTCTCAATTTTGGAATTTTTATCCACAACAAACACAAAGGCTCCATCTTTGTCCCTCTGCAGCGCCGCTTGCGGAATCGTCAGTGTCATGCGCGGCTCGGCCGGTTTAAGGGCGACATCCACATACTCTCCGGGAACCAGATTTCCGTCAGAATTTGGAAACTGTGCCCAGATCGCGATCGTACCGGTCGAGGAATCCATCTTGTTGTCCATAAACTCAACCCTCCCGGCATGCGGATACGCGATGCCATCAGCGGTAAAAATGCGGATCATCAGTTTGGCATCCCCCTTACCGGCCGCATCCCGGGCCGCCTGACGGAGAATCTCCCCCTGGCGTTCATTGACCGAGAACAGCACACGCACCGGATCGATACTCACCACCTCCGCCAGGGAGCCGGAAGAAGGGCTGATCAGATCACCACTCTTAAAGAAACTCTTGCCGATGCGACCGTCCATGGGGGATGCGATCGTCGTGTAGCCCAAATCTATTTCAGCAAGCTGCAAACGCGCTTTTGTTTCCAAGACCCCGGCCTCGGCCAACTTAAAATCCGCCGTCGCGTCATCCAGGTCGGTCTGGGGGATACTCCCGGCATCGGCGGAGCGCAGCCGTTTGAGTTTGGTGCTCGCCTTGAACAAATCCGCTTCAGCTGCTGCGACACCGGCCTGAGCCGCTGCAACTTGCGCCCGGTACGGTCCCTGCTCGATGACATACAACAGCTGCCCTTTTTTAACCCGCGAACCTTCGGAGAAATTAACCTGCTCCAGATAACCGTCGACGCGGGCTTTGAGGTCAATTGATTCCACGGCCTCCACATGGCCGATATATCTTTCCGGAATGTTTGCGTCACGTTGTCCCACCTGCATGGTTCCGACGACCGGTTTGGTGTCGCCGCCTCCCTGTGGCGCGGCAACAGCCATGAGCGACGTCATGGAAGACAAAGCAAACAAAGTGCAGATCAGGGTAAATACTGCTCGTTTTTTCATGGGGTTTTGCTCCTCCTTATCACCTGAAATAGCAGGAGATAGTGTTAGTAGATAGGTCCCCGCCGGGATTCTAAGGCTAAGGCTTGCCACAAGCTAGGGGGCCAGAATGAGAAATATTTTGAGGGATTTTTCGTGTCAGCAAGGCATACGGAGACGCCATAGATCATTCTATGGCAACGCCGTCTAACGCTGCTGACGCGGAAAAGATCCAAAATAGTGCCATGAGTGCTCATTGAGAACGCCCCTAAAGCAACGGCAAACAACAGCGTGGCTCATTTATTCACGGATAAATCCGTCGTGCTCTGTCATCGACCGCATAAAATCAAGATACTCGACAGCATTTAAAGGTTTTCGCATATCCATTCCCTCCATTCCCTTGTGACAGGGGAAGCAGCAAGACTCACGGCAGAGGAGAATTCCCATAGAACCTTGTGACATCAGCTTTTCGGAGCACTTCTGCTGGAGTTGCTTGTGGAAAAATTCGCCAGACTGTGGCGAAAAAGTTCCAGGACTTCTCTTTGCAGATTATCGGGTAAAGGGGGGACGAAAAAAATATGCTTAATCAGTCCGTAGATACAGCTGTGGACAATCCATGCCCCCGCCGTTGAATCCAGGATACGGATCGATTTATCTTCGATGCCGCGTTCCAGAGCTTGACAATAGATGGTTTGCATTCTTTTCATGATTTCACTGGTGCCAATCTGCAGCACGGAGTTGCTATGTTGGAGGACATCCGCAGGTATGTCGCGCAGCAGAATTTTCAATTCTTCATGGTGCACGGCGCTGAATTCAAAATGCCACGTGATAAGATCAAGCAAGGCCTGTAAACCATTCGGCGCCGCCTCAAGGATGTCCTGCGCATCATGAAGATAAACTCCGCTTGTCTGCTGCAGCAGGGAGAGGAGAATCCCCTCCTTGCTCTTGAAGTGGTAGAAAAGAGTTCCCTGTGCAACGCCTGCAAGGGCGGCTATTTCGGATGTGGGGGTCGCATGGTAACCTTTTTCGGCAAATAGCCGTTGAGCAGCCTGAAGGATATCCTGCTTTCCCTGGGGGAGTTCTTTGTACATAGATAAAAGCGTCACCCTTTCCTAACTGAGCACTCAGTCAGTTTTTTTCACACAATCATTGTTGGTATCTCACGAGGAGGTTATCAGAATTGCCATTTAACCTGTTATTGCACCGGCAGAGATCTTTGCAGAACGTGGTTAATCATTGATTAACCACGTTCTGCCTAACGACAATAGCCTTGATTCAAGATTGCCTTCAGTAAACTTAATTGCCAAAGCATTAATTGTTGCAACAACTAAATGGCCGTTTTACACCTCAAAGACCTTTAACAAAAACGGCTCAAAAATTCGCATAAACTTTGTTTAGCAAGTCTAATAATTGATTAAGGTCTGTTTCACTTAAGCCTTTTGAAGCCTCCACATTCAATTGGGTGGCAATGGGCAGAATATCTTCTCGAAGCACTTTGCCGCTTTGCGTCAAGCAAATGAGAAAGACTCGCCGATCTTGAGGGGCATCAACCCTTTTAAGCAGTCCCTTGCTTTCGAGTTTATCAATAATGCGGGCAGTCGTCGGTGAATCTTTGTAGGTTCTTTCAGCCAGTTCCTTTTGGCTAACCCCATCTTGTTCTCCCAGGCAATTTAGGACAGCCCACTGCTCAGGCGTCACCCCATAGGATCTAAGTCGTCGAGCAAACTCTTTCTTGAACGCGAGAGACGTCCTATAGACAGTGAACCCGAGAGATTTGTCCGTGGTATATTTCATTTGTCCCCCCTGCCGAACCAGAACATCATCCATGAAAATAGTTGTCTCAACAGTGACTGTCAAGACAACTTTTAAAAACGTCACTGTGAATGTGATCGGCGCATTCACCAATGATGCATTTTTCTTATGCCCCCTCAGCAGACCTGCGAATCAACTGGCAAGGAGCAAAAAGGTTGAAGGTGCGGGGCAAATTCGGCAAGCTCATCACCGCGAAGAGACGCTGTGTTCTTTTTCCTTCTGGACCTCTCAGGAATGAAAATGCTCAGAAGGAAGACAAACGGCTACCCGATTGTCAGAAAACCTTTTGGTAATCGACGCCCCGGCACCGAATACCGCCCTTTCTCACCACCCCTTACAGCCTCCGCCGTATCGCAAAAACCGTGCGACCAGAGACCTTTCGTTAAATCCTTTCTCCCTTTTTCTCTGCTGAGAGCAGGATATTTTATTCTGGTAAAAAGCATCGTTATTGACGAATCAAAGAAATTTTTCTGAAATTATTTTATCTTTGATATAATTAAAAAATTATACTTTTATTTTCTGCTCTGCACCCAAGAAAAAATGACTCGTTTATGGGTACGTTTATGATTCTGTTCGCATCGTTTCTACTCATCACCTGCTCTTTACTGCTTTGGATGATAACGCATCCGGCGGAAGAGAAAGCCGGATTCAGGACGCTTTGCGTGGCGATGTTACTGAGCGCTCTGGGCTTAGGACTGCAGGCACAGCGCTCCTTTTCAACAACCACAATACACCTGGCAGGTTTGCTTCTATCGGCGCTTTTTTTTGCCGGGGTTGTCCAAATCTACGTTGCCGGCAAACACGGTCAAAAAAAATCCAGGGAACTCTACAAAAAACTCGAGCAGTTCTATTCCTTTTTTCAGCACGGTGGCGCGGGAATGTACTCTTACGACACAACGGGCCGTATCCTTACGGCCAATCCCGCGTTCTGCCTCATGGTAGGTTATTCTGAACAAGAATTGAAAACCATGAATATTCTTGATCTCACTCTGCCACAAGAGCGTGGCGAGACACAAAATCGCCTCAACAACTTTCGCGACAAGATGAATGAACCGTGCAATTTTGAGAAGATCTATGCGTGCAAAAACGGCTCAACAATTATCGGACATTTTACTGGAAAATGGATTGTCAGTGATGACGGCTCTATTTATGCCGTTGCCTTGGTACAGAATATTACGGAGCATAAAAAAGCCGATCAGGCCGTCCTGAAAGAACGTGAGTTCCTGCAAACGGTTATTGATGGCGTGTCTGATCCCATCATGGCGATATCAAACGATTACCATGTCATCCTGGCCAACCATGCCGCTAAAGAGACCTATCAAGAACAAGCTCTACAGCCCAATCAGACGCTATGCTACCAGCTCTCTCATGGTTCGGACTCTCCCTGTTCCGAGCACAACCTAGAGTGTCCTCTGGCCCAGGTCCTGAAAACCGGCAAAGAAGCGCGGGTAATTCACGAGCACTTTCGCAAAGACCAAAAAAAGAGGATCTACGAGATCAAAGCGTCACCACTTTACAATGAAGACCATTCGATCCAGGGCATCATAGAAACCTCACGTGATCTCACCGACATTTTAAACTCTGAGGCAGAGTTGAATGAAAAAACGCAACATCTGCAGTTCGTTACAACCCACGACCAACTCACCCGCCTGCCGAACAAAGAGTTGTTTTTTGACCGGCTGGATCGCGCCACGCTTAAAACGCTTCGCTCTGATCGATTTACCGCTTTGTTATTTATTGACTTGGATCGCTTTAAAAACATCAACGATTCTCTCGGCCATGAAATCGGCGATCAACTGCTCCAGGAGGTCGCCAAACGCCTCAGCACCTCAATTCGTAAGACGGATACGCTTGCCCGCATGGGCGGAGATGAATTCCTCATCATTATTGAAGACATCAAGGACCTTTCTCACATCGGTGTTGTGGCAAAAAATTTCATTGATACGATCGTCCCGCCCTTCGCGATTGCAGGACACGAACTGTTTATTACCCCCAGCATGGGAATCAGCATTGCCCCTACGGATACCAAACAACCCAAAGAGTTGCTGGCTTTTGCTGAAATCGCCATGTATCAGGCCAAGGGGATGGGCGGTAATAAATGCCAATTCTACACGGCCGAAATGAATAGCCGCGCCAAAACAAGAATTGAACTGGAAAGCTATCTGCGTAAAGCAGTCCGGCAAAATGAGTTTATTCTTTACTACCAGCCGCAATTTGACATTCAGTCTGGCAATCTGGTTGGTTGCGAAGCCTTACTGCGTTGGCAGCATCCGGAAATGGGTATGATCTCTCCCAACGATTTTATTCCGTTAGCGGAAGAAACCGGGGTTATCATCGCGATCGGCGAATGGGTTTTGCAGTCGGCCTGTGAACAGAATAAAAAGTGGCAAGAGGCCGGTCTGCCCCCAATTCGTATCGCCGTGAATATTTCAGCCCGCCAATTCAGGGAACCCGGTTTTCTCGAAATGATTGAGCGTGTTGTTCAGACCTCAGCACTGCACCCGGAATGGCTTGAGCTTGAGATAACGGAAAGTCTTCTCATGGAAGATATTGATTCAGCGATCAATATTCTCAGCCGCCTCAAGGCACAGGGCATTCATCTCGCCATTGACGATTTTGGTACAGGCTATTCCTCCCTAAGCTATTTAAAACGTTTTCCCCTGTCCCGCTTGAAAATTGATCGATCATTTGTACGTGATATTACAATGGACGAAAACGACGCCTCAATTACCAAGGCCGTGATTGCCCTCGCCCACAGCATGAATCTTAGAGTTGTTGCTGAAGGGATTGAAACAAAAGAGCAGCTACTTTTTCTCAAGGAAAAAGGCTGTGAATTGGGACAAGGCTATTTCTACAGCCCACCGGTGCCTGACAAACATTTTGAGCGTTTTTTTACAGACCAGGAGGCCGCAGAAGCTCAGGACATCGTCTAAACCGAGTTATTATCATTGGACTTCGCTTGAACCGATGGCCCGTTTTTAGTTCTCTAGCCGACCACTCGAATACAATTTCTTCCGTCTTTTTTGGCCAGGTACAGCGCTTTATCCGCCCGATCAATCAACTCTTCCTTCGCCTGATTTTCTCCAGGAACAACACTTGCAGCACCAATGCTGATTGTAATCACATTTGAAGTATCGGAATATTCGTGAATGTAATGCAGGGCCTCAACATGTTGCCGCATCTTTTCAGCCAGCTGCACAGCCGCTTCCTGCGAGGTTTCCGGCAGCAAACAGACAAATTCTTCACCCCCGTAGCGGGCAACAAAATCACGAGGTCTGGACACGCTCTGCTCAATGGTGACGGCTACGTGATGAAGAGCTTCATCTCCAGCAAGATGCCCATAACGATCGTTATAAATTTTAAACAGGTCAATATCGATCATCAGCACGGAAAGCGCACGCTTCTCCCTCTTGGCGGCGCTCCATTCCGTTTCATAGTAACTGTTAAATTTTCTTCGGTTGTAGAGACCGGTCAACACATCTTTTTCACTCAACTCCTTCAAGGCCTTCTGCGCCTTTTTACGTTCCAGGATTTCCAACGACAGTGCGTGATTGACCGTCTGCAGATCAGCGGTCCGCTTCTCGACCTTGAGTTCAAGGCTTTCCTGAAGATGGCGTACCTGTTTAAGAAAGAAATCCGTCCCCCAGAACAGAATCACAAGAGTCAGGATAAATGCGCCTAAGAAAAGACCACCAGCATGCGCTAATGACTCACGGAACTCATGACTTTTTCTGCTGATATTGAGTACGGTAACCACTTCACCAATTTGCTCCCCCCAGTAATTTAGGAGCGGCAACGGAACAAACTTCTGATAGGTCTGACCGGAGAACGTAAATTGCTCAAGGCCCTTACCGGTGGGCAGAGAGTCCACAAATTCGGAAACGGAGAAGGATTTTCCCTGCCAGGCAACGAGGGCCTGTTCTCTTACATAGCGGACATTTTTATCTTCAAATCGATCAACATATTTTCGATCGACATAGATTCCACATTCCGCGTTAAAGTCATCGGCTAGCATAGTGATCGCTCGCGTTGGTGTAACAACAAGGACAATCATTCCGACATAGCGTTGCTGATCAAAAATGGGATAACTGTACCGGTAAGCCAGACCGGCCTGAGACAGGACCAGTCCTCCTAAGGGTTTTTGCGATTTAAAGCTTTCCCGAGCAAACGGAATCGTCGCGACATTCTTGCTGATTCTTTGTGGATCCTTACTATGAAAAAAAACAGTGCCGTCTTTGAGAACAAAGGTCATGCAATAAAAAAAATCATCCTCTTTTTGCAGCGTTTCTATTTTCTTTTTCAACAGTTGTGACAGTTTCAGTGAGTCTTTGCGGATAAACGCTTGGATGACGTCAGGATTTGATTTCACAAATCCAGCAACGCGATTTGAATAACGTTGTTCCGTTTCCTTGGCATTGCGTTCGAAATGATTTTTCAGACTGTTCGAGATATAAAAAAGAGTTTCTTGTTCCCGCTTCTGATGTTCGTTAAAAAACAGCAATACCGCCGTGATCATCAGAACAAGTTCCAAGAGTAAGACCATGCTGATGATACGGCCACGAATTGACATGTGCTCTCCTTCCCATAAAAATCACACAGCATGGTATTGACAATTTTCCAGTGCGAGGCCTTCCAATCCTTACAGCAGCATTCCACGACATTGACGGACCACTTGGGTTACACGGATTAAAACAGCAAACCCCGCTTGATATGCGGGGTTTGCTCTACTCTTGTAAAAACAGTCGCCTTGCTTTAAGAACCAAGCGAGCCCATCATGTGCCATCAACCGATGATGTCAACACTGCACTCTATCGATTCTAACCGGTCCACCATGGCTTTCAAGGTGATTTTAAACAGACGGTTAAGCGACCTGAAACTCGTCATCAAATTCGACAATGAGTTCAACATCGTCAAAATGATGTTGATTATCTTTTGAGTCTGATTGTCGGTTGCCACCAGAGACTGACCACAGCGTCAGCAATTTTTCGGCCAGAGCTTCATTATGTTGCTCTGCCAGCAGCCTTGCCTGCTGAAATTTTGCCAGAAACACTGCGCTATTGGTAAAATATGGCCGCATTTCATTGAGAATTTTTCTGTTCAGCATGGCCTCACCATTCTGAGCCCCCAAAGGGACACGAACATAAGGGCCAACACCAATAGAATTGCTGTAGCAGACTAAACTCTCAACGGGAATTCGATCAAACTTTTGGCGCATCGACTCATGTTCTTTTTGCTTCAATCGGCGAAATTCTGCCCGATGCTGAAGGTAATCATGCATCAAATACTGCAAAGGCTCCTTAACACCTTCATTGTATTTTGCCAACGCCGTAACGACGTGTTGTGACCAGCCGGATTCAGATATTTCATAACGATACTCAACAAGATCGACATGCATTTGATGCATTGATTCATTGTTTTTTTTAAGCAAACAAAGCTCGCTTCTTTGTTGAGTATTTAATACTTCCACTTCAACCGGTATGCGGATTATGCCGTTTGCCGCCATACCGTCAAAGTGCACTGTTTCATCAATGGCAAGCTCTAAAAATTCCACTGACACTTCGGGTTGTCCTGATCTCATTTTTACTTCACTTTAGACAACAGCCTAAAGTGCCTCTTCCAATAATAGTCATCTTGATTTGTTCATTTTCTAAGATTTACCAGAGGTTACATTAGCTTGCCCAGGCCTCCCCATTCAACTGTTTTAATATTAAACCACCTTTTCGCTTCTCTCCTCCAGATATGATTCTAAATAGACAAAGCCCATGTCTATGCGCTTTTCAGGAGTCGCCACAGCAATTCCAAAAAAAATCAACCGCGTGGATATAGACAATTTCCGCACTTTCAGTTAAGGTATAAAAATTAAAAAAGGCAAACTGCATGACAGTTTTTTTAGGGGACAAACACCGAATGGCGCTAGTTTAAGCCTGTGCAGCACGATATTGGTTACGATGAGGAATCACCTCTATTTCGTGTCTTGGTGCCGTCATTCGTTGGTAATTTTTAGGTCGTCGTTTTATACATCGAGGTTCACTCCTGCCCGGCCTTTGCCTAATTGGGACATTGGTCATTGCAGCGTACAAATCACTAACGAGCCGGTAGCGTTCCATCTTGCTGATTTGCACCTGATTCAGGTGCGATTCCCAGCTACGTAAAGCCTGTAAACTCCCTTTAAAGCTGACAACGCGAACATCAATATCGGCCTCTTCTGCCGCCTCATACATCAACCTGCGGATGCAGTTGTAGGCGATAAAATACATCATGATCTCTTTGCGGATCATCTCAGGCGTTCGGCAACGCAAAACATCCATGCCCATAGTTGTTTTTATGTCACGGAAAAACAGTTCAACATCCCATCGCTTGTAATAGAGTTTCGCGATCGATTGCGCTGGGTATTTTATGGGGTCAAGCAAAGTCGTGATGATGTAAAAGCTCTGCGTTCTAAATCCTGGATATTGGACCGCCACCTTGATTTGACGCAACATTAGCTCATCAGGCAAGAGTTCCCACTGCTCTCTTGAGTAGGATAATCTCTTCATATATTTTGGTCGTTCCCATGTGATCAAGCGATCATTTTCCCCAAATTCTTTAAGGCATTTTGTTGCCCTGACGGGTGCTCTTCGCGCCAGCGTGAGAACGCTGTCCACCTTCTGTTTCCTCAACTCGGCGATATCGAAATAGCTACAAAATCCTTTGTCTCCTAGGAAAATATCTCCGGGTCTGAATGTTCTCCACTGCTTACGTAACAGGGGCAGTTCATTTGTCTTTTTGTTGCCAATCTCATAGCTGAGCAACGCTCCGCTTTGCAATGAAAAGCAGGCGCAGATGCGGGCTGATGGGAAGCTGCAGCCTGCTTTGAGCAGAGAAGACTGAGGCCATAAGTGCTGATTAGCCTGGGTATCCGGCATACTCACACCCGTTCCATCAACAACAATCACGCGCCGATTTGCAAGCAGGCCGGATTCTGGGAACTGATCAAGTTGATTAGCTGTATGCTCAAATATCTCACAGAGCATGTCTTCATCGAGCTTTTTGCGAGCCGTACAATACGAAGCTGTCGACGACGAGGGGATCTTGCTACCCTTTATGGAAGCATAGGACTGCAACTTCCGAATCACTTCTTTGCAACCACCGTCTGAATCCAACACTTGGCTAAAAAAAGCCCAGAATGTGTTCTCTTTGGAGAAAAGCCTTCTGCGACTCATGACACCGGATCTTGCAGGTTTTAGCAGGTTATAGGGGATAAATCGTTCAAAGATTTCACCAACCTGCTTAAACGACTTTTCTTTTAATACAGCTAACTCAGCAGCAAGTTTCTGTTGTGGTGTGCGTGGTTTACGTCGTAATGTTTGCAGGTGAAATCCAGGGAATATAGGCGTTGAATTCTTCATGGCTTATTATGCCATATTTGCCAAATTAATCTGGAATTTCACCATGGTAGAACTCTTAAACTAGCGCCATTCGGGACAAACACCATGTTTCTTAAACATTTTACAGCCCAAATATCACTATGGCTTTTGTTCCTACTGGCACTTTCATGGCACCACGCAGCAGCCCAGGATACCCCGCCATCCTGCATGCCGCTGACGATTGACTTCGCTGAATTCGGCGCTTCGCCCGATGACACGATGCAGTGTATTCGAAGTACGACCTTTAACGACCAAAATAATCGGACAACCGACTACAGTTCTTACACGCGTCGTGATGAAACTCTTCAATTCCATGATTTGACCATCAGCCAGCCGGTTTATGATTTTTGCGACGATGAATTATTTCGTATCCGCTTTCATATCGCCGTTGAAACTCAGGAACCTGAAGAAGCTCTAGACAGAGTAAGTGAGATCCTTGAAGATCTGTACCAGATGACGTTTATCCAAGAAGAAAGTCAATCAACAAGCCAACAATATACCGCGTATAAATGGCTCTTTAAGTCCACAGAAGACATTGTGGCGGAGATAACCTGGAAGCGATATGGTTCCTGCTGGGACATGCCGATGGTCAAAGTGCAAAAACGTGCTCTAATCAACAAGCTTAACAGTGCAATGAATCCCAACTACAATGAAAAAGTCTATTAAATACCTCCTTACGCGTCACGAATCATTCTGTACCATGATTTTTAAAGACCGTCCTCATCCCCCCAACCAATCGTGCATTCTCCGTTGGCATCAACACGAGCTGTCCACACGATTTGTTGACGCAATCGACTGAAACGTTAATCATTACTGGCTCTGTTCACACGACATTGTTATGATGTCGGCATGTCTCAAAAACTACATGTAGAAATTTACAGTGATGGCGCCTGTCGTGGCAATCCCGGCCCGGGTGGTTATGGCACTTTGTTACGCTGTGGCAGCCACGTTAAAGAACTTAGCGGTTATGAAGCTCAAACAACCAACAACCGCATGGAACTTCTTGGTGCCATTGCCGGCCTGGAAGCCCTAAAAAAACCATGCATTGTTACCCTGACAACAGATTCACAATATGTTTATAAGGGCATGACACAGTGGTTGTCCGGCTGGAAAAAAAAGGGTTGGAAAAACTCCCAGAAGAAGGAGGTCCTTAACCGCGACCTTTGGGAACGCCTTGATCGCGCCGCGCAGGACCACGAAGTGACATGGCAATGGGTTAAAGGTCACGCTGGACACGAGGAAAACGAACGCTGCGATGAACTTGCCCGGCTGGCCATCGATCTGGCTGAATAAATTTTATTGAACAAGGAGAGAACATGGACCCCATTCAGAAATTTCTATCGGCGACCCATTATGCTGTTGCCGGTGCATCGACAAACCGTGACAAGTACGGCAACAAAGTCTTACGCTGCTTCCAGCAAAACAACAAGCAGGTCACTCCGATTAATCCACGCGCAGAATCGATTGAGGGGCTGGCCTGTGTGGCCAGTGTCGCTGACCTGGATGATGACGTGGAAAGCCTGTCCATCATCACTCCACCAAAAATCACAACAGAGGTCGTCAAACTGGCCATTGAAAAAGGGATAAAAAACATCTGGATGCAGCCGGGAGCGGAAAGTGACGAAGCGGTGGCGCTGTGCCAGGAGAATGGCATCAATGTCATTGCCGACGGTAGCTGCCTTCTGGTTGTTTTACATTACCACGAGCATTAGTTGAATTTTCCGCCGGCAAATCCTTTGCTAAAAACAACAAAAGCCCCGGCGCCTATGCACCGGGGCTTTTCGTATTCTCAAAGATACTAGGCTATTTGCTCAATTCAACGCTTGTATAATTCGCTCCGGCAACCATGATTTGCTGAATATTGAGTTCGGCAAAGTGGTAAGGCGCAAACAACACACCTTGCGGAACGTAACCACTGATGCGAGCTTTGCCCTGAGCAGTCCCTTGAGCCGATGTCACCGTGACAAGGGCCCCTTCACTCACACCCAGTTGATCGGCATCAGCAGAACTGATTTCAATGTACCCTTCAGGAGCAATTTCCAGCGCTCCAGCAGCAAATGTTGATGTAACACCGGTATGCGCATGCATTTTCCCGGAAATCAGGGTCAACCCTTTCGCTGCAACCGCTTGGCCGTAATCAGAGAACGTCAATGCGGCGGCGGCCGGAGTATAGGCTTTCTTGCAACAACTGCTCTGGTAACGCTCACCTGTCAAACCGACAGAACTGAACAGCTCACATGATCCAGCCATTTCATCGAGGATCTTTTCGTTACACAACGTTTGGGCAACGCCTGTTGTCGCCTGAATAAGCTGCGCAAAGATCGCTTTATCACTTTGCGATTCACCTTTGGGCGCAACGGCCTTGGCCAAAACGCCGGCGGTGTGGTCACAGGCTATATAGGTACCGGATTTCTCCGTGTAAGCCGCTGCAGGAAGCACAACGCCAGCCATTTCTGTCAGCTCTGAGGCCAGGATATCCTGAACGACAAGCAGTTCAACCTTTTCAAGAGCGGCTTTCCAACGAGCACTTTCAGGATAACTGACCAGCGGGTTGGTCCCGGCGACATAGAGCATCTTCACAGCACCGGATTCAATGCCTTCAAGAATCTGCTGAGCGTTCAGACCTGCCTCTGCATTGGCGACATACCCAGGCAGATACTCAGGTGCAACACCGGCATCGAGCAGCCCCTGCATATTCGGCTTTTCATCAACCGGATACAGGCCACCGCACTCACACCCCAAGGCACCACTGACCATCGCCAGATTGGCAAGACTTTTAACCGTTTCTTCACAGAGGGCTGACTTGGTGACATCACCACCGAAGACGATGGCGACATTTTTCGCCGCACCCAAAAGTTCCGCCGTTTCGGCCAGCAGGGCGGCATCAACACCGCACGCCGCAGCCACCTTGGCCACATCAACTTTAGCCAGGTTCTTTTTCACATCGGCGCTGTTCTTGACATATTGCTTGAGGAAACCCTCATCTGCTTGACCATTGTCCACAATCAATTTGGCTAATGCCGCAGCCAAAGCCGCTTCACTACCAGGCGCGTAGTTCAGGAAGCAATGTGACTCTTTAGCAATGCGCACCTGACGCATATTGGCAACGAGGAGCTTGGCATCATTGCTTCGATAGGCCTTTTGAATCAGATAATTGATTTGCGGTTGTTCCGATGTAATGTCGGAACCAAACACCAGCACCGCATCAGCTCCGGCAATATTCGCTGCAGCGGCACTTGCGCCACGCAGGCCCAAAACCGCCGCCAGAGTATCAGACGCACGCTGCATGCCGAAGCGCGCTTCACTGTCAATATTGTTACTCTTCAGTCCCGTCCGGAACAGCTTCTGGAACAGGTAATTTTCTTCAACGGTCAAACGGGCCGAAGACAACCCGGCAACAGCGCCACCACCCAGTTCAGCCGCCTTATCAGCGACAACTTTAAGGGCTTCTGCCATGGTTGACTCTTCACCATTCACCGTTGCCTTGAGCAGGCGTTTTTCCGAGTTGACAAAGCCATACCCGAAGCTCGAATCGAATCCAAGCAGACCATTATTAATGGTCGCATCATCCTGCGACGTAATCCGGAACAGTTTATCCTGTTTCACATTCAGATCGACCTGTTCCAAGCTACCACCGGCAAAACCGATGGAGGGAACCTTGTCCAGCGTCCAGCTACGGGCGGAGTGCTTGAACGGTTTGGAAATCATCGCTCCAACCGGGCATACTTCGACAGCGTTACCTTCGATATAAGGATCAATGTCGTTACCGGGCTTACGACCGATATAGGCCATATCGCCGCGCTCAACCACAGTGAAGTCACCGATGCCGGTCAACTCATAACCAACCTTGACACATTTTTCACACAGGACACAGCGCGAAGGAACGTTTTCAATCAGCGGCCAATCAGTAATCTTTGCCGCAGCCACGTCTTCAGAGCTGAAGGGTTGATCGAGAATGCCGTGTTCATAGCAGATATCCTGCAGATCGCATTCACCGGCCGCATCACAAACCGGGCAGTCTAGCGGGTGATTTACCAGCATCAGTCGGATCATGTCCTTGCGCTTATTCACCAACTCTTCGCCGGTTGTTGTAACGACAATGCCTTCCGTTGCCACGGTGTTACATGAGGTAACCGGACCATCGACACCCTCAACATTAACCAGACAGACGCGGCACGCCCCGGTGGTGGATACCTTTTTCAGGTAGCACATCGTCGGGATCTTGATACCGAGTTTCTCTGCAGCAGCAATGATGGTTTGGCCTTCTTCTACCTGAACCTGTTGACCATCAATTGTGAGGTTGACCATTGACTTTTCACCTTTATGACTCATATGGAAATCCTAACGCTAGTGTCCGTTTTCAGCTCTTCTGCAGGTCTGATACCGACTACTGTTCGACGGCAACCATTGCCACCCGGTAGCAACGTAAACAACGATCTGCTTCAACCACCGCCTGACTTTCAGGCATGGCCAACTCAATTTCATCATAGTTGGTGGCACGTTCCGCCCCATCAACCTTGGGCTGATGCTCACGATGCAGGCCGCCAACGTTGGGAACCTTTTCTTTATCATCGAAAACGCCAAGGCGATTGACGACATCTTCCAACGCCTCTTCGTCGTCAAGGATGGCTTTGCCTTCCATCAGGTAACGATGCATGACACTCGCAGCACGCTTACCATGGCCAACGGCCAGAACGACGGTCATCGCTCCGTACTCACAGTCGCCACCGGCAAAGACACCCGCATTATCCGTCATCATGGTACCACCATGAGTGACGATGCTGTTCCAGCGAGTCTGCTCAATGCCGTAATCGCCATCTTGAAGATAGCTCAGATCCGGATCCTGACCGATGGCCGGAATCACCATGTCACAAGGGATGACATACTCAGAACCTTCAACCGGAGCCGGACGACGACGGCCGGATTCATCCGGCTCACCCAGTGCCATCTTGATCACTTCAACACCGGTAATCTTGTTGTTCTCGGTAATCAAACGGGTCGGATTGACGAGGAACTCAAAACGTACATTTTCCTCATCAGCGTCATCGACCTCGTAAGATTCAGCAGGCATCTCGTTACGGGTACGACGATAAACCAGAATCGACTCTTCAGCACCTTCACGCAAGGCAACACGCACACAGTCAATGGCGGTGTTACCACCACCGACAACAACAACGCGCTTCGGTGTGACCATGCCCTGGCCCAGTGCCACGGCACGCAGGTAGTGGATACCACCTTCGGAGAAGCCTTCATAACCGGCATCTTCGCCCTCAACACCCATCGGCTTCGATTTAAAAGCACCGGTACCGAGGAACACGGCATCATAGTTTTCTTTGAGCTCACGCAGAGAAACATCACGACCGAGCTTAACGCCATATTCAATTTCAACGCCCAGCGCCTCAACAATCTCGGCTTCACGGCGTAACAAATGACGTGGCATACGATAATCCGGGATACCGACGGCAACCGTACCGCCCGGTTCGGTCAGCATATCGATAATTTTGACTTTATGACCCTTTTGCGCCAGATAGAAGGCACAGGTCAAACCGGCAGGGCCGGCACCAACCACCATGACCTTCTTACCGGTCGGAGCAGCGGGAAGCATCGGCGGCGTTTTATGGTGCATCCATTCGTGGTCGGAAGCGACACGCTTCATCACCATGATGCTGACCGGCTCATCGACCAGTGCACGGCGGCAGGCAGTCTCACAAGGATGCGGACACACACGACCGCAAACAGCCGGGATCGCCATCCGCTCACGGATCACCGACAATGAATCTTCAAAGCGGTAATTCTTGATCTCTTCGATGTACGCGGGAATATCAATATGGGCCGGGCACTTGTCCATACAAGGTGCGGTGAGCTTATCGTGATAGCTGGCCGCCAGCTTCGGCTTTTTGCCGCCACTGATGTACGCCATGTAGTCATCGCGGAAATATTTGACCGTATCAAGGACAGGAATCGCCGACGTCATGCACAGAGTACATTTACAGCCTTCCAGCAACGACTTCAGGTTTTCGATAATTTCCAGATCACGCTCTTCACCGTGGCCTTGAAGAATCCGGGCCAGCGTATCCTGCATAACACGTGTTCCCTTTTTACCCGGGGTACACTTGCCACAGCAGTGTTTTTCCTGAACCCGCTTCATGTATTCAGCGGCCATTGCCACGACATCGGTTTCGCCGTCGAGCAGTACAACACCATCCCAGCCCATGAAGGCGCCGACTTTACCGTCCAGATACTCTGTGGGAAGCTTCAGCTTCAGTGACGCCATATCGGCATCACCGCCGTTGCGGTTATCAACGATCTCTCTTCCCCAGCTGGAAAAAACTATATCAGACAATATGACCTCCTGTTATACACATGCCCTCGCCAGCAAGAGAGCCCTTATTCCGCACAAAAAAGAGCGACTAGCCGCCCTTTTTGTCGTAAATCACCACTGACATTTTGTATACAGTATGCAGCTAAATACCACAAATGCCCGTCGCAAATCAAGGATAAATTTAGTCGACTGGCGGCTCCGGCCAACGGGATGCATGCCGGCAAATCCAGCAACCAACAGGGGCAAGGAGCCCCTTAGAAGACAAAAAAACTCAGGCAGGGGTTGTCTTTATGATTTCAATCAGTTGCAAGGCAAGATCCACTTTGCCGAAAGGCGGCATGATATAATATCCCGCGGCCTGAGGGGCGCAGGATTGAACCAGCTCGGCAGCAATGGCCATCCCCGCGGCGACACCGGCGTCGCCACTGGTTCCGCGCATCCGTTTTCTCACCTCATCAGGCAAGACAATTCCCGGCACCTCATTGTGAAGAAATTCGGCATTTCTCTCGCTGACCAGAGGCAACAATCCGAGAAAAACCGGCGCGGAGACCCCCTCCAACGCTTGCACCATGCGCTGAAAAACAGCCACTGAATATACCGGTTGCGTCTGAAAGAATCGGGCTCCAGCCGCTAGTTTTTTATGCAGCTTGTTCACTTGCCCCTGTAGATGCGTCACATTGGGATTAAAGGCCGCGCCGAGACAAAAACGGGTCCCTTCGCCGAGATCAGCGCCGAGCATGTTACGCCCCTGATTCAATCCATTGAGCAATTGCAGCAGACCGACGGAATTCAGATCAAACACACTGGTTGCTCCGCTGGTTTCGCCTACAGAAACCGGATCACCGGTCACAGCCAGAATATGGCGCAAGCCGAGCAAATGCGCGCCCATCAAATCAGAGTGCAGACCGATCAGGTTGCGGTCACGGCAGGTCACATGGGCAATCACCGGAATGCCCGTGGCATCCTGAATTTTGGCGGCCAGAGCCAGATTGCCCATACGGATGCGCGCCAGAGGATTCTCCGCCAGATTAATAGCATCAACACCGCTTTGCGCCAACAGCTTGGCACGCTCAAGCGTCACCGAACAATCCAGCCCCCGCGGTGGATCAAGCTCCACGGTGATCGGCACCTTTGCCCGCTGCGGGGCCAGCAACGGCGAAACCGTTGCCTGACGGGGCTCCTCAACACGAACCGACGGGTGTTTTTTATCACGCGGCGGCCGCGAAGACACGGCAACACGCCCGGGCTTCATTCCGTCGATCCGCGCAGCCAACGCGGCAACATGTTCCGGGGTTGTCCCGCAGCAGCCCCCGACCAGAGCTGCGCCGGCTTCGACCATTTCCAGACCCCGGGCGGCAAAATAATCCGGCGTGGCCAGGTAAACATGGCGGCCATTGACATACTGGGGAAAGCCGGAATTGGCAAACGCCGACACCGGAGTGGATGTCGCTGCCGTCATCTGACGCACCAGTTGAAGCATTTCATGTGGCCCGACACCGCAATTGGCCCCGACCACATCCACATCCGCATTCAGCGCGGCAACAAATTGCCCACCATCAAGACCTTCACGGGTGCGTCCTTCGGCAAAGAACGCCATTTGGGCAACGACCGGCAATCCAAACTCCGCGGCGACAGAAGCCGCCAACCGCAACTCGGCCAGGCTGGCGAACGTTTCAAGCAACAGCAGATCCACCCCGCCATCCACGAGGCCGGTCATCTGCTCACGAAACAGACTGCGCTGGTCGTCTGAAGAAAGCGCTTCTTCCACATCACGGCTACCGAGAGGACCGACGGAACCGGCAACAAAGCAGTCCTGGCCCGCCCCGACAGCCTGACGGGCCAAACGGGCTCCAGCCTCATTAATTTGACGCACCTGCCCGTCCAGACCGACCCCACCAAGACGCAAACCATTGGCGGTAAAGGTGTTCGTCTCCAGCAGTTGCGCGCCCGCCGCAACATAGGCTTCGTGCACGGAAACCACCAGTTCCGGACGAGTCAGGTTCAACCGCTCAAAACAGCTGTCCGCGGGAACACCCCGACTGTAAAGCTGGGTACCCATGGCCCCATCGCCGATCAGAACCGCGTCGTTGAGACGTTGCATCAATGGTGAGACACTCATCTGAAAACCTTACTTGACGCTGTCCCGTAACGCCTGAATGGCCTGGGTATAATCGGGCGCATTGAATACGGCGCTGCCGGCAACGAACACATCCGCCCCGGCGGCGGCGATCTCGCCGATATTGTCCGCCTTCACACCACCGTCCACTTCGAGTTCAATATCACGGCCGGTACGATCAATCATTTCACGCAATTGGGTAATTTTATTCAGTGTTGCCGGGATAAAACTCTGGCCGCCAAAGCCGGGATTGACCGTCATCACCAGAACCAGATCGACTTCGGCCATAATGATTTCCAGCGCGCCGGCCGGTGTGGCCGGATTAATCGACACGCCCGCTTTTTTACCCAAACTGTGAATCAGCTGGATGGTCCGGTGCAGATGGGGCACCGCTTCCTGATGGACGGTAATGATATCGGAACCGGCTTTGGCAAAATCGGGAATATACAGATCGGGATTCTCGATCATCAGATGAACGTCAAGGGGCAATTCGGTCACTTGGCGCAATGCGCCGACCACCGGCGCACCGATGGTGATATTCGGCACAAAGTGGCCATCCATGACATCGACATGGATATAGTCGGCTCCGGCCTGTTCGACGGTGCGAATTTCCGCACCCAGGCAGGCAAAGTCCGCTGAAAGAATTGAGGGAGAAATCTTGATCATGGGTCACTCCTTCCCGCTACGGGAATTATTTCAGGATAAACGTCAAAAGGAACAATCGGGCTGACGATAAAAACCGGCGGCAAAAAAACAGTCCATCGGGCCATGGACACCGGTACGCGTCACCAGTTGCCCTTGCTTATCAAACAACGGCGCCCAGTGCGCCGGGGCACGGTTGGCCAGGTCAATTTGCGCATACATGGGATGCCGCGCCAGAAAGTCCGCCACCACTTCGGAAGATTCCTCCGGTGTCGTCGTACACAGAGAGTAAAGCAACAGGCCGCCGGGAACAACCCATTCCGCCGCCTGATGCAAAATTTGCCGCTGGGTTTGCGCCAACACCGCGATATCACTTTCTTTGCGTCGCCAACGCGACTCCGGGTTGCGCCGCAGCACCCCTAAGCCACTGCACGGCGCATCAACCAAAACGCGATCAAATTCACACTCGGCCAGGGCGGCGCAAGGCTGCGTCATATCACACGCCAGCGTACGGATCCGTGCGCAATCAAGACGCTCGGCACCCTGGCGCAAAAGATCAAGACGTTGTTGATGAAGATCAAGGGCGAGAATTTCTGAACGATTGTCCGTCAACGCGACCACGTGGGTGGTTTTGCCACCGGGGGCGGCACAGGTATCGAGAATACGCTGACCGGGTTCAACCGACAACAAATGCGCCATGAGCATACTGGCTTCATCCTGCACCTGATACCATCCTTGCTCACGTCCGGGCAAGCGTTGCAGATCACCGGCATGGGGCAGAACCACACCTTCCGGAGCAAAACGGGTGACTTCAGCGGCAATATCCCGTTCCTTGAGCTGGGCGAGAAATTCCTCCCGCGTCATTTTCAGGGTATTGACACGTACGGTGACGGGTGGCGCGGACAACTGACTCTCCGCCAACGCCATCGCATCCTGAGCACCATACTGGGCCAACCAACGTTGTGCCAACCAGCGCGGCAAGGATAAGCCGTGCTCCAGCCAGCTCAGCGCATCCTGATGCGGATCGGGCCACACCACCCGCTGCGGCTCGCGCAGATAACTGCGCAACACACCATTGACCAGACCGCTGACCCGCTCCAGACCGCAACGACGGGCCAGTTCCACCATGCTATGGACCACCGCCCGATCCGGAATGCGATCCAGATAACACAATTGATAGATTCCCAGACGCAGCAGACGCAACACCTTGGGCTGCAATTTTTTCAGCGGCTGGCGACAATAGGCTTTAAGGATAAAATCGAGGCTGCCGCGACGACGCAACACGCCATACACCAATTCCGTGGCCAAGGCACGCTCACGCGGATCAAGACCGGCTGAAGCTGACAAGGCGGCATCGAGAACCAGATCAGAATAGCCCCCTTCATCCACCCGGGTCAGGACATCAAAGGCAATGCGTCGGGCATCTTTGCCATTGGGCTTTGCTGTTTTTGTCACACACACCTCGAACAACAAAACGGGGGCATGCTCGCCGGCACACCCCCGCAATTTTCGTTACATTCTTCTGCCTGAACGTGATGGGCGTTACGCCATCGCTTCCAGGCGACGTACCCGTTCATCCATGGGCGGATGCGTGGAAAACAGACTCTGCAATCCTTTGCCGCTGAGCGGATTGACAATAAACATGTGCGCCGTTGCATCATTCACATCATGCATGGGACGCTGATGGTTGGCCGCTTCGAGCTTACGCAGAGCACTGGCCAGATAATGCGGGTTGCCACACAGCTCTGCGCCGCCGCGGTCCGCCGCGTATTCACGTGAACGCGACACCGCCATCTGCACCAGCATGGCCGCCATCGGCGCAAAAATCATGGTGATCAGCATGACGAACATGTTGCCGCCACCGTCTTCCTCATCATTCCCGCCCATGCCGAACAGCATGGCCCACTGGCCCATCTGTGCCAGATAGGAGATCGCCCCGGCGATGGTCGCGGCAACGGAACCGATGAGGATATCGCGATGACGAACATGGCTGAGTTCATGGGCCATGACGCCCATCAACTCTTCACGGCTAAGCAGGTGCACAATGCCCTGCGTCGCGGCGACCACGGCATGTTGCGGATTACGTCCTGTGGCAAAGGCATTCGGCGTATCCTGAGGGATCATATACACCCGCGGCATGATCAGGTTATTGCGCTGACACAGTTCGCTCACAACATCGTAGAGCACACCGCTATTGACTTCCTGTCCTTTATACATACGGATGACGATTTTATCGGAAAACCAATAGGAGCCGATATTCATCACACCAGCCAGAACCAGTGCCACAATGGCACCGCCACGGCCGCCAATCGCACCACCAATCACCATCAGGATGATGGTCAACACGGCCATCAGGCCAACGGTCTTGAGATTATTCAGCATTATTTCCTCTTTTTATAGGTCCGGTTAGAAAGTACGGAGCCAATCGCCCCCATTCGAGCGACAATCTAACCATCCCCAAAGCGTTTTTCAAGGGAGATGTCCGCGGTATCGGACTGTGCAAATAACGGTCTCGGTTATCCCCTGTGAGTTCGGCAAAAGGCTCAGCTGCCGAGACGCGTCCCTTTTTCCAGACCGCGACCACGGAGAAAATCAGCGGCGCAGAGCATCTTCTTACCCGGCAACTGTAAAGCACCCAACTGCAAAGCGCCCTGTCCACAGGCAACAATCACCGTGTCGCCATTGGCTTCAAGAACCTGGCCCGGCTCACCCTGCCCATCAACACAACGGGTTTTTGCCACCTTCAGCGTCTGGCCATCAAGCAGCGTATAGGCACTCGGCCACGGGTCAAGACCGCGCACCAGATTATGAATTTGCCGAGCGTCTCGGCTCCAATCAATAAGCCCATCTTCTTTTTTCATCATCGACGCATAGGTACTCAGGTTGTCGTCCTGCTTTTCACGCACCAGAGTCCCGGCACACAAACGGGCCAAGGTTTCTTCCATCGCTTCCCGCCCCAATGGGGCCAGCCGATCATGCAGCTGTCCCGCTGTTTCTTCGGGATGGATCGGTAACGACTTTTTCACCAGCATGTCACCGGTATCCAAACCGATATCCATCATCATGGTGGTCACCCCGGTCATGGGATCGCCATCAATAATCGCCTTATTGATCGGCGCCGCACCACGATGACGCGGCAACAGAGAGGCATGAACATTGATACAGCCATATTTCGGAATATCGAGAACCGCCTGGGGAAGAATCTGGCCATACGCCACAACCACGATCAGGTCCGGTGACAGACTGCGCAGTTGTTTGACCGCCTCTTCATCGCGTAATTTCTGCGGCTGAAAAACCGGTATCTCATGCTGCAACGCCAGTTCCTTGACCGGAGGGGCGGCCAACTTTTTGCCTCGCCCCTTGGGGCGATCCGGCTGGGTATACACACCGACCATCTGCACCCCGGACTCAATCAAACCCTGCAACGTATCCAAGGCAAAGTCGGGCGTTCCCATAAAAACCGTACGAATGGTTTGAATATTAATCACAGCTGCTCCTGCTGTTGTTCAAGAATTTTGGGATATTTTTTACGAAACATCCCTTTTTTCAGCGACGACAACCGGTCGACAAACAGCTTGCCGTCCAGATGGTCGATCTCATGCTGGAAACAGATGGCCAATAGCCCGTCCGCCTCCCGCTCAACAGTCTGACCATCCATATCCAGATAGCGGACCTTGACCCAGGAACTGCGCTTGACGGACGCATAATAGCCGGGCACGGACAGGCAGCCCTCCTCTTCGAACGAGTCACCCTGGCGCTCAAGGATCTCCGGGTTGACGGCTTTGATCAGTTCAGGATTCTCCTCACCACCACAATCAAGAACGATCACACGCTTTGAAATACCAACCTGAGGCGCAGCCAGACCAACGCCCGGCGCGGCATACATGGTTTCCGCCATATCGGCGGCAAGCTGGCGAATTTCGTCATCGACAGCAGCTATCGGCTCGGACTCCTTCGCCAAAACAGGGTCCGGATAATGATATATTTTCAGCAGGCTCATAGAGAGCGGTTCCTTTCTGTCTTATCAGGTGTTCAACCAACAATCTAAGCATGATAATACGCCCCCTGAGCCAAGTCAACTGATGCGCATGACAATCGGGTAGGAGGCGGGGTTACCCCCGCCGTCCTCCCACACCACCGTGCGTACGGTTCCGTACACGGCGGTTCCTGATTTGCTTCTGCATTAATCAACTAACAATGCCCGTCGCCCTATAAGCGCCCAGCTTTACCTCACGACTTCCGGTCGCCACTTCCAGCTTTAGGCCCTCTTTCGAGGCATCTGCTCAAGACGTTCAGAAAAGTAGTTTAACTCCGCATATCAGGTTCGGCCCTTCGCTGTGGTGGTTAGCCCAGCTACTATGGCCTCTGCTGACTTCTGTCAGCCCATCCCGACATCTTACGATGCCAGTAGCACATGGCAGGCCGACAGACCTCCCAGGGTAAGACACACGACCTTCCTCCCATATACCCGCCACATTTACAGCCTCACCCTCCCGGATGACTATCGGGCTTTGAAGATCTTGGCCTTCTCGCCCGGATGAAACTGCCTCGTATGTGATTCCTGTTCGTCGGGCCGGGATTTTGCCTGCGGCTTCCTTCAGATTCCGGGTCACCCCGGACACCCTTGCCGTTCGGCTAGCGGTTCCCGTCATCAGGGTCCGCAGAGGACTTTCACCTCCAAGTCACTGCTTAACCACCACAGTTAAACAGACGGTGCTTTCGCACCACGTGCCATGCCTGGCACACCAAAAAAAGGGAGAAGCTCCGCTTCTCCCCAATCTCCGTTATGGATTATCAAAATATGACGTTATTCATCCTTACTGTTGTCACAGAGAAGGCAGACGACTCTCAAGAATAAATGACTCGACGGTCCATCGGCATAGACCGTCGAGTCATTCCGGCTGTTGTGCATGGTATGACAGTTTGAACAGGGTCCGGATACCATCCCCCAGACTGTATCCACCCCCCATCAATAAAACACATGGAATAACAATCCCACACAGACAACCCTTACCAGTCAAACGCACATCAATCAGATGGTTAAGAGGATTTAGCAAAAGACAGGCCAACATTTAAATCCACGCTCATCAGCGCAAACAAAAACTCCCTAACCACCTAAAAGGACAAAACCTTTCCAAGCCATCAACACGCTCCGGAGCCACCCCTTAATGTTGCCATTTATTTCATGTGGGGCAGGTTCAGCAGCAGGTGGGCAAATGCCCCACAAAAAAAGGAGAGGGTTTCCCCTCTCCTTGAACTTGTCATCACTGTTTTGCCTCTCGGGCGGTTGGCCCTCCTCAGGCAACAACCACGCGAATCGCTTCACTGAGATTATCCTGCAACATTTTCTGGACAAACCCCAGTGTGCCGGCAACACTTCCGGCACAGCCTTTACAGGCTCCTTTGTATTTGACGTGAACATAAACCTGATCATCGTTTTCTCCAGGCTGGACATCGTCGAGTTCAATGCCACCGCCATCACCGGCCAGAGCCGGGCGCACGTAACGATCCAGAACCGCCTCGATTTCTTTCACCTGCTTGACGATCGACAGGGTGACAAAATCATCGATTTTAGCACCTTCCGGGTTGCGCTCCGCCTCGATTTCGGCCCGCACTCGCGCGAGGATATCGACCAGATAGACATCGCGCTTTTCATGGCCACCCGGCTCGATACAGGACTTACAGAAGGCACCCGCCTTCGTGTAATCGGTCACTTCTTCGATAGTGGTCAGATCATTGATGCGAATGGCATCTTCCACCATCTGCAATGAAACCCGGGCACATTCACAGACGATATCCTTGTCTTTTAACGTTTCAACATCGACGTTGCGGTAGATGGCGGCCGCCTGTTTGATGACCTCATAGGCCATAACGCTACAGTGCATCTTCTGCGGCGGCACCGCAGCCTGGTCCTCGGTGTCACGCAAGGCCATCTCAACATCCAGATTGGTAATCTTGGTGGCTTCTTCAACGGTCTTGCCGATACACATCTCAGCCATCATGTCCGTCGAAGCAATGGCGGTTCCGCAACCGAACGATTTGAAGGTCGCCGCCTTGATCACCTCATCGCCATCACCGACAACCCAGAACAACCGGACGGTATCGCCACAAGACTCGGCGCCCTCGTTGGCAATCACCAGTCGCCCGCCAAGTTGTTTGGCGTCTTCTTCGGTGAGTTCACCGAAATAGCGCGGATTGTTCATGCGGTCGGAAACTTTTTGAGAATACTGCTCCCAGAGAGAGCCGCCAATCAGATCATTTTTACCCATAACGGTAACTCCTGTATTCGTGAACCCTGATCCGCCAGGGCCTTAGTATGAGGTGGACAGTTGACGCAGACGAACCACGGCTTTTTTGACCACCTCAATGGTGAAGTCAATCTCTTTTTCCGTGGTGAAGCGTGACAGACTGAAACGAACACCGGTATGCGCCAGCTCTTTATCCGCACCGATGGCAGTGAGAATCGGGCTGGCTTCGAGCGATTCCGAAGCACAGGCGCTGCCCGTGGATGCGGCAATACCGCTCTGGTTCAAATCCCAGATCATGGCCTCACCTTCCACGCCGCGAATACTGGCATAGACCGTATTCGGCGTACGCAGATCGCGGTCGCCAACCACCAGCACATCATCAATTTTCATCAGGGCGTCTTCGAGCTTATCGCGCAGACGACGCACATGGGTATTCTCGAATCCAAGGCTCTCAACAGCGATTTCCATGGCCTTGCCCATGCCGACCATGCCCGGCACATCGACGGTGCCGGCACGATGGCCACCCATCTGCTCACCACCGTGCAACAGCGGTGGTAACATGGCTCCTTTACGCACATACAAGCCACCGGCCCCTTTCGGGCCATGAAACTTATGGGCACTGAAGGTGAGAAAATCCGCCGGCACATCCTGCAGATCGACCTTGACTTTGCCGATCGCCTGAACGGCATCGGTGTGAAAATAGACCCCTTTTTCCTTACAGACTTCAGCGATCTCCTTAATCGGCAGAATCAGACCGGTTTCGTTGTTGGCCCACATCACCGACACCAGAGCGGTCTTGTCGCTGATCGCTTCCTTGACCATTTGCGGCGTAATCAGACCCTGACGATCCGGTGCCAGATAGGTGACCTTGACGCCATGGGTCTCGAGAAACCGACAGGCTTCACGGATACAGGGATGCTCCAACTGCGTGGTGACGATGCGTTTTTTGCGCGTCTCTTTGAGCAGACTGAAATACATGCCCATGATCACCGTGTTATTGCCTTCGGTGGCACAGGAGTTGATGATAATGTCATCTTCATCGCCGGCGTTGATGGCCGCATACATCTGTTCCATGGCCTGATGAAGATAGGGGCGCACTTCAATGCCGAACGAGTGCAGTGAATTGGGATTGCCGTACATATGGCAATAAAAAGGATCCATGGCTTCACGCACGGCCGGATCGACAATGGTGGTGGCATTGTTATCAAGATAGATTCGTTCCATAAACTTTCCGCCTTAAAAAAATAAGAGAAACAGCGCCAGTGCTCTGTCATTGCTAAAAAAACCGTGTTGAGAAAGCACTAAGATGCGGCACGCCATTGTGTCGTCGTTAAATATAACCTCAAAGGTTTACCTTTGCCTACCATAGACGAAAAAGAGCAGACCGTCAACATAGTTGATCGAACTGCTCAAGTATAAAAAAGGCAACTCTCGTCCGTCACTTTTACAGGGCCAACCGCTGCTCCAAGCCTTTCGCCGTGGGCCATTCAACCTGGCGAGAGCCGAAAGACAATCGCGCAAAACCGGCCCCAACGTCAAGGATAATTTCCTCGTCAGGATAACGCGCGCGCCAGATATCGGCCAGACACAAGGCGCGTTCAACACCATCGCCGCGCTGGAAATTCCACACTTCATCCGGTTGAGCCAGACGGCCCTCGGAATAGATCGACCCGTTCTCCAGGGTGGCGAGCTGTTCGATCACGGCATCATCACTGAGATTCTGCGTCGCGGCAACCGCCACCGGATTACGCTCCATCGCCGCTTTAACAAACGGCCCCCAGTCGCAACACCGCAGATCACGTAACGCATAGAAACCGAGATCGACCATCGGATTCTGCTCACGAATCCGCATCAACGCGTCAATCACCTGCTGTCGATCCATTTCCGCCGTCAGCACGATCGGCGGCACATCCACGGTGGTCTTCTCGGCGTAGTCCGGCAGACGTGGGGTAATTTCGATAAATTCGCGCAGTTTGTCGATCAGTTCGCAAGCGCTTTGCTGGGGACAGTTAAACTCCGCCACCAGCGCACTGCGCATTTTTTCCTTGTCCAGATTGACATTGGGATATTTCTTAAAAAACGCCTCAAACCGCTCCAGATCGATCCTTCCTTCGATCGGCTCCGGAGAATAATCATAGGAATCAATCTCGTCGAGCAGTTTTTCGCGGGTATTATCGCTGGCTTTAAATGAACTGCCGTGTTCATAGCTGTAGACCTTCTCCGCGACAATCCAGCGCTTCTTGCCATGGCGCATCTGACTGACCTGAAAACATTTCTGCATTGAGCTGTGCTCGCGCAAAAAGTTGCAGAGAATTTCCTGATTCAGGCCGACCTTGAGATAGCGCACCAGTTTATCGGAAAAACGTTGATAGGCCTGCGGATCGATGCTGACTTCAGGATAGACCGCATGAATATTACCGCTGCAATGCGCCACCATGGTCACCTGCTCATTGCGCAGAGCGCGCTGGGCACGAGCGGACAGCTCCGTACCGTTGAACCACATATTCTTGGTGACAATGCGCCGGTTATTGGTGATCAGCCCCTCTTTGACATCAACAAAGTTCTGCGAATGCAGCGGTGTCGCCATCAGGAAAATATCTTCAAGCGGAATCTTGCAGACAACAAACAGTGCTGCCGCATACAGCGTTGACAGGGACACGCATTCACCGGCACCGTTGCGGTAGCCGTCGCGATAGCAAAAGGCATCCATGGCCTCGACGGTTTCCGTTTTCCAATAGGGAATCAGCTCACTGTCGTATTTATCCAGGCCGAAGTGCTTGCGGATATTCATGTCAAAATAGTAGCGGTCGCCGGTATAACCGAACAACGCATTACTCTCGGCAATGATCTCCGGATCCATCACATCCTTGAACCGATCCAGTTCCGTGTCTTTATGGGTCAATCCCCAGGTGTCGAGATCGAGATTGAAATCGTAGTGGTCCATGATGAACTGCTTGAGGCGCAAAATCCGCCGATACGGGTTCATCGTGTCAATTTTGGCGAACCAAGGATCGTCGCGCCACTGCCAGACCACCGGTGACATGATATTGGCCAGCACCAGGCTGTAAAGCAGATCGGGATAGATAAAGATTTCCATGTCCGACAGGGTGATTGCCGAAGAGTATTTTTCGAGCAACTGCGGAGCAACGACGGGCGGCTTCTGTGAGTTGTGGTTATTTATCGTCTTCATGAGCGCAACTTTACCCCGTCTACACTGGATTGGCAACCCGATTAATTAACCAAAGCGGTTAGAATTCAATCATACCGCCCACACACAAACAAATAGGACCTCGATTTGACACATTTTCCACGACCAACATTGCCCCGCAGTGAGGAATCGGTTACCATTTCGACGCCTGTTACACAAACGACCAAACAACACGGACAACCGCATGACCTCTCCTACGATACAACTGACCGACATGGCCCACTGGTCCCACTATTTTGCCCAGGACGTTCTCCAGCCCGGTGATCTGGCCGTTGACCTTACAGCCGGACGCGGCCACGACTGTCTGTTTCTCGCCCGGTGTGTCGACAGCAATCACACCGGCAGCGTCGTCGCGTTCGATATTCAATCCGAAGCCATCGACAGCACCTTTGAGCGTCTTGAAGACAACGGCATCAGAGCAAGCCGCATCTCCCGACCACAACAGATCGAAACGCCCGGCGTCTTTCTGGTCAACGCCAGCCATGAACGGTTGCCATTGTTTCTGCCCCGACCGCCCAGGGTTCTTCTCGGCAACCTCGGCTATCTGCCCGGTGGCGATCACGCCATCGCCACTCAGGCGCAAAGCTCTCTCCCCATGGTCAAGGCGGCATTGGAGGAGCTGCAAACCGGTGGCCGCCTGATCCTGGTGGTGTACATCGGCCATGAAGGTGCTCAGGAAGAATCGGCAACCATTTCCAACCACCTTGCCCAGCTTCATCCACGTCACTGGCACATCATCACCATGCGCCCTTTTCTCAGCGAAAACGCCCCCTATGTACTGGTTGTGGAAAAACGTCCGCAGCCCCAAACCGTGCGCGAGCGTTTGCTGGCGCGATAACGTCCAGCCCATTTTAATGCTGGACATGGCGCCGCCAAATAGGGTGAGATAGGCGGATGCGCGTTTTCAACTTCTCCCAACACCGCACGAGTGAGGTGCGGCCATGAAATCCCTGCAGCGGCTGTGGCCGTGGCTGCGTCCCTATCGCACCACACTGTTGATCGGCCTGTTCTGGGTCATGCTCACCAACGGTTTGATTCTGATGACACCGCAGCTGTTGCGCTGGGGCATTGCCGCTATCGAACAAGGCAATTGGGCCGATGTGCAGTTTTACGCCGCCACCATGATCGTCATCACGCTGCTCGGCGGCGGCATCCGGGTGATTTCGCGCCTCCATTTTCTCCATACCGGGCGCAGGGTCGAGGTGGACCTGCGCCAGGCCATGTTTCACCGTCTGCTCTATCAGCCGGGGCCTTTTTTCAACGACAACCGCATCGGCGATCTGATCTCCCGCTTCACCAACGATTTGACCAACGTGCGCATGGTCGCCGGCTTCGGTCTGGTCTCTCTGCTCAATGCCGTTGTCGTCTATGCCATTGCCATCAGCCTGATGGTGTGGATGTCCCCCTCGTTGACGGTGGCGGCTCTGGCGCCGTTTCCGCTCATGCTGCTGGCGGTGAAAAAAATCAGCCGCCGATTACTCCTCTATTCCGGCCAGGTGCAGGAGCGTCTCGGTGCCATCAGCGACATGGTGGAAGAGTCGGTGCGCGGCCAACTCAGCTTGCGCAGCAGTGGTTTTCAACAGGTGCGCTGCGGTCAGTTTGACGCTCTCAACGATCATTATCTTGAAGCGGCCGTCGGCATGGCGCGCATGCGCTCGCTGATGGGACCGGTGATGAGCGTGGTCACGCCGCTGGGCATTCTCATGGTGCTCTATTTCGGAGGCCGCCAGGTGATTGCCGGTACATTGCAGCTCGGTGACCTGGTGGCGTTCAATGCCTACCTCGTTCAGCTGACCATGCCGACCATGCTGCTCGGCTGGATTCTCACCCTGATTCAACGGGCCGCCGTCGGCATGGAGCGCATCAGTCTACTGCTCGATCTGACCGCGCCGCCGCTCGGCCTGCCGGAACCGCAAAAGATTCCCGTCGAAGCGAATCAGCCTCCTCAAATCTACCTCAACAACCTGACATTTGGTTACCATGCGGACAAACCCGTGTTGCACAATGTCACTCTGGATATCCCGGCTGGCGCAACCATCGGCATTACCGGCGGCGTAGCCAGCGGCAAAAGCACCCTGTTACATGTGCTGACCGGCCGCTATCCTGTCCAACAAGGGCAAGTGTGGATGGATGATCAGGACCTGATGGAGATGGATGTGCAACGTCACAGCCAACGGCTGTGTGCCGTACTTCAGGAGGGCAAACTGTTCAGCGGCACGCTGGCGGACAACTTCCGCTTTGCCGCCCCGGATCTGGCGGATGACGCGCTGAACAAGGTGGCCCGCCAGGTCGCGCTGGAAAAGGAGATCAATCAGTTCAGTAACGGCTTTGACACCCTGATCGGCGAAGGCGGCCTGACCCTGTCCGGCGGCCAGCGTCAGCGGGTCGGCATGGCGCGCGCCCTGGCGCGCAACCGCGGCCTGTGGCTGCTTGACGATCCGTTCAGCCACCTCGATACCGTCACCGCGCGCAAGGTGTGGGACGAAGTGCGCCTGGCGCTCAAAGGGCGCACGGTCCTGTTCGCCTCCAGCCGGGTGTCGATTCTCCAGGGTGCCGATCACATCATTGTCCTCGACCAGGGACGCATCCGCGAACAGGGCGACCATGCGACGTTGATGGCGCAGCACGGCGAATATGCCCGCCTGGTGGAACGCGAACAACTGCATCGCGAGATGGAGGGGCTATGAGACCGGTGCTCGGCGACGAAATCAAAGGCCGCCATTTTGATGGTCGCATCCTCAAGCGGTTCCTGCCGTTTGTCCGCCCTTATCGCCGTCTGGCCGTCACCAGTCTGGTGCTGCTGCCGTTTATCTCACTGGTGCGCATCGTGCCGCCATTGCTGATTAAAAAGGCCATCGATGACAACATCCTGCCCGGCGATCTGACCGGTCTGCTGCCCATTGCCGGGCTGCTGATCGCCATCCTGTGTATCGAAGGGCTGCTGGTGTTCGGCCAATCGTGGTGCGTGCAGGTGGTCGGACAATACATTATGGCGGATCTGCGTCGGATCAGTTTTGCCAAGCTGATGCGCCTGCCGCGCTCCTGGTATGACTGGCAGCCATCGGGCCGCATCCTCACCCGCCTGACCAGCGATATAGAACATGTCGGCGACCTGTTCGGCTCGGGCATTGTTTCGGCCATCGGCGATGTCGCCACCCTGGTGATGATCTTCGTCATCATGCTGACCATCAACGTGCCCCTGTCGCTGGTGGCCTTTGCCGTGGTGCCGCTGATGATCGCGGTGATTGTCAGCCTGCGTCGTCCCATGCGCCGGGTGATGCGCCAGTTGCGCGCCCGTCAGGCCACCCTTAATGCCTTTATCTCCGAACGCACCAGCGGCATTGCCGAAGTACAGATTTTCAGCCGGCAGCAGCGCAGTGACGACGAATTCGATACCCTGCAGGACAGCTACCGCCACAGCGCCCTTAACTGGGTGACCCTGGAAGCGCTGTTTTACGCCAGCGTCCATATCTTCGGCAGTCTGGCCGTCGCCGCTATTCTCTGGAAAGGTGGCGGTGAGGTCATTCACGGAGCCGCCACCTTCGGCACCCTGGTGGCGTTTATCGAATATTCGCGCAAGTTTTTCATGCCGCTGACCGATCTCGCCTCCAAGTTCTCCATCCTGCAAACCAGCAATGCCTCCCTGGAGCGCATCTTCGATTTGCTTGATCAGGCCGATGAACCTCAAGGGGCCGTCAACGCAGCTCCCGGCCATGGTCGGGTGGAATTTGACACGGTGAGCTTTGCCTATCAGGCCGATGAACCGGTGCTGCAGCAGGTCAGTTTTACCCTGGAACCGGGGCAACGTGTTGCCCTGGTCGGTGAAACCGGCAGCGGCAAAAGCACCTTGACCCAGCTTTTACTGGGATTTTATGCCGCCGATCAGGGCCAGGTGCGCCTCAATGGCCACGATGTCACAACCCTGGACAAAGCCGTGCTGCGGCGGATGGTCGGCTGGGTGTCTCAGGAACCGTTCCTGTTTTCCGGAACCGTGCGTGACAACCTCGACCCGCAGCAGGAACTGGATGATGCGGCACTGTTGCAGGCCATCGCAGCCACCGGCGCCGGCCGCGTGGTTGAACGACTCGGCGGGCTGGAAGGACGGCTGGTGGAACACGGCAAGAACCTGTCCAGCGGTGAACGGCAACTGTTGTGTCTGGCGCGGGCGCAGATTCTCAACCCGCCGGTGATCATTCTCGATGAGGCCACCAGCCATCTCGACGGTGACAGTGAAGAGTTGGTCTATGCCGGTATGCGCACCGTGGCCGGTGGCCGCACCACGCTGATGATCGTCCACCATCTGCGTCTGGCTGCCGAGGCCGATCACATTGTCGTCTTGCATCACGGCCGTGTCTGTGAGCAGGGCACCCACAAACAACTCCTCGCCGCGGATGGACGTTATGCCCATTTGTGGCGCATCCAGCAACTCGAAGCGCAGAGATTCCAGCCACAACAACAGGGATAACAAACAGCCATGGCACGAGCAAGGCGACAACAAAAACAGTCACACGATAAGGGCAAACCGGGGTTGGTTATCAGTCATTACGGTGTGGCGGTCCTGGTCCGTTTTGATGACGGCAAGGAACTGCCGGTGAAAGTGAAACGGAACTCCGACCACGTGGTCGGTGACCGGGTGATGGTGGTTGGCGAACGGGTGACCTCCCTGCCGCGCCGCAATGCCCTGCGCCGCCGTGACCCATTCGGCAAGGTGCGCACCCTGGCCGCCGATCTCGACCTGCTCGGCATCGTCGTTGCCGTGCGCCCGCAAACACCGCCGGGCTTTATTGAACGGTTGGTGGTCGCCGCCCGTGCGGCCGATATTGCGCCACTGCTGATTGTCAACAAGTGGGATCTGCCCGGAACCGGAGAGTTTGACGACCGATTACACCGCGATTTTCCGGCCATGCGACGCCTGGCGGTCAGCGCCAAACAGGGCACCGGTCTTGATGATCTACGTCGTGAACTGGCCGAAGCCGGACGCAGCGCGCTGGTCGGTGTCTCCGGTAGTGGGAAAAGCTCACTGCTCAACGCCTTGTGTCCCGGCGTTGAGCTGGACACCGGCGACCTCAATGATGACGACCATGGTTGCCATACCACCAGCGTCTCGACGCTGTTAGCCCTACCATCGGGCGGAGAACTGGTTGATACCCCCGGCTTTCGCGATTTTTCTCCGGTGGATGTCAGCAGCGAGGCGCTCGCCCTGTGGTTCCCCGGACTGATGAGTGTGCTTGAAGAACAACCCTGCCGCTTCCGCAACTGCCGTCATCGCCAGGAACCGGGCTGCCGTATCAAGCAGGCCGTTGAACAGGGAACCCTTGCCGAGGAGCGTTACCGGCTTTACCTGCACACCCTCGAAGAGTTGGAGCAACTCGAAGCCGCGCGGACCGAAGGGCACAAAAAACCTTTTTGTCGCTAGTGCTCTGACACCACTGAATTTTCGGGTCCGGCTTCGCCTCGCACCATTCCAACGGCGTTGCAAAATCTTCAAGTGGAGTGGCCACTTCGGCGATTTCGCGCCTTGTGTCAACGGCACGATGCTGTGCTGATACACACGAATTTTTCGCAGCGACAGAGCACTAGGGGCACGTCGTTGCCATAGAATGACAATGGCGTCTCCGCGCGCCTTTCTGACACAAAAAATTCCTTTAAATAGTCCTCATCCTTCTCATTGAGAACACCCCCTAACCTTGAATCTTGTTTTCAGGTGTCCATCCCGCAATAAATCGTTATGCTATAAGCGGCCTGTTGAAAAAACGTTTTCCAAAAGGAGGGGATGATGCAGAACCACGTAAAAACTCTCGGCCTCGTTATGGTTGTGTTGTTGCTGGCCGTTTCATCGTCATTTGCCGAACATCCGGCAAAGCTGTCTACCGGGCAGACCCTCTATGTCCCCGCTTACTCTCACGTCTACAGCGGACCAAATGGACAACCGTTTCAATTGGCCGTGATGCTCAGTGTGCGTAACACCGATCCCCGCCAGACACTCAACCTGACCACTCTGGATTACTTCAACAATGACGGCAAACTGGTCCATCACTACCTGACCACGCCGATATCCCTGGGGCCACTGGCATCCCACCATGTCTTTATCAAGGAAAATAACCAACTGGGTGGCTTTGGGGCCAATTTCATTGTCCGCTGGCAGGCGGACAATCCCATCAATGCGCCCCTGGTGGAAAGTGTCATGATCGGCGCCCGTTCCGGTCAGGGCATCTCCTTTGTCTGCCCGGCCCAACCCCTTATCGATTAGCTGACCATTGCACAAGCCATCTTCTCGGCTTTTTTCGCCAACCAGGTGCCCGGGTCAGCGGTCTTTCCTGCACCGGTTCACCGGGGTCACACCAGAGGAAGTTTTTCAAACGGCTGCGGTTGATGAAAATGATAGCCCTGCGAGTAGGTGATGCCCAGCTCCTGAAGCTTGTCGTAAATCTCCTGGGATGAGACAAACTCGGCAATGGTCTGCATATTGAGATCCGTCGCAAGATGATGAATGTGCTGGACCAGCACCTGGGCATTGTGGTCATGGACGATGTTTTGAATCAGACTGCCGTCAATTTTCAGGTAATCGACCTGCAGGTTGAGCAAATGCTCAAAGTTCGAATAGCCGGAGCCAAAATCATCAATGGCAATCTGACAGCCCAGCGCCTTGAACTCGCGGATAAATGCCGCCACGGTTTCGTAGTCACGAATCCCTTCGCTTTCGAGAATTTCAAAGGTTATCCTCCCCCCCATTTTGTGGTGCAGCACTTCCTGACGCAGTGTTTCCACAACCTGATCATTGACGATATCTTCCAGGGAGATATTAAAACAGATGGGAACCGTAGAATCGGCAAAGGCCGCAAAGGCCTTGCGCACCATGATCCTGGTCAACTCCGGATAAAGCCGGGTTTTCTTGGCAATGGCCAGAAAATGAAACGGGGTGACAATGTTACCATTGGGTAATTGCAGACGCATGAGGGTTTCGTATTTACAGATCGCGCCGGTCCGGTTATCGACAATCCCCTGAAAATACGGAATAATTCGTTTATCATGAATGGCCTTGTGAACGGTATAATACCACTGCATGTTGTTCTGATGTTCTTCGACCATCAATTGGGTGGGATCAAACACACCTAATTTTTTCTTTTGCGATTTTGCCCACTTCAGCGCCAGTTCTGCACGTTCAACGACCTGCTCGTGAGAGCGCGCGTAACCGGCGGTGATTTCCGGGACAATCTCGATCCCGAAACAGGTATACGGGTGATTTTCCAGTGTCGTCACCAGCAGGTCGGCAAAGTCATTCATGTCAAGGCGGTGCCCTTCACTCAACAACAGGGCAAAGTTATCCACGCCGAGACTGTAGACACGGACCTGGCGATAAGGAGCCACGAACTCCTGCAGAACGCGGCTGAACTCCTGGATGAGCGCATCGCCAAGCTCAAAGCCGTAGACTTCATTGATATTTTTAAAATCATTGATACTCAGAACCATGATTTCAGGCTCTTCAATCCGCTTGATGCTGTCAAGCAGGACGGAACGGTTGGCAAGCCCGGACAGGGCATCGGTGGACAGGTAGGCTTTAAAATCTCGCTCTTTTTTGAATGCCGTGGCGGCAAAACCGATGTCGCCGGCCAATTCATTGAGCATTTCCACCTCTTTGGGGTCAAAACCGCGGGTACTGTGGGTGAAAATGACCAGCACTCCAAAGGGTTTACTGTAGCTGTCGGCACATAAAGGCAATGAAATCAGTGTTTTGAAACCGGCCTGTAGTGCCTTTTTACAACAGGATGTAATACTGGTTTCTTTTTCTAGATCATTGATCACCTGAGTCTGGTTGGTTAACACGCTTTTAGCGATCGGAGCACTGGATTCAACACTGGCCTGTTCCAGAGAGATGGAAAAATCGCCGGGAAGAACCCCCTCACAGTCCGCGGATTGGACGAGCACGTGGATCTTCTGCTCTCTGATTTCGCCAATCCAGGCGTAAGCATAATCACCATGTTGCGCCAGTCGCTCACAGCTGCGTTGCAACAATTCCTCGGCGGTTTTGGAAACAATCAGCAGCTTGTTAATGTCCGCGACGGTTTGCAGGATGGATTCAAGGTAGCATTCGTAATCAAAGGCATCCTGAATCTGCTGTTTCTGTTTGGCCAGCGTAGAAAAGCTATGCTGAACATATTGCATCAGCTGGCTGAAATCCTCGATGAGGAAATGGTGTTTGCGACAGGCGCCTTCGTTGACGAATTGGCGAATATTGGCAATGGGTGCAATCAGAAAATGGTAAGCCAGCCAACAACCGAAGGCAAAGATCAGAGCGGCAATCGTTAAAATCCGCCCCGAGGTGCGCAACGCATGCGCTTTGATTTCGTTAAACACATAGTCCTCATCGAGAACCATCAGCAAGAGCCCCTGCTGGGGCAAGCCATTCAGGTAGTAGGTAATCGGCAGGCGAAAATGCGTTCCGCCACGGGTAATCTGCTGAGTCAAGGGGCCACTGACGGTCTGAAATTTTCCACTGAGTTCTTTACCTTGTAAACTGCGATCCGAAGAGAGCGTGTAATGGTGTTCATCCAGTGAGATGGAAATAGAGGATAAGAACGGCCGAGAAACAAACGCTCTGTCGAGCAGTTTTTGCACGGACGAAACCTTGCCCCGGTTGAGCAGATCCACCACCGGGGTTTCGGTCTGCAGCATGGCGCTTCGACTCCAATCGCTCAGATAGGAGAGAACCAGCTCTTTGTCGCTCCGATAGACACAATAATTAACCACCAGAATGGCAACGATCAGCAGCACAAACAGCAGAATAAAGAAATCACGCAGTTTCATAACAACGTGTCCGTGACGATTCCCTGACGCTGCAGAGCATTTTTAGCCAAAGCGCTTTTTTCGCGGCTATTGATCCATTCGATGCCGGCAAGACTGGCCTCAAACTCGGCAAAGCTCTGACCTTCAAGATACCCCTGAACCGTCAGATAATAGTCGTGTGGATTGTCATGCAAATCGTGAATCGCATGGTCGATGGCTTGCTTAAAACAACGAATGGTTTTGAGGTCCTGCTCAGAGAGTTGCGTGGAAAGCCACAGTGCATCGACAACCATGACCTGATCGAGGCTACGGGTGGAATCAATGCGTTGAAAACCGTTTCTTTCTATTTGGGTGGCATAGGGTTCGTAGCCAATGATCAGCGTCGGCTCTGCCGGATCTTTCAGCGACGCCGACTGTCCCGGATCGCTGGGGTGGAGGATAAAATGATCCGGATCAAGATGGTGCTTTTCCATGAAAGCATGGAGGATGTCAAGATTAAGGCTGCTGATTTCAAGATGAGTGGTGATCCGGGAGCTGGTGCGCAGTTGGTCAATAGTCCGGTTACTCAAGATGACATCCGCACCGCAGGAGCGATCAAACAGAGCATAGGGCGCCATTTTTTGTGGGTCGGGCAGCTTCAGGTATTCGTATTGGGTGGCCACAAAGCCATCTGACAGGCCCTGGCGGTAAAGCTTGACGTTCTCTTCCAAGCCAACCACCCAGAGCAGGCGCACCGGACAATCGTCCAACCAGCCTTTTTGCTGGGCATACGCCACGGGGGTAAAGCCAATCCAGGGATTGACGGAAATTCTGATTTCCTGACGGTCTGTCGTGTCACAACAGCATAAGGAGCATAAGAGCAGCGGCACAATCAGGACCCGGTACCACTTCCGGCTTAAACAAGCCATCCGCACCTCCTACCGACCTGAAATATGAAAACACCGCACCCGCACATCTGTCCGTACCGTGGCACAACGTGCGGGTGCTGTATTAACTTTAACCAAGCCCTCTCATTTGTCAATCTAGGCCAATGGTGGCAAGAGGAAAGGATCCGTACTGTCCTTATCTTTGCCTCCAGAGAGTGCAAAGCATCGCAGCCCGGAAAGCCTCGAATTCTTTTTTATCAACGCTTTTTTTTCGGGACGAATTTCTTGGCGTTTTTTTTCGGTTTATGTGGCGTCGTTTTCACGCCTCGGCCCCGCTCCGGCCGAGCCACGCTTTTCTTCTTGGACGGTTTTCTTTCACTCCCTTCCACGTTGTCATCAAGCTTGTGCAATTTGATATCATGGTGACGCAGCTGAATTTTGTTGAGTTTCTCAATCACTTTGGCCGGCAGGCTCTGGGCCAACTCAACGGTGCTGTGCTCATTGTAGAGATTAATCCGACCAATAAAGCCAATCTGAACCCGGCCTTCATTACTGAACGCGCCGACAATATCACGCGGTGTAATATTGTGGCGTCGACCAACACTGATCCGATAACGATCCATGGGCGGCACATTACCACGCTCACGCGGTTTACGTTCACCGGCCAGGCGTGATTTTCGGTCATCCAAAGAGGGCAGCTGAATGGTCGACAGTTTGGGAAACAGCGTCTTTTGGACCTGTTGACGATGGGCGAGAGCCGCGGCGACATCGAGCAACTCCAGGCCCTCTTCCTCCACCATGGTCGACAACAGTTCACGCAGCTCCGCCAAATTGTACTGATCAAGGGTGTCATGAATCTGCTTCTTGAAAATCGCAATCCGCCGCGCACCGATCTGCTCGCTGGTCGGCACCGCGATCGGTTTGATCTCCCGTTTGGTGGCGCGCTCGATCCCTTTGAGCAGACGGCGTTCCTGCGGCGTGACAAACAGAATAGCGGTGCCGGTGCGGCCGGCACGGCCGGTACGACCAATGCGGTGGATATAGGCTTCCGTGTCGAAGGGAATATCGTAGTTGAACACATGACTGATCCGCTCGACATCAAGACCACGCGCGGCAACATCGGTGGCTACAACAATATCCAGACTGCCGTTCTTCAACCGGCTGATGGTGCGTTCACGCACCTGCTGGCTGAGATCACCGTTGAGAGGTGCCGCGTTATAACCCCGTCCCTCAAGACGCTCGGCCAGTTCCGTGGTCGCGGTTTTGGTGCGGACGAACACAATGGTGCCGTCGATCTCCTGCGCCTCAATCAGACGTGTCAGCACATCAAACTTTTGATTGGCGCGCAACATCAGATAGCGTTGCTCAATCTGATCCACGGTGGATGTCCGTGAGGCGATCTGCACTTCCCGGGCATCACCGAGATAGCGTTCGGCAACGCGGCGGATGGCCGGCGGCATAGTGGCGGAAAACAATGCACACTGGCAGCGCGGCGGCGTCGCCCCGAGGATGGTTTCGACATCGTCAATAAAGCCCATGCGCAACATCTCGTCAGCCTCATCGAGCACCACGGCACTGATCTGTTCAAGCCGCAGACTCTTGCGCTCCATGTGGTCCATGATCCGCCCCGGCGTGCCGACCACCACCTGCACCCCGTCATGCAGGGCTTTAAGTTGCTGGTACATGGGCTGGCCGCCATAAACGGCCAATACCTTGATCTGCGGCAGATATTTGGCAAAACTCTGCAACGCTTCAGAAACCTGAATGGCCAGCTCGCGTGTCGGTGCAAGCACCAGCAATTGGGGATGCTTGAGGCTGGGATCAATTTTCCCCAGCAGCGGCAGACCGAAGGCAGCGGTCTTGCCGGTACCGGTTTGCGCCGTGCCGAGAAGATTATGACCCTCATTCAAAATGGGAATACTTTGCTCCTGAATGGGGGACGGCTGTTGATAGCCGAGATCCGTCAAAGCCTGGAGCAAGGGGGGAGCAATACCTAGGGCGGAAAAATCAGATGCAGTCATACGTCGTGTTGCTTTCATGGTTAGTCGCACCCATCAGCGAGCGCGAATTTTTCAGTATCGCCGACAATAGCACTTCATTGCAATGTAAAAGTATGGATTAGCGCTGTTTTTTACCTCCCCTCACCTGCGGGGCGAGAACATTAACCTGATTCGCCGAGGATGGTTGGCATGTGCCGGGTCAGGCGTTATAGTAAAGACTGTTTTTGCCCGTATTCCTCACAAAAATCGTCACGAGAGTCCGAAAAGGGCCGTGGCAGCAAGGCACACACAGAAAAACGCTCGCAGGCAGAGGTGCAGTTTGTCGAGAACGTTTTCAAGCGTAACGCAGCAGACAGGTCACTTGTGAGAAATACGGGTTAATTGGTCCATGGAGAGAGGCATGGCAGCGAGTGTTGCACCACTCGACAAACGGCCGTGCTGAAAAGAAATTTTCTGACAATGGGGGGTTCATGAAAATTCACGAGTACCAGGCCAAAGAGATTCTTGGCTCATTTGACATTCCCGTACCTCGCGGGCGTGTGGCAGTGACCGCAGACCAGGTGGAACGGGCAGCAAAAATGATGGGCGGCCGCTGCGTGGTTAAAGCGCAAATTTATGCCGGGGGTCGCGGCAAGGCCGGCGGCGTGCAGGTGGCACACCATCCCGAGCAAGCCCATGAGATCGCCAAGGAACTGTTCGGCAAGCGGCTGGTCACCCACCAGACCGGTCCTGAAGGACTGAAAGTGCGCCGCATCCTGGTGGAAGAAACCGTTGAAGTGGGCCAGGAATTCTACCTGTCCATCACCCTGGACCGCAAGACCTCCCGCTACTGCCTGATCGCGTCAGCGGAAGGCGGCGTCAACATTGAAGACGTGGCGGCAAACGCTCCGGAAAAAATCCACACATTAACCATTGATCCCTACACCGGTCTGCGCTCCTATCAGGCCCGCCAGATTGTTCACAAAATCGGCATGACCGGCGGCGTTGCCGAAGATTGCGTGCGTCTGATTTTGGATATGTACCGCTGCTGTCTCGACAAGGACTGCTCGCTGGTCGAGATCAACCCGCTGGTGGTCACCAAAGCCGGTTGGCTGTTGGCCCTGGATGCCAAAATCAACTTCGACGACAATGCTGTGTTCCGTCATTGGGAATACCACGAGATGCAGGACTATTCGCAGATGGACCCGCTGGAGATCAGCGCCGGTAAATTTGACCTGTCCTACATCAAGCTCGACGGCAACATCGGCTGCATGGTCAACGGTGCCGGACTGGCCATGGCCACCCTCGATGTGTTGAAGGAAAACGGTGGCGACCCGGCCAACTTCCTCGATGTCGGTGGCGGAGCCACACGCGAAAAAGTGGCTGAGGCGTTTAAAATTATTTTACAGGACAAGGACGTGGAAGCGGTGTTCGTCAATATCTTCGGCGGCATCATGCGCTGCGACGTGATTGCTCACGGCATCATCGAAGCCGCCGGCGAAATGGCATGTCAGTTGCCCATCGTGGTGCGCATGGACGGCTCTCAGGTTGAGGAGGGGAAAAAACTGCTCACCGAATCGCCCCTCAATGTGCAGTGCGCTGACCTTCTCGGCGAGGGCGCCAAGATGATTGTCGCCATGATGAAGCAGGAAGAACCGTAATCGTTCTTCTCGGAAGTTGGCTGAATAACGAAATAACAGCGACTCTGACAACGGAGAAAAAATACCCATGTCCATATTGATCAATAAAGACAGCAAAGTGATTGTCCAGGGCATGACCGGCAAGACCGGCATGTTCCATACTCGCGAGTGCCGCGACTACGGCACCAACATTGTTGCCGGGGTGACCCCGGGTAAAGGCGGCATCCACGTCGAAGGCATCCCGGTCTTCGATACCATGGAAGAAGCCGTCCGTATCACCGGCGGCAATGTGTCGATGATTTTTGTGCCGCCGCCGGGCGCGGCCGACGCCATCCTTGAGGCTTGCGAAGCCGGCGTCGACCTGGTCGTGTGCATTACCGAAGGGGTGCCGGTGCGCGATATGGTGATGGCCCGCCAGGTGGTGGAAGACAGCACCACCAAGCTGATCGGACCCAACTGCCCCGGTCTGATCACCCCCGGCGCATGCAAGATAGGCATTATGCCGGGCTACATTCACAAACCGGGCAAGATCGGCGTGGTCTCGCGCAGCGGCACCCTGACCTATGAGGCGGTCAAGCAACTGACCGATGTCGGTCTCGGCCAATCGACCTGCGTCGGCATCGGCGGCGACCCGATCATCGGCCTGAAATTTATCGATGTACTGGAAATGTTCAACAATGACCCCGACACCGAGGGGGTATTGATGATCGGTGAAATCGGCGGCAGTGCCGAAGAGGAAGCCGCGGCCTGGGTACAGGAGCACATGACCAAGCCGGTAGCGGCGTTTATTGCCGGGCAAACAGCTCCTCCGGGTAAACGGATGGGGCATGCCGGGGCGATCATCAGCGGCGGCAAGGGTCGCGCTGAAGACAAGATTGCTGCGTTGACGGAATGCGGCGTGACGGTCTCGACCAGTCCGACGGGCATGGGGCAGGCCATGCTTAAAGCGTTGGGCCGCGAAGCCTGATCACAACCAACACACACAAAGCCCCTTGCGTCATAAAAATCGCAAGGGGCTTTTTATTTCTATTCCTACACCATAAAACCAAGGTCAAGGTCGCCGGGTTTCGTCCCGGCAGCCGACATACTTTTGACGGGCCGCTCAAAAATATGCAAAAACCAGCTTGAACACCTCCTGAACCTGAATCCATCGAAACTCAGTCTGTTTCCGTCATGCTTCACAGATTCGGCTCGCCGCCCTTTAGCCCGGCGAATCGTGCAACTCATCATCTTTAGGGTAAAACGTTGATGACAATATGATGTTGCGCTCTATCTCTGGTGTGGCATCAATCAAACGGGCGGGACGATGCCCGCCCTACAGTCGTGTGTTATTTTGCACCTCAGTTCTCTCGTTCAGCAGCGCCGAACAAAAAGAGCGTCGTTGAGATGGTCGTCGGCAAACTGTTTGAGGACTGATGCAGACTGGGCGAGTTTTGCCGACATCTCAACGACAGCGAATGCAGTGAGGGAACCCGCAGGGCGCATTGGGGTTGTTATTAATCAGATGAACGAGTGGTGGTGCGTGAGATTTTTTGCGCCGGCAAGGCAGAGGGAGAAGCCATAGTGGTTCTATGGCGACGACGGATAACGCCGCAGGCGTGAAAAAGATCTGCAACAATCCGTGAAGGCTGATTGATAACAACCCCTTGAGAGTCGATTTTGCCTCCCTTTTGTCGACGCAAAAGGGAGCCGACGTGAGGGCGCGGAAGCCCACGTCATGTGGGCACCATCAATGCAGACGGATGACGTTCGCCAGAGCGATCAGCTTCGTTATCCAAACCACAAATATTCGAGTTAAGACCAGAGGCTTGTTACCCTCTCACCCGCAACCGCCCTTCAACCTCCTCACGCGTCAAACCATACAACGCATCAATCACCGCCACTTGCAGCGAACCCGGCCCGGCACTACTCTCCGCAGCCAACTCGCCACACATCCCCAAAGTACTCATGGCATGGGCCGCCGCGGTCAGCGACTGATCATTAACCGCGCAAAATGCCCCAACCAACGCCGAAGCCGTACAGCCCAACCCGGTCACCCGCGGCATCATGGCGTGGCCATTGTCCACCCACCACACAGTTTCACCATCGGTAATCAGATCGCTGGCCCCACTGACGACGACCACGCACTGCCACTGGCGGGCCAGCTGACGGGCCGCCCCCTGGGCATCATCAACAGCAGCACCGCTATCCACACCACGCGTCTGCACCTGAGCTCCGGCCAAAGCCATAATCTCTGAGGCATTGCCGCGAATCACCGTTGGCTGTGCCAGCCCCATTAACCGCAGACAGCTCTCGGTACGAAACCGAGTGGCGCCGGCGCCCACCGGGTCAAACACAATGGGGATATTCCGCGCCGCAGCTGCGGGAATCGCCTTGGCCATGCTATCGACCCAGGTCTGACTCAGGGTGCCGATATTGACCACCAGCGCCGAGGCCAGCCCGACCATCTCCTCCACCTCGTCAGCGGCATGGGCCATCACCGGCGACGCCCCCAGCGACAGCAACGCATTGGCTGTCGTATTCATGACCACGAAGTTGGTAATATTATGCACCAGCGGTGCCTGGTCGCGAATGGCGTCAATATCCCGCCACAGGGTTTCAGTTGAGACCACGAACTCTCCTTACGATTTTTTCAGGGTATTGAGGGTGGCCATGGCATGACTGACCATGGACGACACATCGCTGGCCGAGCTTGGCACGATCAGGGTATTGGACTCTTTGGCCAGCTTGCCGAATTCCGCCACATATTGCTCGGCAACGCGCAGATTGGCGGCATCCAAACCACCAGGGCTTTTCAATTGTTCGGCAATCATGTGCAAGCCTTGGGCTGTGGCTTCGGCCACGGCACGAATCTGCGCGGCACGCCCTTCGGCTTCATTGATCATGCGCTGTTTCTCACCCTCTGACTTGAGAATGGCATCCTGACGTTCACCCTCAGCACGGTTAATGGTCGACTGGCGCTCCCCTTCGGATTTGGCAATCTCGGCACGCTTGGCGCGCTCAGCAGTCATCTGCGCTTCCATGGCCTGCTTGACCGATTGCGGCGGCACGATGTCGCTTACCTCATAACGCAGCAATTTGATCCCCCAGCTCTGCGCCGCCTCGTCAATGGCCTGCACCACTTGGGCATTGATGTTTTCCCGCTCTTCAAAGGTTTTGTCCAGATCAATGCGACCAATGCAGGAACGCAGGGTGGTCTGGGCCAGTTGCGCGGCCGCAATGCGGTAATCGTTGATACCATAAGCTGCCAGCTTGCTGTCCTGCACCTGCAGGTAAATCAGACCATCGACCTCAACAGTGACGTTATCCTTGGTGATACAGGTCTGGCTGGCAATGTTCACCACCTCTTCCTTGAGCATGAAGCGATACGCCACTTTGTCGATAAACGGCAACAGAATATGGAAGCCGGCGCCAAGCGTACGGCTGTACTTGCCAAGCCGTTCAATAATGTATTCGTGCTTCTGTGGCACAATAACCGCCGTTTTGACCAGGACGACAATGACCAGAACAGCAAAGATAATGACAGCAACCAATGACGGATTCATAGAGAACTCCTTGCGTTAGCGCAGACAGATTGACGTTGAGAATCTTCGACGGGGTTTAACGTTCCACAGAGTCGACAGGTTCCACATTGAGAACCGTACGGGAATTGGGGGCATAGCCATTCACCTTAACCATGGTGTCCGGCTCGAGGGTCACCGTGGATACGGCATCCCAGAACGAACCACGATACGCCACACGGCCCGGCGTCTGCGGCGTAATGCGATCGACGACCTTGCCGGTGCCCTGTGGCTCCTCGACAAGCCGGTCTTCCGGATTAACATCCTGAGAGCCGGCAAACACCCGCATGGCATAACGACGTAATGCCAGCAGACTGACTATGGTGGCCGCGACAAACAGCCACACCTGCTCGGTCACGGTGAGGTCCACCACCAGCAACACGCCGGACACCACAATACAGCCGACACCAAAAAAGATCAGGATAAAACCCGGTACGGCCAGCTCAAACAAAGCCAGAGCCACTCCGGCGACAAACCACAGCAGCCACGGCGTCAGCAAGCTTTCCATGGTGTTGCTCCTTTCTTACGTAAAACACGATTCATCCGCCGGAAATGACACCGACCAGCGGATCGTAACAATTTTCAACATGAAAGAATATTCATAGCACTTGTGATTGATCAAGTACAGCACAACGATGTCAGGACAATAAAAGGAAAAACACTTTAAGGATTTCAGTGAACGGCGACAAGCGACAGCACTCCAAATTGAGCCGACAAGCCCTCCCGTTCAGCAGCACCGAACGCAGTGAACGTCACCGCGAGAGTGTCGGCAACCTGTTTGAGCGTCAGCGCATTTTGCCGACATCGCGATGTAAGTGAATGACGTCAGAGTGGAACAACAGAAGTCGATGTTGCGCACCACGCCACAACATTAGATAAAAGCCGATAGAGTTAATCCGGAGGCGCTGCGCAGAAAGAGCGTATCAGTCATTATCATGGGACTGAATCAACACTTCACGCCCCTTACTGGTGCCATCCGACGGACCGACAATCCCCTCCTGCTCCATCTTCTCAATAATACGCGCTGCACGGTTGTAACCAATACGCAAACGCCGCTGGATCATCGAGATCGACGCCTGTTGTGCCTGGGCGACCAGGGCGACGGCTTCGTCCCAGCGCTCGTCGTATTCGAGATCCTCATCACTGTCTCCCCCGGTCGAAGGTGGCGGTGTCAGGATCGTGGTATCGTAGTCGGGACTGCCCTGCTTGGTGAGAAAATCGACCACTTTTTGCACTTCCAGCTCGGAGACAAACGCGCCATGCACCCGTTGCAGGGTGCTGGTTCCCGGCGGCAGGAACAGCATATCACCCATGCCGAGCAGGTTTTCCGCACCACTGGTATCAAGGATGGTGCGCGAGTCGATGCGCGAGAACACCTTAAACGAGATGCGCGTCGGGAAGTTGGCCTTGATCAGGCCGGTAATGACATCGACACTCGGACGCTGCGTGGCCAGAATCAGGTGGATCCCGGCGGCACGCGCCATCTGGGCGAGACGGGCAATATGCTCTTCGATTTCGCGCCCGGCCACCAGCATCAGGTCGGCCAGCTCATCGACAATGACGACGATGTAGGGCAGATGACCGTGATCCAACTCCTCTTCCGCAGCAGGCGGTAAATCGAGAGGTGCCTGAGCCTCCTCTTCAAACGGCATCTCTTCGCCGGTCAGCTCGCTGGCGGTGGTCGCCGCTTCGAGACGCGCCAAGCGCTCCTTGTCTTTTTCTTCCTTGGCAATTTTCTTGTTGTAGCCGTCGATGTTGCGCACGCCCTTGTCGGCCATCAGCCGATAGCGCCGCTCCATCTCGCGCACGGCCCAGCCCAGAGCCAGTGACGCCTTCTTCGGATCGGTGACCACCGGCAACAGCAGATGAGGGATGCCTTCGTAGATCGATAACTCAAGCATCTTGGGATCGACCATGATGATGCGCACGTCTTCGGGATTGGCGCGATAGAGCAACGACAGGATCATGGTGTTGATCGACACCGACTTACCACTACCGGTGGAACCGGCCACCAACAGGTGAGGCATTTTGGCCAGATCACTGACGCAGGTCTGGCCGAAAATATCCTTGCCCAGCGCCATGGGCAAACGCCCGCCGCTTTTGCGAAACTGGTCTGATTCGAGAATATCTTTGAGATATACGGTTTCGCGGTTGTTGTTGGGGATCTCGATCCCCACCACGCCGCGCCCCGGAATCGGTGCGACAATGCGGATGGACGTAGCGCGTAGCGCCATGGACAGATCGTCGGACAGACCGGCGATCTTGTTGACCTTGATGCCGGGAGCCGGAGAGAACTCAAACATGGTCACCACCGGACCCGGCTTGACTTCCACCACTTCGCCGTCGACATTGAAATCTTTCAGTTTGGCTTCAAGAATCCGCGCCATGGCCATCAGCGCTTCACGGTCCGCCGGTGGCGTCGGTTCGCCTTCATAGTCGAGCAACGACAAGGAGGGCAACTGATAGTTGCCGGTGATCTCAAGAAAATCAAACGATTCCTGCTCGGCGGGCACCTCGTTGCGGGCTTTCTTCTTGCGGACCGGTTTGGTCGGCGTGGGCGCTTTGGTAATAGGCGCCGTCGGTGCGGCAATCACCGGGCCATCGGCCTTCTTCTTGCCGGAGGCGAGTTTTTTCTGCTCGCGACGTTCACGGCGGCGCTCCATGCGTGCCGCCATGCGTGCACTGAGCCCTTCGAGAAACAACACCAGGGAAAAACGGGTCAGTAACATGGTGGACACCAGGAAGAACACCACCAGCACCAGAGCCGCGCCGCCGACATTGAGTGCCCCGGCGAGGATATCGACCAACAGGCGACCAATGGCGCCCCCCCCCTCGGAAATCGCCTGACCCATGACGGTCACCTCACCGACCTTGAGCGCAATCAGGCCGTCGAGGGCAAACACCATGGCCAGAAAAGCGCCAACTTTATACCAGCGTGGATGCAGATCACGGAAACGAAACAGCCGCCAGGCAAAGAAAAAACAGGCGGGCGGCAACAGCAGTGACGCCAGGCCAAACAATTGATAAAGCAGGTCGGCAAGATGCGCACCGATGGGACCACCGAGATTGCGGATGACATCCGGATGGAGATTGTTATTGAATGACGGATCGCCGTTGTCAAACGAGAGCAAACAGATACACAGGTAGGCACCCAGCGCCGCCCAGAACAGGGCGGAAATCTCCTTTTTCAAGTGTTCACGACGGCTGCTGCTTTGTTGATCATCATCCATAGCGGCTTGAATCCTTTTACTCCAGACCGGGTTTCAGGGGTTTTTCTGATTTGACGGGGCGTTTTCAACGCCTTTAAAAACACGGACTTGCCTTCAGTTTTATCCGTTGTCTAAGATAACATAAAAAACACCGCTCCGGCACCCCAGCAATACAGGGCAAATGCCGCCAGGCGACGCTTGCGGACCACGGCCATCAACAGATGAATCGACAGCAGGCCGCTGACGAATGCCATCCCGCCCCCGGCAAGATACAAGGGCAGTTGCCCGGCAGCCAGCCCGTCCAGATCCTTGAGCGAAATCAACGTCGCCCCGGCAACAGCCGGCATCGACAGCAAAAACGAAAAACGTGCAGCCACGGCCCCGTCAACTCCGCGAAACAGCAGGGCGGCAATGGTCGAACCGGAACGGGAGATCCCCGGCAGAATGGCAAAGCCCTGCACCAGTCCGGTGATCAGGGCATCGGTCAGGGTCAACTGCTCCTGACCGCGCGCACCATGGCGCCACCGTTCAGCAGCAAACAGGATGGTCCCGGTCACCAGCAGCATCGCGCAGACCAGGGGGATGTTGTGAAACACCGACGTCAAGGCATCTTTGAACGTCAGCCCAATGATCGCCGTCGGCACCGATCCGGCGATAATCAGCCACAACAGACGTCGGCGAACCACACCGTCGTATCCCGAGGCCCACGGTGCCGTCAGCAGGGAACAAACATCTTTCCAGAAATAGATCAGCACCGCGCACAGGGTGCCGCAGTGCAACATCACGTCAAACAACACACCGGGCTGTTCAAACCCTTTAATAAAATACTGAGCGATGGCCAGGTGGCCTGAAGAGGACACCGGCAAAAATTCCGTGGCCCCTTGCAGCAGGCCGAGTAATAACGCATGAATCAAGGTCATGAATGTCACTACCTCGTTAAAATGAATGCCCCCGCCAGAGAGCAAGAATATCGTGGCTAAGCGCCGGATGCACAGCGCGCCCTTAAAGTTGTATGATAATCGGCAACACCAACGGTCGGCGCTGCAAACGACGCTTGAAAAACCGTGTCAGAGTCTGGCGGATCTCGATACGCACATCATCCCAATCCGTCAAGGAAGACAGATGATGCTCGCCGAGCATGTCGCGCACCTGTTCTGCCGCGTCAACCAACAAGGCGTCACTGTCCGGCTCCGGCAGGCAACCACGGCTGACCAGCTCCGGCCCGTGCAGCAGGGTGCCCTTGCTGCGGCTCACGGCCAGCACCGCCATCACCGTGCCATGACGGGCCAGACGGTGGCGATCGCGCAATTCCATCATGCCGACATCGCCGACTCCTTTACCATCAACCAGCACGCGCCCGGTTTCTACTGGTTCCAACCGTTTCAGACCATGCGCGCTGACCAGCACCGGCTGACCGTTTTCAACCACCAGGCTACGCTCGTCCGCCACCCCCATCTGTCGCGCCAGACGCGCATGTTGCATCAGATGACGAAATTCACCATGAACAGGGATAAAGCTTTGCGGTCGCACCAGAGCCAGCAGTTGTTTCAATTCTTCACGGCTGGCATGGCCCGATACATGAACACCGCTGGTGCGCTGATAATGCACCTCGGCGCCCAGACGATACAACTGGTTGATCACCGACGTAATGGCCTTTTCATTGCCGGGAATAAACCGCGACGACAGAATAACGCAGTCGTTTTCCTCAATGGCAAACTGGGGATGATCGTCCGCGGCCAGACGCGCCAGAGCACTACGCGGTTCGCCTTGGCTGCCGGTGGTGATCACCGCCACCTGATCGCGCGGATAATCGCCCAACTGACGCACATCAATCAGCTCCGCTTCCGGGATGGTCAAGGCATCATGGACACGGGCGACGCCGCAGTTACTCACCATACTGCGCCCATACAGAGCCACTTTACGACCACAGGCCAGAGCGGCATCCACCGCCTGCTGGACCCGATGAATATTGGAGGAAAAGGTCGCGACAAACACCATGCCGCTCGCCTGCTCCATAATGTCACGAAAGCGTGGCCCCACCTGCCGTTCCGACCCCGAAAAGCCGGACGTTTCCACATTGGTGGAATCCGCCAGCAACAACAGCACCCCCTCTTCGCCGTATTGGGCCAGGCGGGCCACATCGGTGGGCTCGCCGTCCAGAGGCGTGGCATCCAGCTTGAAATCACCACTGTGCACCACCAGTCCGGCCCCACAACGAATCGCCAGACCGACCCCGTCCGGCACCGAATGCGCTACCCGAAACGGTTCGATGGTAAAGGGCCCCACCTCAAACGCTTCACGAGGCGCGATCTGCGTCATGTTTTGGTTGAGGTTCAGCTCAAACTCTTCAAGTTTCTTTTTCAGCAATGCCAAGGTCAGCCGTGTTGCATAGAGGGGCGGTCGACCTAGTTGCTCGTAAAGAAACGGAATGGCCCCGATATGGTCTTCATGGCCGTGGGTAATCACCAGTCCACAGATATCATCCAGACGCTCTTCCAGGCATGTCACATCGGGCAGCACCAGATCAATGCCCAGCATGTGCGCTTCAGGGAACATCAAGCCACAATCGATCAACACGATCTTGCCGGCATACTCCAGCGCCATCATATTAAGACCGATTTCGCCGAGACCACCCAGAGGCAGTAACGTCAGTTGATCAGGATTGTGAAGAGAGGTTTGCGTCACAACACTCGCCGAGGATAGAGGTCGGCCCTGCCAAAACAAAACGATTCGACCGTCATGACAGAGCTCACGATAGGGTATTGATTATTCACGGAAAATTATGAATCAATCCGACTCGTCAGTTTAGGTCAGCCGCTAGAACGAGTCAATGGCTTTATCATGGCTGAACAGGCTGCAAACAAAAGCGCCCCGACCAACGGTGTCGGGGCGCTTTTGTTTATAGTGGGCAAGGAAAAATCGAGAATCAATCCATACCGAGTCTCAGCACGGTATTGTCTGACCGCCCTGCGGCGGAGGCCCGATCCATGCGTAGCGTAAAATGAGCCAACATCTGCTTGAGCTGTTGCGCCTGAGCGGAAAGTTCTTCGGAAGCCGAGGCACTTTCCTCCGCGGTCGCGGTGTTCTGTTGTGTGACCTGATCGATCTGGCCCAAGCCTTGATTGATCTGGCCGATTCCTTGCGCCTGTTCTTCGGCGGCAATGGCAATATCACCAACCAAGGCACTGACCTTGTTGACATCCGCCATGATCTCGTCGAGAGCCACAGCGGTTTTTTCGGCGATGTCGGTTCCTTTTTCCGTCTTCGCCACCGAGCCTTCGATCAACTCAGCCGTTTCTCCGGCTGCTTTGGCACTGCGTGCCGCCAGATTGCGCACCTCTTCGGCGACAACGGCAAAACCTTTGCCGTGCTGTCCGGCGCGTGCGGCTTCGACCGCTGCATTCAGGGCCAGCAAATTGGTCTGAAAAGCGATTTCATCAATGACCTTGATGATCTTGGAAATATTCTGGCCTGATTCATAAATGTCGCCCATGGCCGCGACCATCTCCTTCATCTGCCCATTGCCGTTTTCAGCACTCTTTTTCGCTTCATCCGATAATCGGCTGGCTTCTCTGGCGTGCTCGGTGTTCTGATCCGTTTGAGAGGCAACCTGCTGCATCGAGCTGGTGACCTGCTCCAGCGAACTGGCCTGCTCCGTCGCCCCCTGCGACAGGGTCTGACTGGAATCAGACACCTGATAGCTTCCCGCCGCCACCTGTTCAACACTGATGGCTACCTGACCAAGCAAATCATTCAAACTGTTGGTCATGTGTTGCAATGCCAGGCCAAGCTGGTCCTGTTCTGAGGCCAACTGGACATCAACGTCGAGATTGCCGTGGGCAATCTCCTCGGCCAGACGTGCTTTTTCCTGCAGACTGTCCGCCATACTGTCCAGAGCCCGGCCCAACTGACCGATCTCGTCCAGACCGGTCATCTTCAGTCGGCTGTCGAAACGCCCTTGGGCGATCTCCTCAGCCAGACGAACACCACGGAGGACCGGCTTCGCCAAACTCGCGGCAAACACCCACAGCAGCACAATCGACACGCTGGTCACTCCGCCACCAATGGTCAAGAGCCATGCCACATCATTGTCGGCATGCTCAGTCAACTCATCATCTAACGCATGGGCCTGCGCCATCACCACATCGGAATGAATACGAATCATCACCGCCCACGGTTTACCGGTATTGCCCAGCTGAATTGGAGCAATGACTTCTATTTCACCCGTTTCAGCGTTTTGTTCAACAAGGGTACGTCCGTCCTGGATGGTCTTCAGATCTGCGGCGGCATCATCATTGAACACCTTAAAACTCTGCCCGATCCACTGCGGCTGCTCGCTGTGGGCAATAATCAGCCCCTGATTACTGACAATGACCACCTCCCCCCGGCCTTCGAACAATTTCTGATCTGCAGCTACGCTGAGTTTCTGGACAAAATCAAGCACATAATCTGTTCCGGCAACGCCGTAAAACGTTCCGTTATGAAGAATCGGCACTGACAATGTCGCCAGCCAGACCTTTTTACCCTGAACAATGTAGGGCAGCGGCCCTAAAACACTCTCCTTATGCGTGGTCTGCGGAACACGATACCAGCCTCCCTTGGCCACCCCATTGGCATGCAATGCATCAGAATCATACTCCACCAGATGTTGGACAGCGACACGCCCCTGCTCATCGCGGGTCCAATACGGCGTAAATCGGCCGGTTTGCGGATTATTGCCGTCTTGAGCAACGCGAAAAGCCTCATCGTTGTCTTCAAGGGCATTCGGCTCCCAGCAACTATAGGTTCCATTGAAACTCTCATTGTGCTTGAGCACATTGAGCAGAATGGCATTGGCCGCGCTGCGGTCAAGCTGCAACAGAGGGACACCCGCATCATCAACCTGCTTGGACATTTCAAAGCTGTGTGCCATGGTGCGCGCCGCATTCAAAGCCACATCAAATTCCCGTTGAATGCTGAACGCGGCGACTTTGGCTGATTCCTCCAAGCGCACCTGGGCATTTTCATCCAACAGTCCGGACACTTTTTCATCAACATACGCCTGCGTATTGTGTGTTGCCGTCAAACTATAGCCGACCAGAATCGCGGCGCACAGCAACAGACACGCTCCAGCCAACAAGGCTATTTTCAATTGAATCGACTTAAATTGCATATGGTTCCTCCCAAAAGGTAAATAGATGGAAACCATGCAATTGCAAAGTCAGTACCAAGGCTTATTAAGAAATACTACTTAGTTAAAATACGCTTCCGGCCTGCACTTCCAGCCCTCCGCCCGACGGTGACGTGCAATTCACCACAGCAGCACGCTCCACTCTGATACAGTTCGCCACAGAAAAGAGACACATGTCATAAATGGGAACCGGTCGCACTCTGCCACTTTAAAATCATCCGTTCCCCCACCACCAAAATTGCCTTTAAGTCATTTGGGCAAACGTGTACACTAACCAATCCACACAACAAGCCATCTCCTTAGCGAAGAGGGGATTTTGACGAAACAATAATGCTGGAGGAACAGAACTTATGTCGGTAAACAAGGTGATCCTGGTCGGTAATCTCGGTAAAGACCCTGAACTGCGCTACACGCCCTCTGGTGCTGCCGTGGTCAACTTCTCACTGGCCACCAGCGAAACCTATAAAGACCGCGACGGCAACCGCCAGACCAAAACCGAGTGGCACAACATTGTCGCCTGGCGGCAACTGGCTGAGATCTGCGGTAAATATCTCCACAAAGGCAAGCAGATTTACATTGAAGGCTCTCTGCAAACCCGCAAATGGCAGGACCGCGACGGCAATGATCGCTATACCACGGAAATCGTTGCCAATCAGATGCAAATGCTAGGTCGTGTTGACGACAACAGCGGTGGTGGATACCAAGGCGGCGGCCAAGGTGGTTACGACAACGGTCCCGGCCAGCAATACGGTGGCCAACCCCAGCAGTCCTACAACAACGCCGCAGCGCAACCACAACAGCCTCAACAACAACGGCCGCAACAACAGCGCCCGGCCCCGGTTTACGAAGAACCGGTCTTCAACCCGGACGACGAGATTCCGTTCTAGTCGAACCCTTTATGAGGGTGTTAAAAACAAGCCTCAATCCCAGCACACACGGGGTTGAGGCTTTTTAGTGTCATAAAAATTCAAAAAAGAATTTATGCGATCAAAATAGACATTGGATATAATTATTATTATTATGGTTTTTCAGCAAATAATCCGAAGCATCAATAACCTGACCCCCTGGGTTCAACCATTCACCCCATGAAAGTAGTCGGCCCCCTATGTTGACACGTGAAAAAATCAAAATGCTGATAGCCGTCGGCTTTGCGGTATGCGTTTTGGCCGTGTATTGCATTTGGGGCTATTTCCTCGAGAGAAAACGCCTGCTGGCTCAGATCGATGAAAAACTTTATGCGGCCGCAGTTGCCGTCCCTTTTGTACTGGAAGATGATTTCCATGATCGCGCAATTAATGAGCACAGCATCAGTGAAGCTGAAGATCGCCGCAACATTGAAAACCTGTCCAAACTCAATGACCGTCTCGGCATGAAATTTCTCTACAGCGTTGTACGCGACACTAGCGGTGGCTACCGCCTGACCAGCTCAAGCGCCCTCAAAGAAGAACTGGAGAACGGCAATGAAGTGCGCTACTACACTGCCTACCCAGATGTCAGCACGACCCTGAAACAAAGCTTTGAAGAATCGCATATCAATTTCAGCCGACGCAATGAGTCGTATCACGCGCTGTATGTGCCGGTGTTCAGTGACCGCTGGGGAACCTATCGCTCCATCTTTGTGCCGATACGGACCCCCTCCGGGCAGACGTATGTCGTCGGTGCCGATCTGGACATTTCCTACGTCACTGCACAGTTACGCAACAACACGCTGGAAACAATTTTGAGTTTTGTTATTTTCAGCCTGTCCATTTTGCCGATCATCTATGCCTATATTCAGGTGTTAAAACAAAAGAACCGTGAATATCAACAGGTTCACCAACTGTACCTCGATCAATCCAAACGCTCCATCACGGATTCTCTCACCCAGCTGCATAATCGACTCAAACTGGATGAAGAGCTCGAAACTGCGTTCAACCTGTTTCAGAACTACAATCGGACATTTGCTCTGATCATGACCGATCTCGATTATTTCAAATCCATCAACGACCGTTATGGCCATCAGGTCGGGGACACCGTGCTGCAAAGCATCGCCGGACTGCTTAAAAAAACTTCGCGATCAGCTGACATTGTCGGGCGTTGGGGCGGTGAGGAGTTTATGATCATCTGCCATGATGTAGACAGTAGCGGCGCCTTCCATCTCGCCGAAAAATTGAGAACGGAGATTGCCAGTTACGCCCGCAAGCAGGGCTACCGCCTGACCGCGAGTTTCGGCGTGGCAGAACCGCAACGGAATCAGTCGTTGCCCCAATTACTGCAGCGCGTTGACGAAGCGTTGTATGCCGCCAAACGGGCCGGAAGAAATCAGACGGTCAACGCGGACAACAAACTCAGCACAATCCCTCCTTGCGAAACTGACGAGTAACCCCTCTCTGCAAAACTCAGCCGACAATTTTTCCTATTGAGTGCCAAAGATGATATTCTTATTTATAGCGGATAGACTATATTTTATCTTTATAGCATATTGACTATATTTTTATTTTATAGCTTAATACCTATAAAAATCCGATCAGTTTAAAGGAGATCGCCATGAGGACCAAATCAACATCCCCGCAGAGCCTTGGTCTCATCTTACGTGCGGCACGCAAACGCAAAGGTCTGAGTCAAACAGAAGCCGGCAAATCCGTCGGCATCGATCAGCCCACGTTATCCAAAATTGAACGCGGCGAATCCAATGCCCGCCTCGACACGCTGTTTCGACTCTTGGCTGCGTTGGATATGGAGCTGATCATCAAACCACGCGAAACCTCCTCAGCAACCGAGGGAGATCGCTGGTAAATGGGCCGCAAACGACAAGGATCAGAGCTGTTTATTTTCATGAACGGCGAAAAAGTAGGTCAGCTCACCCGCACTGCCGGCGGCAGACTGGAATGCCGCTATGCCGACTCCTGGCTGAACAGTGCTGCAGGGCGGGGGCTCTCCCTGTCCATGCCGCTGACCGACCAGGTCTACTCCGGCCAGGTCGTCGAAAACTATTTCGACAACCTGCTTCCCGACAGCCAGCCGATCCGTGACCGCATCCAGAAACGCTTTGGTGCCCGATCCAACCGCGGATTTGATCTGTTGTGGCACATCGGCCGCGATTGTATCGGCGCCATTCAGCTCCTCCCTGAAGACCGCGCGCCGGATGTGCACCACATCGAAGCGGAACCTCTCACGGACGCCGACATTGCCCAAACCCTGAAAAACTACACCACCATGCCGCTGGGCATGCAGCAGGACAAAGACTTTCGCATTTCCATCGCCGGAGCCCAGGAAAAAACCGCACTGCTTAACCACCATGGCCAATGGCACCGTCCACTGGGAGCAACACCGACCAGCCACCTGTTTAAACTGCCCATTGGCCATATTGACCACAGCGGCATGGATTTGAATGACAGCGTTGAAAACGAATGGCTGTGTCTGGCCATCCTCACGGCATACGGGCTGCCTACCGCCCCCAGTGAAATCATGGTCTTTGCAGACATAAAAGCCCTGGTTGTCGAACGCTTTGACCGCCGCTGGTCCACAGACGGCTCCTGGCTGATCCGACTGCCGCAGGAAGATATGTGTCAGGCCCTCAACGTCCCGCCAGCGCTGAAATACGAATCCGATGGCGGCCCCGGCATTGAAGCGATCATGACCTTGCTGTTGGGCTCATCGCGCAGCCTCGAAGACCGCCGCACGTTTATGACCCAGGTGTTTCTATTCTGGTTGCTCGGCGCCATTGACGGCCACGGTAAAAACTTCAGCATTGCCTTGGGCTCCGGCGGCTCGTTTCAACTCACCCCGGCTTACGACGTCATCTCCGCTTATCCCCTGATCGCCCAGAAACAGCTCAATCAAAAACAGCTGACCATGGCCATGTCGCTTCAGGGGAAAAACCGGCATTATCACTGGGAACAGATGTTTCGCCGCCACTGGCTGGGCACAGCCAAACGGTGCAAATTTCCAGGTGAAGAGATGAACCGCATTATTGATGAAAATCTTGAAAAGCTGGATGGTGTGATTGACCAGGTGAGTAATCTGTTGCCGAAAGGATTTCCCGAGGAGATTGCGGTTTCTCTCTTTGAGGGGATGAGAACCGCACGGGAGCGGATGGATTGAAAGATTTTCCTCTGAGCCTTTTATCCTTACGAGGTGACGAAGATATAACGGATTAGAACCATTGAAAGAAATGGAATATTTCTGTACTTTCCAGCAAGTAGATTGACTGTTGTTTTGCCGCTACCTATAAAACAATCGCACAGGATTTCATAAAGTTATGGCCAAAATTTTCTTCTCTTATTGCCACGCCGACGAATCGCTTCGAGATGAACTGGAGAAACATCTGACCATCTTAAAGAGGCAAGGACATATTGAGACATGGCACGACCGGCGTATTGTTGCAGGCGAAAACATTGACCAGAAAATCGATCAACACCTCAACGCGTCGGAGATCATTCTTCTTTTGGTAAGCGCTGATTTTCTTGCCTCTGACTATTGTTACGATGTCGAAATGAAGCGGGCAATGAAAAGGCATGACGCAGGCCAGGCAAAGGTTATTCCTGTTATCTTAAGGCCATGCTCATGGCATGACGCCCTCTTTGGAGAACTCTTGGCGACCCCAACCGATGGGAAAGCCGTCACGAAATTCGCCACTCTGGACGAAGGTTTTCTTGAGGTGACGGAGGCGATCAAGACCGCCCTCAAGCAACTTGGCCTTTCCAAAGCGCCGGAAGAACAAAAACCTTTCGCGGTCTCAGCCCCTGCTCCGTCCTTCCAGCCAATGACACAGGAGGGACCACGTTCGAGCAACCTACGCATCAAAAAAGAATTTACCGATCGCGAACGGGATAGCTTTTTGTCAGAGTCATATGAATTTATTGCTCGATATTTTGAGAACTCTCTTGTGGAGCTGGAAAAGCGCAATCAAAATGTTGAAACGGACTTTCGCCGCATCGACGCGAACCACTTCATGGCGACCGTTTATTTGAGTGGCCAACAAAAGTGCTGCTGTAAAATTTTGTTTGACGGCTCCCATTCTTTTAACGGGGGAATTGCCTATTCTGACATGCACGGATTAGCGGCCTACATGGGCGACACTATCAATGAAAGGTTAAGTGTCACTTCAGATGGCTATAATCTGCTGCTTCAACCTCTGGGGATGATGAGTTTTCCAGATCCTCAAGAAAAGGAAAAACTCACCGCCGAAGGGGCCGCGGAATATCTGTGGTCGCATTTTATAGAATATCTCCAACGCTAAAATTCTGGGCAGGGACAATGCATGCTCCAGATTCAATAGAGATTGTCTTCTAAGAGTATTTTCCGGGTGCACTTCCAAAGAGGTTAGCGCCTCTACTTATTTCCCTCGCTTCCTTCTCCTGCGAATTGGCATACGCGGTTGTGATTTAACAGGCCGACGGTCCAAATCAAAAAGGACGCCCTTCACCCCGTAGACATCGAGTTCCAGCAACCGCTCAAAGAGCTCAAGACCTTTTTCTCGCCAGGAAGGGAGCCTTTGCAAGGTCAGTGCAATATCGATCAGCTCACCGGCAGACGCAGACAAACCGGTTTGCATGTTAGCGACATCCTTCCCACATTGATCAAGAATGGCATTGCAAAGTTGACAGACCCGTTCCGCTTCGACAGGAAGGAATTCAATCAAACTTTCAATTAGATATGAGTCGACAGTTCCCTTCAAGATCTGAGGATTTGCAATAATTGAATCAACAATAGCGCGACTATCTTTATTGGGAGCAAAGGTACCTTCTACTCTAAAAACAGCCATTAACGCAGATGCTATTCGAGTATCCGCTTCATCAAAAAGACAACAAACAATGGGCGTCAGTGCTTCGTGGTTCTCCTTCCATAAATGTGCAGCCCCATGGGCAAGCCCGAGTTTAATCCTCTCGATTTTTGTTTCAGAAGCACCCTCTACTGTCAGAAGTTCATCTATTTGTTGGACGTACCAATCGCTTTCCGGGACATGGTGCATTCCCCAGATCAATAATTCACCATATGCCTGAGGTCCCTTTAACCAGCCCTCATCTTTAACGCTGTCAAGCAAGGCTTGAACCAGCTCAGGCGACAACCAACGAATATTTTTAGCTAAACAAGCAACGCTTTCAAACGAACCATTGATGCGTTCCTTAACAACAACCTCAATTAACTTCTCAGCCCGCTGCTTGTCCGCATTAACAAGGAAATGAAAATTATCCGAAAGACATTTCCAAACGGCAGGGTCTTCTTTCCTGTGAAGATGCTGCTCAAGTACCGCCAACCAAATATTATACTCAGAGGGACGCCTTAACAAATAACCGCGCATCAAGGTTTCAAGAATGGTTAAGTTTCCCTGTGGGACGACTCGCATCCGCCCCCAGCTCCATAAAAGATTGTCGTATTTCTCTTCAATATCTTCGCCCGTATCGTTACTCTCAAAACTCTGCGAATCGGCATCGGTCAACCATGATTTCAACAATGAGCAAATATGATCCGGCAAACCATCTGGTTCAGAGGCAACTTGGGCCAAAGCAGCCGCTGCGGAATGTCTAAATTCTTCCGAGCGAAAACCCTTTTGGCACAATGATTCAACAATCTCCATCAACGTGTCTTTGCCTATCAACTCTTCCTTGGCCAAACATTGCAATGCTTCGGCAACAGGTCTCTCCTGGGTTCCGGGCTTGAATTTATCAATTAACAACAGCGCCCTTTCAGGGGCGTTTTTCGCAAACGCGCCAAACGCTCTTGACGCTTGAATACTTCCCCCCTGCATCGTCTTTTTCGGATGGTCCCATTCCGTCTCATCCGGTAACGTTTCAAAAAGCTGCAAGATATGCTCATCTGACGCCTTTTCCATTTGCGTATCACTGACAGGGCTGCCAATCTCTTTAAAACCGTTAAACCGACAGTCATGATTATAAATATTGGGAAAGGCTCTCTTTTCTTCTTCAACAAATCTCTTTGCCCCGGCGGACAAGCGATTCGTTGGCAAGGCTAACAACAACCGTAGGCGATGCTGCCTTTCGTATTTCATCCGATCTCTTTTTAAGGAAGCCCCATCCTCTGGTGGATGAAAGCGGTAATAGCTCCACCCAAGAAGTGCCCGTTCCAGTTGCATGAAATCATTATCATTCAATTGTCCCGCAAGATGTGCGATCAACTGCTGTGAATAGGAATGACAATTTTCAAAATCACCAACAACGAATCGCCGTGGGTCAGCGAGCAAATATTCCAGAGCGACATCAGGCCGACTGATTGACACTTTTATTAAGCCTTTTACCAGCAATCTGTGGACCGAAAGGAGGTCAGACCCCTTCCACTGATTCAGAAAAAGGAAAAACTCATCCGGATATTTTTCCGCGACCTCCTCAATGGATACAACCAGAGCCTTTATAACTGGGTATCGTTCTTCATTTTTTTCCTGGTCAAAAGTGGATGTAGCAAGGCCAGCATCATCTTTGTATACAAAGATCAATTCATTTTCGACTCTTGCGGCACGGCTAACGACTTCGACAAACCAAGGGGATATTGCATCAAGAAACTCTTTGGGTGCGGCTTTTGCGATCTCTGGAAGATCATGCCAATTTTCGTCGGCAAGAAGTTTCGAAAAAGGCTCTCGAAAATTCTTTATCATCTCCTCTACGATGTGTTCCTCATCGTCACGTTCGAAATTTACAGGGACAATTGCTTCAGACTTTGACTCTTTCTCTTCTGCATTCTTCACCGCGTTTAATTGGGCGGTAAAAACAGATTTTACCAGTGTCGGAGCCAACTCTGGTCTGCTGGCAGAGGCAATAGAGATAAGATTGTTGATATACCATCCGTTTTGGATAGTGCAGCGGGATAAAATCCGTGCCGCAATTTCGCACGCCCGTTCATCCCATGAGTCGAGATTGCTCAGAAGATCTAAGGAAAAACCATCTTTTTCAGGCTTTGTGAGCCAATGGCTTTCTATTAAAGTCAGAATCTCTTCTTTGGCAAATTTCCATGCCGGGGTTAAAAACCAAACCACACGGGAAACCGTCTTCTCATCACCGTTCATTATCTCCGGGAGATAGGAGCCTTTGATTCTGTCAAACCAGCCAACACTCCCTTGCATCACAGCCAAGGCGGTGCCCGATAATTTTTCATGATCAAGATAGGGCAGCAGCCACAGAGCTTCCTGGTCATCGGGATCATGCAATCCGCCCAGAAATTCCATGAGCATCAATCGCACATGCGTGCGTAAGTCGTTTTCGTTCCAGAGAAAACCGAACTCCCGGTAATACTCCGACGTGCTGGCACTGCGCAGATAAACCAGGCTACTCCAAAGAGCTGGCCGAATAAAAAGCGCATCCTGACGCGCCAAGACGAACTCAGCTAATTTCCCTTTTCCTGCGGCAAATGCTTTGGCTCGGGAAAAATCGAATAAGGTCTGGTGGGTAAATCCGATCTTTTTTCGACCGGCATCAAACGTTAAAATTCCATTGGCGACAAGATGCTCGACACCATTAATGCGATCTTCAAACTTCGATATGGTCGCCCATAGCTCTTCATTTTCAGCCAATGAAGTCGCAATATCATGCGTTAACAGGACTAAATCAGCACCGGACTCTTGCCGAAGTATCTGTTTAGTCCAAACAGCTTCCAGCATCGATTGGTAGGTTGTGAACTCCGGGGATTCTTCATCGCTGAAGAAATCAAAGAAAATTTTTAAATGTTGAGGCGTTCGCAACATATCCCGAAAGTTTTGTGGCCAACGGGAGACCTCTATGCCGCGTTTTTTTAATAATGCATCGATGATCTCCAAAGAAGGGAGGTCCAAGCGCACTTCTTCTGCATCAAGGCGTTTAAAGCGGATGTCATAATTGAATTCAAAATCACGACAGGAAAGGATGGTATGAACATTAGGAATCGTGTTGAGCTTGTTTGCCAGATCAATCAAAACCGACAGGCGTTCGGTCCGGATATCAACCAAAGTACACAATGCGTCGAGTTGGTCGATCAAAAGGATGACTTTATGTTCCCGTGCCAATTCCCTGATACAGCTCTCCACAATTACAGGCAGGGCGAGCCATTCACTCAACTGCTTCTGGGTATGAATCTCAGCCGGAACCATATCAGCTTTGATCGCCAGCAAAAAATGCCCCTCGTCGGAGAGCATTTCACCAAAACGCGAAAGCAAAGCCGACTTTCCACAACCTGGTCCTCCCAACAGAACAATTGAGCTGCTTTGATTCTTTTCTATGGCGTCATGCAAGGCTTCCAGCTCCGGCCGTTCAATCCATTCACCGGATGAAAGTGTTTGCGGCCACGAAAGAAGGTCCAATGATTTTTCGTGCAGCAATTGTTTTGCGGTTAAATCGTCCAGTTTTTTTGATAAAGGAGTGGTTTCATCCAAGGTCTGCTTTTCGGTTAATAACTGTTTTACATCGTCAATGCCTCTACTGATATTTTCAACTTCCGGTGAAATATGCCGGAGATCATCATGGATTTCTCTGATCTGGGCGGAATCCAGGAGTGGTGCTAATTCACGGCAGTTGTTTAAAGCGGATTCAACACAATGAACCAGAGATTCCATTGCAGGTTTGACATTCTGAAAAGCAGAACCGAAAACCTCTTGATGACACCTCTCCAGTTCAATGACATCAGGGATTCTCCCTCTTTCGAGTAGTTTTGCCAGCTGAGGCAGGAGGTATGGTTCAAAGAAATCCTCTTGATGAAACAGAATATGGCTAAATTCCGGGCGTTGCGAGTTGAACTCGCCAAGTCCATCTGAAATCGCTGTAGCGAAGGAATTTCTTGCCTTTCGATCCTGAAAGAATTTTGAAAGAAGTTTCTTCTGGGCAGCGTCTAAGCCTTTTCCCGAAAAATAACCTAAAGCAATATCAGCCAACTTGGTTAGTAGTACGCCAGTGACAATTTCAGCCATGTTTTTGCCTGTCCTATCTTCTCAATATGCAATCGCCTTAAAAGGCCAACAGTGAAAATTTACTCATGTCATTCTATCCGCCATCTAACCAAAGCAGCAAGGTCCCAGTAACAAGAAACGGCTTTACTGACAAAACATCTGAGATAGCCACAAACTATCATCATGGTATGCTTTAAAAAAATTCTCAAACCGGAGACCCGCCATGAAACACAAATCAACCCTCGCCCTGCTCACCCTCACCGGCATGGTGTGGGGCTGCGCCGGCACCCCACCGGACGATCTGGGTATTCACAATGGACAACTTCGCTCCTGCCCTTCCTCGCCCAACTGCGTCAACAGTCAAAGCCCGAACACTGACGAAGAACATGCCATTGCTCCGCTGAGTTACACAGGTTCGCAGCCCCTGGCGCGAGATGCGCTGCTCACGATCCTCAAAGACTGGCCGCGTGTCACCCTGATCGAACAACACGACGACTACATCCGTTGCGAATTCGCCAGCGCGTTGATGAGGTTTGTCGATGACGTGGAGTTCTATTTTTCCGCGCCGGGACGCATTGATGTCCGCTCGGCATCGCGACTGGGCCACAGTGACCTGGGCGTTAATCGCAAGCGCATCGAGGCTCTTCGCGAAAAATTTGCCGGGGTATTGCCATAAATTCTCGGCAAAATTGATGATTGAAAAATCCGCGAAGATTCCACATATGTTCATTTTTTCTATCTGTACATAATTGCGTGGACGGTTTAGAATCACGAACAAATGTTGTCATGACGCCCTCCCTTCACCTGTGAGTCGTTTTGTTATGAGCCAGCCAACCTCGCGCGAAAAAAAACTGATCCAGGCGATCATTGATATTCTCCACAAACGCCCCGGACTCGATGCTGAGTTTGTCGCGGATGACTCGCCACCGCCGTTCAGCGGCTCGCTACGGCTGTTTGGTGATTGGGGCAGCATCACCCGCCCGGTGCGTCTGGCCTGGCGCATCACGCCACAGCAGGGGCAACTGCTCGCCTTCCAGCTCGAAACCCTCAAAGATCATCAACCGATCCTGCTGGCCGATTACATTCCGGAGAGTCTGTCCAGCCAGTTGCAGCGCCACCATATTGATTTTCTCGACACCATCGGCAACGGGGCGATCTGTGCACCACCGTTGTTTTATGAAGTGAGCGGACGGCGTAAAAAAACCCCGAAACTGCCGCCCAATCGCAGTCAGCAGAGTACCGGCGCCAAGATCCTCTTTCAATTGCTGCGCGACCCGCAACTGTGCCGCCAGTCCTATCGCATCATCGCCGAACGGGCGAGTGTCGCTTTGGGGGCCGTCGGTCCGGTAATCAATGAACTCAAAGCTAAAAACCTGCTGATTGATACCGTGGACAAAAAAACGGTCATCAGTGACCTGACCGCCTTACGCCAACTATGGGAAACCGCCTACACCAGCCGTCTGCGCCCGAAGCTGGAGGTCGACCGCTGCACTCTGAGCTCCCCGTGGAAACTCGACAGCCTGCCGCTGTTGATTCGCGAACAGCACCTGGAAGATCATGTGCTGATTGGTGGCGAACTGGCTGCGTCCTTCTATTGTGAAAACGTCCATCCGCGTCGCGCCACCTTGCATCTGCCTCAGCGCACCGCCCTTAAGCAGATGTTGCAATTGCGCCTGACCCCATGTGAAAATGGCCCGATTACCGTGATCCGCCAATTTGCCGACAATCTGGCTTTTGAGCATCGTTCGCCGGAAGGGCTGCAACTGGCTGATCCGCGTCTGGTGCGCTGCGAATTGCTACTCAATGAAGACCACGACATGGCGCGCATCGCTGAAGCCATTGAAAGGCTGTATCTTCTCGATACGGAACAACAGGGCGATCAGTACTCACCTCAACCGTAGGACAGTGAAACCATCATGAAGAGTGTGATTTTATTTTTCTCCTCCAACGCCGGATTAGGCTATGCCCCGGTCGCCTCGGGCACCTTCGGAACCCTGATGGGCATTCCCCTCTACTGGCTGCTGGCACGTCTGGAACAACAGGAATTCGTCCTGGCCTGGGTGTTTATTCTGTTGCTTTCATTCTGGAGCGCTCATCGCGCCGGACAAATTTACGGGGTGGTCGACGATGGCCGCATTGTCATTGACGAACTGATCGGTTACTTGACCGCCATTGCCTTTGTGCCGTTCAGCTGGCCCACCGCCATTGTCGCCTTTGTGCTGTTCCGGCTGTTTGACATCGTCAAGCTGTGGCCGGCCAACTGGTTTGACAACAACGTAAAAAACGGCGTCGGCGTGGTGCTTGACGATGTGGTAGCAGGCATCTATGCCTGGCTGAGCCTCTACGCTCTGATGAGCTTTTTCCCAAAATTCTTTTAACGGCTTTGATGGGATCAGATGATGAAAATTGCGGTGGTGACCATAGGAGATGAATTGCTCAACGGTGAGGTGGTGGACACCAACACGGCTGAAATCGCCCGCGCCCTGCGCTGTGAAGGCTATGTCATTGACCAGGCCATCACCCTGCCCGATCAACCGCAACTGATTGCGTCCACTTTGCAGCAACTCAACAAGCAGAAGATGATCACCCTGGTCAGCGGCGGTCTTGGCCCGACGCGCGATGATGTCACCGCCCGTGCGGCGGCCCAGGCGTTTCATCTCACCCTGGCTCTTAACGAACTGGCCCTGCGTCAGATTGAAGCGTTCTTCAAAAAATCCGGCCGGGCCTTTCCGCCCGGCAACGAGAAACAGGCTCTGATTCCGCATAAGGCTCAGGTGATGGAGAACCGCTGCGGTACGGCACCGGGCTTCATTGTCAGCCACAATCAGTGTCCGGCATTTTTCATGCCGGGTGTCCCCCACGAAATGATGGCCATGCTCCACCAACAGGTGATCCCGGCCCTGCGCCGCCTGGTCAAACCAACCCTGTTCTGTGGTGAGCGGGTGCTGAAAGTCTTCGGCCTGCCGGAAAACGACATTGAGCGGCAATTGCCGGCCAGCCTGTTTCCCGTCTCCGTGGCGCTGTCGTTTCGCCTCGAATATCCGCTGGTGCTGGTCAAACTCAACACCAGCGGCAAACAGGAGAGCGACCTGGACGAGGCGGAACAGATCGTCCGTCAGCGACTCAGCCCCCATGTGGTTGCCAGTGGCGAGCAAACCTTGCCCGAGGTGGTTCATCAGCTGCTGTGCAACGCCGAGGTGACGCTATCGCTGGCCGAATCCTGCACCGGCGGCCTGATCGCCAAACTCCTCACCGACCTTCCCGGCAGCTCGGCCTACCTGGAGCGCGGCGCGGTCACTTACGCCAATTCGGCCAAACACGACTGGCTGGGAATCTCCAACGAATTACTGCTGGAAAAAGGCGCGGTCAGCGCCGAGTGCGCCCGCGGCATGGTCACCGGCATCCGCCAGCGCGCCCGCACCGATTACGCCATTGCCGTCACCGGCATTGCCGGTCCCGGTGGCGGCACACCGGAAAAGCCGTGCGGCACGGTGTTTATCGCCCTTGCCACACCGCAGCACACGGAAGTGCGCGAGTGCCATTTCAGTGGCGACCGCCACCAGGTGCGGACAAAAACGGCTTACACGGCCCTTGATTGGTTACGCCGTACGCTCCATCCAGCATAACAACCGGCAATCAGCAACAGCGCAGATAGTAGAACAGGGCCAAGAAACGGTTGATAACTGCGCCTTTTCTATGCTATCGGTTACAATTCAGAATTGTTCGTAAAACCTTCCGGTTCTGCCCGGTTTTCAAACGGGGCAGACCGTTTCCCGACACTTTCCACAGGAGAACGCATCACCATGGCGACCGACAACCGTAAGCAGGCCATTGATCTGGCAATGGGCCAGATTGAAAAACAATTCGGCAAGGGCAGCATCATGCGACTGGGTGAGGATAACGTCATGCGCGATATCTCCACCATCTCCACCGGCTCCATCGGCCTGGACATTGCTCTGGGGATCGGCGGTGTGCCGCGCGGACGGATCATTGAAGTGTACGGCCCGGAATCTTCCGGTAAAACCACCCTCGCTCTGCACATTGTCGCCGAAGCCCAGAAAAAAGGCGGCATTGCCGCGTTTGTAGACGCGGAACACGCTCTGGACATCACCTACGCCCGTAAACTGGGAGTCAACGCCGACGACCTGCTGGTTTCCCAGCCGGATACCGGCGAACAAGCGTTGGAGATCGTCGAAGTGCTGGTGCGCAGCGGCGCCATTGATGTATTGGTTATCGACTCGGTTGCCGCCCTGGTTCCCCGCGCCGAAATCGAAGGCGAGATGGGCGACTCCCACATGGGTCTGCAGGCACGGCTCATGTCGCAGGCATTGCGCAAACTGACCGGTACCATCAGCAAATCAAACTGCTGCGTCATCTTCATCAACCAGATCCGCATGAAGATCGGCGTGATGTTCGGCAACCCGGAAACCACCACCGGTGGTAATGCGCTGAAGTTCTATTCTTCGGTACGCATGGATATCCGCAAGATCGCCACCCTCAAGCAGGGTCAGGATGTCATCGGCAGCCGCACCCGCGTCAAAGTGGTCAAAAACAAAACCGCGCCGCCGTTTAAAGAAGCCGAATTTGACATCATGTATGGTGAAGGCATCTCAAAAGTGGGCGAACTGGTTGATTTGGGCGTGGCAAATGATATCGTCAACAAGAGTGGTGCTTGGTTCTCCTACGGCGATGAACGGATCGGTCAGGGTCGCGAGAACTCCAAACAGTACCTCAAAGACAATGCCGAAGTGGCCGACGCCATCGAGCAACAGATTCTTGAATTGTACGGCCTGTCCAGCATCGACGAACCCGCTGCGGAGGAATAGCCCATGGAGCTGAACGACATTCTCGGCATGGCCATTAAAGCCAATGCCTCGGACGTTCATATCAAAGCCGGCCTGCCGCCGGTCTACCGCATTGACGGCCTGTTGCGCCCATTGCCCAAGGCTCCGCGCCTGTCACCGGAAGAGATTCGCAAAATGGCCTACGCCATGATGAGCGAACAGCAACGTAAGAAGTTTGAGGACACCCACGAAGTGGACCTTTCCTACGGTGTTCAGGGCATGGGCCGTTTTCGTGTCAACATGTTCACCCAGCGCGGTTCCATCTCCATGGTTTTGCGGACCATCCCGTTTAACGTCCAGACCATCGAAGAGCTTATGCTGCCACCGGTCATCAAAAAGTTGACCAATGAAACCCGCGGCTTGATTCTGGTCACCGGGACCACCGGTTCCGGTAAATCGACCACGTTGGCCAGTATGATCGATGCCATCAACGCCAATCATACCGCTCATATTATTACGATTGAGGATCCCATCGAGTTCCTGCATCGCGATAAAAAAAGTATCATCAACCAGCGCGAGGTGGGCGTAGATACGGATACGTTTGCCAACGCCCTCAAAGCTGCTCTGCGCCAGGATCCCGACGTTATTCTCGTCGGTGAGATGCGCGATTATGAAACCATTGAAACCGCGTTGACCGCCGCGGAAACCGGCCACCTCGTCCTGTCGACCCTGCACACTGTCGATGCTCAGGAGAGTATCAACCGGATCGTCGGCGCCTTTCCGCCGTACCAACAGCGCCAGATCCGTCTGCAGTTGTCCGCCATTCTCAAAGGCGTGGTTTCCCAGCGTCTGATTCCACGTGCTGACGGTAAAGGCCGAGTTCCGGCTGTCGAGGTCATGGTGTCGACGGCACGGGTACGGGAACTGATCGATGATAAGGAAAAAACCAAGCTGCTGCGCGACACTATTCAGCAGGGCTTTGACAGCTACGGCATGCAGACCTTTGACCAGTCGTTGATGGGTCTGATGAACAAAAAGCTCATTACCTTTGAGGAAGCGTTGCGACAAAGCTCCAATCCGGATGACTTCAAACTTAAAGTGTCCGGGATCTCTTCATCGTCCGACCTGTCCTGGGATCAGTTCAGTGGCGAGAACGACGAGGAAGAAGGAGAAAACAACGACTCGTGACCGCGCCCGACGCTTATGCCTTGTGTCTGCGTTGGCTGACCCGCCGCGCCCGATGCGAATCAGACCTGCGCCGCCGCCTGCAACAACGTGGTTGCGTGGACCAGGAGATTGAACAGGCATTGCAACGCTGCCGCGAACTCGGTTATATTGACGACCCTCGCTTCGCCGTGGATCGCGCCGCGCAACTGATGCGTCAGGGACGCGCCGTCGGCCCGCGGCTGATCATGGAGTTAAAAAAAGAGGGGCTGCCGGAAACACTGGTCATCGAGGCCATGGAACACTGCCGCGAACAGTACAGCGAAAAAGAATTGTTGGCGGAGTTGGTAGAACGCCGCTACGCCAGGCTTGACTTTACGGCACTGGAAGAGCGTGACAAACGACGCATGATTCATTACTTGCAACGCCGGGGATTTCCCCTTGCCATGATATTGGACCACCTTAGAGAGAAAGAAAGGCAGATCGACTGACATGTTAACCGCCAATGAAATTCGCGCCCGTTTCATCCAGTATTTTGAAAAAAACGGCCATCGTGCCGTTCCCTCGTCATCCCTGATTCCCCACAACGACCCGACGCTGTTGTTTACCAATGCCGGGATGAACCAGTTCAAGGACCTGTTTCTCGGCGCGGAGACCCGTGACTACGTGCGTGCCACGTCAGCCCAGAAATGCGTGCGTGCCGGCGGCAAGCACAACGACCTGGAAAATGTCGGTCGCACCGCCCGTCACCACACCTTTTTTGAGATGCTCGGCAATTTCTCGTTCGGTGATTATTTCAAGCAGGATGCCATCCGCTTTGGCTGGGAATTTCTCACCAAGGAGATGAAACTGCCCGTCGAGGATTTGTGGGTATCGGTCTACGAAGATGACGATGAGGCCTATAACATCTGGCGTGATGAGATCGGCGTGCGTGAAGAGCGCATCCTGCGCTTGGGTGAAAAAGACAACTTCTGGGCCATGGGCGATACCGGCCCCTGTGGACCGTGCAGCGAAATTCACATCGACCAAGGTGAAGCCATGACCTGCGGCCCCGATTGTGCTCTGGGCGTATGCGACTGTGACCGTTTCCTCGAACTGTGGAATCTGGTGTTCATGCAGTACGAGCGCAGTGCCGACGGCACCCTGAGCCCGCTGCCGAAACCGTCCATTGACACCGGTATGGGGCTGGAGCGGATCACCGCCGTGGTCCAGGGCGTTAAAAGCAACTACGATACCGACCTGCTGCGTTCCATTATCGCGCACATTGAACAACTGGCCGGCAAAACCTACGGCGACAACGAGGAGGCGGATGTCTCCATGCGCGTCATTGCCGATCACAGTCGCGCCACCGCCTTCCTGATTGCCGACGGCGTGCTGCCCAGCAACGAAGGGCGCGGCTATGTATTGCGTCGCATCATGCGCCGTGCAGCGCGCCACGCCAAAATGCTCGGTTTTGAGGATCCGGTGCTGTTCAAGACCGCCATGTTCGTCATGGAGTCGATGAAAGAAGCCTATCCGGAACTGGAAGAGCGTCTCGACTATGTGGCCAAAGTGGTCAAGAATGAAGAGGAACGCTTTATCCAAACCCTCGGTAATGGCCTGCGCATTCTCAACGACGAAATCGATTCCCTTAAGGCTAAAGGGCAAAGCGTTATCCCCGGTGACACGGTGTTCCGCCTCTATGATACCTACGGCTTTCCGGTGGACCTGACCGCTGACATTGTCGAAGGCCAGAACTTCACCCTTGACGAAGCCGGATTTGAACGCTGCATGGAGCAGCAACGCCAGAAAGCCCGTGAAAACTGGAAAGGCTCCGGCGAGGAAGGGATCGGTGCGGTCTACAAACAGCTGGCCGAACAGGGCATGAGCTGTGAATTCACCGGGTATGACAAGTTTGACGATTTCGGCACCGTACTGGCGCTGCTCAAAGACGGCCAACAGGTTGATTCGGCCTCGGCCGGCGATGCCGTGGAGATTATCACCTCCATCACGCCGTTTTACGGCGAGTCCGGCGGTCAGAGCGGCGACAGCGGCACCCTGTGCGGTGAAGGCGTTAAGGCCTCAATCAGCGAAACACTCAAGCCGTTGCCGAACCTGCACGTGCATGTCGCCACCATCGATGAAGGCACGTTGAGTGTCGGTCAAGCCGCCGAACTGCATGTTAACGTCGAACAACGCACGGCCTGCGCCCTCAACCACAGCGCCACCCATATTCTTCAGGCGGTGTTGTGCGAGGTGCTCGGCGACCACGTCAAGCAGGCCGGTTCCCAGGTGACGCCGGACCGGTTGCGTTTTGACTTCATTCACTTCTCCGCCATGACCCCGGAAGAGATTCAACAGGTGGAAGACAAAGTCAACCAACGCATCCGCGACAATGCCGGGGTCATGACCGACGTCATGAATACCGATGAGGCGGTCAAAGCCGGGGCCACCGCCCTGTTCGGTGAAAAATACGGCGACAGCGTCCGCGTGGTACGCATGGGCGAATTCAGCATGGAGCTGTGCGGCGGCACCCACGTCGATGCCACCGGCAACATCGGCCTGTTCAAAATCGTTCAGGAATCGGGCATTGCCGCCGGCGTCCGCCGCATCGAAGCGGTCACCGGATCCGGCGCATTGAACACGGTACGCCAGCAGGAACAGATGATCGGCGACCTGGCCGCGCTGGTCAAAAGCGATCCCAGCCAACTGACCACCCGTCTGAAAAAACTGATGGAGCATCAGAAAGAGCTGGAACGCCAGGTTTCCACCCTGGAAGACCGCCTCAGCGCTGACCGTGCCGGCAACCTGATGGATCAGGTACAAACCATCGGTGACGTTAAATTGCTGGCGGTGCGCATTGACAACCTCGACGGCAAGCAACTGCGCGAGCAGGCCGACAAACTGCGCGACCAGCTGCAATCCGGCGTCATTGTCCTTGGCGGTGTTAACGACGGCAAAGTCGCTTTGCTGGTCAGTGTCACTAAAGACCTGACCGACACCCTCAAGGCCGGCAATCTGATCAAACCACTGGCCGAGATGGTTGGTGGTCGAGGTGGCGGACGTCCCGACATGGCTCAGGCCGGAGGTTCGCAACCGGAACAACTGAACAGTGCCCTGGAAGCCGCAGCCGGGATTGTCGGCGAAGCCCTTTAACCTTCATGGAGTGAGACATGGCGTCAACCATCATCCGTACCGCAGAACAGGACGAATACGATCTCGCCGATCATCCATTGTTCTTCGTTCGTGACGTGGTGACGAAACAGCACAGCACACACCTGTCACTGCATCGCGGGCGGATTGAGCCCGGCGGAGAGATTACCCCACACCGCCAGGAACACACCGAGACCATCTACATCCTCTCGGGAGATGTCGAGTGTGTCCTGGATGACGACACCTGCGAGCTCGGTGCCGGAACCTGTCTGGTGATCGAACCACACACCACGCGTGGGTTAAAAAACATCGGCGATCAACCGGTGGAACTGCTGGTGGTGTTCACCCCGCCCTTGACCTGACAGCAGTGACACCGTAGATTTTTACAGAAGGTAAAACAGCCTCCCTCCCTGTAGCGGCGGCTGTTTTTTCTTTTTGCCTCATCAGGGGAGCAAATGGTATAAGTGGTACCTTTCCCTGATGACAACAAAACGCCTGACTTTGGGCGGTTAGCACACTGTTTACCCCTTTCGGTAAACGGTTGCAGAGAAGGATACCATCATGTTTCGAGGAACCACCATCGTCTGTGTTCGCCGGGATGACCAGGTGACATTGGCTGGCGACGGCCAAGTGACGCTGGGACATACCGTGATGAAACACGGCGCCTGTAAAATCAGACGCATGCATAACGATCAAATCATTGCCGGTTTTGCCGGCAGCACGGCGGACGCCTTTACCCTGTTTGAAAAGTTTGAGGCCAAGCTGCAGGAGTTTCGCGGCCAATTGGCCCGTTCGGCCGTGGCTCTGGCCAAAGACTGGCGCAGTGATCGTGTGTTGCGCCGTCTTGAGGCGTTATTGCTGGTCGCCGACCACGAGCAAACGCTGGTGATCTCAGGCGTCGGCGACGTCATTGAAAGTGACGACGGTGTTGCCGCCATCGGTTCCGGCGGCGCCTATGCCCAGGCCGCGGCGCGCGCCCTGCTGCGCAACACCGACATGACGCCGCAGCAGATTGCCGAACAGGCGCTGACCATTGCCGCGGAGATTTGCATTTACACCAACGACCAGATCAGTATGGAAACACTGTCATGACCAATTTTACCCCGCGGGAAATTGTCTCGGAACTCGACCGTTACATCATCGGTCAGCGCGGTGCCAAACGCGCCGTCGCCGTCGCCCTGCGCAACCGCTGGCGCCGCCAGCAGGTCCCGGCGGAGTTGCGCGACGAAATTTCACCGAAGAATATCATTATGATCGGCGCCACCGGTGTCGGTAAAACCGAGATCGCCCGACGCTTGGCCAAACTGGCTCAAGCGCCGTTTATCAAAGTCGAGGCCAGCAAATTTACCGAGGTCGGCTATGTCGGCCGCGACGTTGAAAGTATGGTACGCGATCTGGTCGAGCTGGCCATCATCATGGTGCGCGAGCAGGAAGCGAAAAAAGTGCGCCTCAAGGCTGAAGAACGTGCCGAGGAGAAGCTGCTCGACCTGCTGTTGCCGGGAGAGCGTAAAAACCTCGACAGCGACGACGAAGCTCAAGGCGGCAGTTCCACCCGTGACAAACTGCGCCGTCTGCTGCGCATGGGTGAGCTGGACAACCGCTTTGTCGAACTGGAAACCGAGGAGAGCACCATTCCGGCCATGGAAGTGTTGACGCCGCCGGGGGCCGAGGATATGGGTTTGAACATCAAGGAGATGTTCGGCAACATGTTCCCGAAAAAAACCAAGCGTCGCCGCATCGCGGTCAGCGAGGCACGTCAGATCCTCATCGATCAGGAAGCGGAGAAACTGGTGGACATGGACAACGTCCAACAGATGGCCCGTGAACTCACCGAGCAAAGTGGTATTATTTTCATCGATGAGATCGATAAAGTGGCCAGTAAGGACGGCGGTCAGGGGCCGGAAGTATCACGCGAAGGCGTGCAGCGCGATATTCTGCCCATCGTCGAAGGCAGCACGGTGAACACCAAATACGGTGCGGTCAAGACCGACCACATCCTGTTTGTCGCCGCCGGAGCGTTTCATGTTGCCAAGCCGTCGGACCTGATCCCGGAGCTGCAGGGCCGTTTCCCCATCCGCGTCGAACTGGATAATCTGGGTGAAGAGGAATTTGTCCGCATCCTCACCGAGCCGAAGAATTCTCTGGTCAACCAGTATCAGGCGCTGATGGCGACGGAAAGCATCACCCTGAGCTTTACCGATGAAGCGATTCACGAAATTGCCCGGACCGCGGCGCAGGTCAATGAGCAGACGGAAAATATTGGCGCCCGGCGTCTGCACACCATCATGGAGAAGCTGCTCGAAGAGATCTCCTTTGACGCCCCGGAAATGAATGAAAAAACCCTGACCATTGACGTTGCTCAGGTTCAGGAAAGCCTTGGCGACATCGTCGGCAACGAAGATCTGTCCCGTTTTATCCTTTAACGGATTGAGAAAGGCCGAACTATGCAGGAAGTAATCAATAAAGCCAAAGTGCTGGTGGAGGCCCTGCCCTACATCCAGCGCTTCAACAATAAAACCATTGTCATCAAATACGGCGGCAACGCCATGGTCGAAGAACACCTCAAGGAGAGCTTTGCCAACGATATCATTCTGCTCAAGCTGATAGGCCTCAACCCGGTCATCGTTCACGGCGGCGGACCGCAAATCGGTAAAGTGCTCAAGGAGATGGGCCGTGAGACCGACTTTGTCCAAGGCATGCGCGTCACCGACCACGAGACCATGAACGTGGTTGAGATGGTGCTCGGCGGCAAGGTCAACAAAGAAATCGTCGGCAACATCAATCACTTCGGCGGCAAAGCGGTCGGCCTGTCCGGCAAGGACGGCAACCTGATCACCGCCCGCAAGCTGGAGATGAAGCGCATCAACCCCGACACCCTGACCCCGGAGATCATCGATGTCGGCATGGTCGGTGAAGTGGCGGCGATCAATCCGGCGGTGCTCACCGCTCTGGAAGAGAGCAGCTTCATTCCGGTCATCGCCCCGGTGGGGGTCGGCGTTAACGGTGAAACCTACAATATCAACGCCGATCTGGTCGCCGGTCGCGTTGCCGGCGCCCTGCATGCGGAAAAGCTCATCCTGCTCACCGACATTGAAGGGGTCAAGGATAAGCAGGGCGAATTGATTTCAACCATTGACATTGACGAGGTTCCCGGCTTAATAGACGATGGCACCATTGGCGGCGGCATGATCCCCAAAGTCACCTGCTGCGTTGACGCGGTGATGGAGGGCGTGAAAAAAGCCCATATCATCGACGGCCGCATGGAACATGCCTGTCTGCTGGAAATTTTCACCGACAAAGGGATCGGTACCGCTGTAGCGAGGTTTAAACGATGAGCACATCACAGGATTGGATCACCCGCGGTGATCACCATATTGCCACCACCTATGGCCGTTATCCGCTGGTCGCCGTCAAGGGCGAAGGCTGCTGGCTGTGGGATGCCGATGGCAAGAAATATCTCGATTTTCTCGCCGGAGTTGCGGTCAACAATCTGGGACACTGTCATCCCAAGGTGGTGGCGGCCCTGCAACAGCAGGCGGCCACACTGATTCACTGCTCCAACTACTACCACATCCCGAGTCAGATCGAGTTAGCGGAGATCCTCTGCGAGCACTCCTTCGGCGACCGGGTGTTCTTCTGTAACTCCGGGGCCGAAGCCAACGAAGCGGCCATGAAACTGGTGCGTAAGTACAGCGCGGAAAAACACGGTGAAAACCGCTTTGAAGTGATCACCGCATTGGCCTCGTTCCACGGTCGTACCATCGGCACCATCAGTGCTACCGGCCAGGATGCGGTGCGCAAAGGCTTTACTCCGGTGGTACCCGGCTTCAAGTATGTGCCGTTCGGCGATATCGATGCCATGCGCAGCGCCATCAGCCCCAACACCTGCGCCGTTATGCTCGAACCGGTTCAAGGCGAAGGCGGCGTCAATGTGCCTCCAGAGGGCTACCTCAAGGCGGTGCGTCAACTGTGTGATGAGCAGGGACTGTTACTGGTGTTTGACGAAGTGCAGGTCGGCTGTGGCCGGACCGGCACCCTGTTCGCCTATCAGCACGACGACGTCGCGCCGGACATCATGACCCTGGCTAAAGCCTTGGCCGGTGGGCCGCCTATCGGCGCCATGGTGGCCAAGGAAGAGGTTGCGGCAAGCTTTGTGCCCGGGACCCACGGTTCCACCTTTGGCGGCAACCCGCTGATGACCAGTGCGGCCGTGGCGGCCATGCGCTGTCTGATCGATGACGGTGTGCTCGATAACTGCGTGGCCATGGGCAGCTACCTGCGTGAGCAGCTCGAAGCGTTGAGCAATCGGTTTTCCTTTGCCGGAGCCGTGCGCGGCCGTGGTCTGATTCTCGGCATGCAGCTGGACATCCCCGGCGCGGACATCGTCAAACAAGCCATGGCCAAAGGGTTGTTGATCAACTGCACCGCGGGTAGCGTACTGCGCTTTGTACCGCCGTTGATTGTCACCCGCGAGGAGATTGATCAGGCCATGGCGATTCTCGGCGAGGTCATGGAAAAGATCACTCCGACCGCCTAGCAGGCTGTGTTGCAACAAGGGCAAGTGCGTTTAAGGAGAAGAATCATTTAGCCACGTGAGGAGTCAATGAAACCATCCAGAGAAGCCATCATCGGAACGATTATCATCCTTTCGCTGGTGATTGCTGCCCTGATTTGGAATCATTTTGCACCGAGTCGCGGCAAGTACCATGCGCCGTACAAGTATTACGAGGGAGATCGTCCCAATTACAACCGTTAACCGGTTGACCAACCGGGCGGGTGCTTGCTGACCGGCCCTGAAACAGGAGAGTTATTGTGAATAACCATTTTCTCTGTCTGACCGACTGGACGGCTGCAGAGCTTGATGCCATTTTTGCGCTGACCACCGAGCTTAAAGATAAACAGAAGCAGGGCATGGCCCACCCTCTGCTGGCCGGAAAAACTCTGGGAATGATTTTCGAGAAGAGTTCCACCCGCACCCGCATCTCCTTTGAAGTGGGCATGTATCAGCTGGGCGGCCACGCACTGTTTTTGTCGTCCAGCAACACCCAGCTGGGCCGTGGTGAGCCGATCAAGGATACGGCGCGGGTGATGTCGCGCTACGTCGACGGCATTATGATCCGCACCTTCTCTCAGGAAGGCATTGAGGAACTGGCCCGTTACGCCGACGTCCCGGTGATTAATGCGCTCACTGACAGTTACCATCCCTGTCAGGTGATGGCCGACCTGTTCACCGTGCTGGAGCACAAAGGCAACTATAAAGACCAGGTGTATTGCTGGATCGGTGACGGCAATAACATGGCGCATTCATGGATCAATGCCGCGGCCGTGCTCGGTTTTGAACTGCGCGTCGCCACGCCGAAAGGCTATGAGCCGGATGCGAAAGTTATTGAGCGCGCCGAAAAGATGGGCGCCAACATTGTTTATACCAACGATCCGCTGCAGGCCGCCTGGGGTGCCGACGTGCTGAACACCGATGTGTGGGCGAGCATGGGTCAGGAGCAGGAACAGCTGCAGCGCGAAAAAGATTTTGTCGGCTTCCAGATCAATGCCGAAGTGATTGACGCCGCCGACGGCGACTGCCTGGTGCTGCACTGTCTGCCGGCACATCGCGGCGAAGAAATTACCGATGACGTCATCGAAGGTTCCCATTCGGTGGTGTTTGATGAAGCGGAAAACCGCCTCCACGTCCAGAAAGCGATCATGGCCACCCTGATGAACAAGGAGTAAGCGATGAACATTGAATGCCCGCACTGTCAGTACAGCAAAGAGATTGCCGACGACCAGCTGCCGCCGTTACCGGCCAAAGTGACCTGTCCGCAATGCTCTCAGGAATTCACCCTCGAAGCTCAGGATTTTGCCATCGAGGAGGAGCCACTACTGACAGACGCGCCGGTCATGCCGCCAACGGCAGCAACCCCTCCGGTACCACCCATGCCTTCGGCAACGGCGGTGCCGACGGTTGACGACGTTCCGGCCGGCTTTTGGCTGCGTGTTCTGGCATCAATCATCGACTCGGTCCTGTTGCAGATTCTCGGTTTCGCCATGGGTTTCGGTATGCAGATGCTTCTCGGCGGCACCATGAATACGCAAGCGGACCCCACGGTGGGTCTGTTGATGCTGGCCATGGGCATGGTTCTGTCCATTGCTTATTATGTCTTTTTCACCGGCTACAACGGCCAGACACCCGGCAAAATGGCCCTGCGTGTTAAAGTGATCCACAATGACGGCGGTCCGGTGGGCTATGGCCAGGCCTTTGTTCGCGAAGTGATCGGCAAATTTTTCTCCGGGGTACTGTTGTGTATCGGCTACCTGATGGTCGCATTCCGTGCCGACAAGCGCGGTCTGCATGATCTGATGGCCCGCACCCGGGTCATTAAAGTATAATCTGCACCGCCAGGTGCAGTTGTGTAATTCCACGGACGGTGAACACCACCGTCACTGTTTTGTGTCACAAGGAGACGCTCATGCAAAAAAAAGGCACTGTCAAAAAAGCGGTCCTCGCCTACTCCGGGGGCCTGGACACCTCTATCATCCTCAAATGGCTGGTCGAGGAATACGGTTGTGAAGTGATTGCGTTCTCGGCCGACCTCGGTCAGGGCGAAGAACTGGATTTTATCCCCGAAAAAGCCAAGAACACCGGGGCCAGTAAATGCTTTATTGAAGATCTGCGCGAAGAGTTTACCCGCGACTTCGTATTCCCCATGTTCCGCGCCAACGCCATCTACGAAGGCCGCTACTTCCTCGGCACCTCCATCGCCCGGCCGCTGATCGCCAAAAAGCAGATGGAGATCGCCCTGGCCGAAGGGGCGGATGCCGTCTCTCACGGTGCCACCGGCAAAGGCAACGACCAGGTGCGTTTTGAGCTGGGCTACTACCACTTTGACCCGAGCATCCATGTCATCGCCCCGTGGCGTGAGTGGGACCTCAACAGCCGCACCGCCCTGGAGGAATATGCCAAGAAACACGGTATTCCCGTGCCGACCAGCAAAAAATTCCCCTGGAGCAGTGACCGCAACCTGCTGCACATCTCTTTTGAGGGCGATATTCTCGAAAATCCTTGGGCCGAAGCGCCGGAAGAGATGTATGTGTTGACCACCCGTCCCGAAGATGCTCCGGACCAGCCGGAATTCGTCGAGATCGAATTCAAAAACGGTGACCCGATTGCCGTCAACGGCGAGCAACTGTCTCCGGCCAACCTGCTGGCCAAGCTCAATGAGTTGGGCGGCAAGCACGGCATCGGCCGTGTTGACCTGATGGAAAACCGTTACGTCGGCATGAAGAGCCGTGGCGTCTATGAAACACCGGGCGGCACCATCCTCGAAGAAGCCCATCGCGGTGTCGAGTCGATCACCATGGACCGCGAAGTGATGCACCTGCGTGACTCCCTGATCCCGCGCTATGCGGAAATGGTCTACAACGGCTACTGGTTTGCTCCGGAGCGCGAAGCCCTGCAGGCGCTCATCGACGACACCCAGAAAACCGTTAACGGTATGGCTCGTGTTAAACTGTACAAAGGTCACTGCCGTGTTGTTGGCCGTAAGTCCGACACCGACAGCCTGTTCAACGTCGAATTCGCCACCTTCGAGGCGGATGAGGTGTACAACCAGGCCGATGCCGAGGGCTTTATCAAGCTCAACGCGCTGCGTCTGCGTATTCGCAGCATGATGAACAAAAAAGCGTAACCACTGTGTCGTGCGAGCCGGGGTCCGTTGCGACCCCGGCTTTTCTTGTTATTTCAATCTTTTGTGTTGGTTTTATGGATTATCCGTTACAAAAACAGATCAAAACCTCGGTTGTCGCCTGTATTATCGACGCGCAACAACGTGTTCTGCTGACCCGCCGCAGCATTCCGCCGTTTTTCGGTCAATGGGTGATGCCGGGCGGTAAGATTGATCACGGTGAGCCGATCCACACCGCATTGAAACGGGAAGTCCAGGAAGAGGTCGGGCTGGAGGTTTCTGTCGAAGCCCTGCTCGACGTCTACGAACACGTCGCCGTCGGAGAACGACGCGACCACTACATCATCCTCTATTACCGCGCCACGCCGCAGACTTTTGAGCTGCACATCAATCCCGATGAGCTCAGTGAAGCGGTGTGGTTTGCCCCGGAGCAACTCCCGGACCTCGATGTGCCCCCCGGCAGCCGCCATATTCTCGCTCTGCTGCACCCGGAGCTGCCCTGGCCGCATCTCGAGCCGCCCGGCGACATGGCGGACTGTGAGCTTCCCGGCGCCGGCCCCCTGGATAATCAGTAGAATTCGCTATGTTCACCATCGTTGACAAAACGGTTCAGCTTGATTTCCCCCTCGGCCATCATCTCCACTGCATGATCAGTCAGCTGCCGAACCACATCCGCTTTGATCAGGAAGACAACCCGGAACAGATCAGTGCGCAAAAATGGCATTTGGTGCGTTCCGTGCTCGATCATGCCGCCACGGGGCCCGGCAACCTGAAGAAACTCCATTTTCTGTTGTTCCCGGAAGCCACGCTGCCGGTAGGCTATCTCGACGAGGCCCTGGCGATCATCGATCAACAGTTTTGCGCCAACACCGTCACCATGTTCGGCATGGAACACATGCCGCTTCACGCCTTTACCCGCCTGGTCGAACACTATGCTGAGGACAATCGTGAAATGCTCGATGCCCTTGAGACCGATCGCACCAGCGGTGAGATCGATGCGTTACGGGTCAACTGGGCGGCGATTGTCGTCAAGGAATCGGATCGGCGGATGCGGGTATTTTTTCAGGCGAAAAGCCATCCGTTTGCCGGTGAAGAGAGCCTCGACAACCGCGACCTGTACCACGGCAAGGTGTTCCCGCTGTTTCGCAGTGAATCGACCGGGTTCAACTTCATGGCGATGATCTGTTTCGATTATATCTACCGCACCATTTACCAATCGAACATCAGCACCGTCATCCAACACGCCAATGAACTGTTTTTCAGTACCCGGCAACATCTGGATTTTCTGGCGGTTCTCGAATGCAACCCCAAGCCGGAACATGCTACATTCCGCGATGTGGTCAATGGCTTTTACGGCGAGTATCTGGCCTCAGCCCCCGGCGTACGTGAGACCATCACCGTGTTTTGCAACAGTGCCGAAGCCACCCGTGACAGCCTGCCGCAAACCTCAGCGCAGGACACATTCGGTCATTCGTCGGTGATCATCCACAAAAATCACAAAATGGTGCCACGCAAGCTCGACGAGTTTTCCGTCGATACCTTCGGCGGCCTGCCGGTGTGCCGCTTACGCTTTGGGGCCGACAGCCGTCTGTATTATTTTAACTTACCGGTGTTCCATGAGTTTGACCCGCGCACCACGCGCATGCCGCTCAAGGTACACAGCATTTTCGCCCCGGATACCTCCGGTGGCTGGCAACGCATCAATTTCAGTCCGGTTGAAACCGACAATGTATAAAGGAGCACACAGATGAGCGAAAAACTCTGGGGAGGCCGTTTCACCCAGCCTACGGATAAATTTGTTGAGGAGTTCACCGCCTCCATCGACTTTGACCAGCGCATGTACCGCTACGACATTCAAGGGTCCATGGCCCATGCCCGCATGCTCGGTCGTCAGGGCATCATCGCCGTTGAAGAAGCCGAGCAGATCTGTACCGGGTTGCAGGGCATTCTCGCCGATATGGACGCGGGCACCATCGAGTTTTCCGTGGCCCTGGAAGATATCCACATGAATATTGAAGCCCGCCTGATTGAGCGCATCGGTTCGGTCGGCGGCAAGCTGCACACCGGCCGTTCCCGCAATGACCAGGTGGCCGTGGATATCCGCCTCTACCTGCGTGACGAGATGAAAGAGGTTCTCGTTTATCTCGACAAACTGCAGGGCGCCCTGCTCGACCAGGCCGAGGCCAACCTTAACACCATCATGCCCGGCTACACCCATTTGCAGACCGCGCAACCGGTGCTGTTCGCCCACCACATGCTGGCCTATTACGAAATGTTCCTGCGCGACACGGGGCGCATGAGTGACTGTTTGAAACGGATGAATGTGCTGCCGCTGGGCGCCGGAGCCCTGGCCGGAACCACCTTCCCCATCGACCGCGAATCCGTGGCCGAAGATCTCGGTTTTGACGGCGTGACCCGCAACAGTCTCGATTCCGTCTCCGACCGTGACTTTGCCCTGGAATTCTGCGCGGCATCCGCCACCCTGATGATGCATCTGTCACGGCTGAGCGAAGAACTGATTCTGTGGTCGAGCGCTGATTTTAACTTCATCGAATTGACCGACGCCTTCTGCACCGGAAGCTCGATCATGCCGCAGAAGAAAAACCCCGATGTGCCGGAACTGGTGCGTGGTAAAACCGGCCGCGTCTACGGCAACCTGATCAGCCTGCTTACTCTGATGAAATCACTGCCGCTGGCCTACAACAAGGACATGCAGGAGGACAAGGAACCCCTGTTCGACAGCATCGACACGGTCAAAGGCAGCCTGAAAATCTTTGCCGACATGATCGCCGAAATGAACGTCAAAGCCGACAACATGCGCATTGCGGCGGCACGCGGCTTCTCCACCGCCACCGACGTGGCCGACTACTGTGTGACCAAGGGCATTCCGTTCCGCAACGCCCATGAAATTGTCGGTAAAACCGTGCGCTACTGCATCGAAAACGGCAAAGACATTCCTGAACTGACCATCGATGAATTCAAGCAGTTCAGCGATGCCATCGAAGACGACATCTACAATTTCGTCACCCTGGAAGCATCGGTGAATGCGCGTCGCGCCACCGGCGGCACTGCACGCAGCGCGGTGGAATCAGAAATCGCCCGCGCCCGTCAGTCCCGTCAGGAGACGAACTCATGAAGCTGTTACGCGGTCTGATTGTCGTGCTGTGCCTGACCGCACTTGCCGCCTGCGGCAAGGTCGGCCCGGTCAAACCGCTGCAAAAAGCGCTGCCCTCAGCGGTGAACAACGCCACCCTGGATCAAAAAGGCAACGCCCTGCTGCTGGCGTGGAATATTCCAATCACCAATCAGGACGGCAGCGCTCTGGACAATCTCAAGGGATTTGATGTCTACCGTTCCGATTACGACCTGGCCAAGGGCTGCCCGGAATGCCGCCCGCCCAAAAACTTGCTGCGTCAGGTGGATCTGGCGTATTACCAGAGCACTAACCGCAACAGTAAACGGATCTATCTGTGGGACAGCGCCGTGGAAGAAGAGCTCGGCTACCGCTACCGCATCGTCCCGATTACGACGGAAGGCCATGCCGGTGCGGAACTTCTTATCCACCGCCCCTGCTACAGCGCCCCTTACCCGCCGATGGAGCTCAGCGGTGAAGCCCTCGACAAGCAGGTACGCTTGAGCTGGGCGCCCGCGGAGGAAACACGCCAAGGGGTGACCATTGTCGGCTACAATATCTACCGGCGCAGTGGCGACAACTACTTTGCCGCGCAGCCGCTCAATGACACTCCGGTTGTCGAGACCGCTTATGAGGATTTTCAAGTCAGCAACGACACCCTGTACAGCTATGCCGTGCGCACGGTGATTGTCCTCGCCGATCAGCGGCTGGAAAGTCCGTTGTCATCGCCCATCAACCTGAAACCACAACGTCCCTGATCGGCGCTGAAAGCGCACAGCCGCTTGTGGCAGAGTAACTTTACTTTAGCAGTCAGTTATGTTATCAGGTTGTTTTTGCGCCTGTTTATTTATGCATTTCAGTTTGTCTGGAGGAGGACAACATGTTTAAAGGATCCATGGTCGCCATCATCACCCCGTTCAACACCGATGGCTCTGTCAATGAAGACAAATTTCGTGAGCTGGTAGAATTTCAAATTGAAAACGGCACCGACGTCATTGTGCCCTGTGGCACCACCGGCGAATCAGCGACCCTCAACTACGAGGAACACGATCTGGTGATCCGTGCCTGCATCGATCAGGTCAATGGTCGGGTTCCGGTTATTGCCGGGACGGGCTCTAACTCCACGGCTGAAGCGATTGAACTGAGTCGCCACGCCAAGGAGATGGGTGCCGACGGTCTGTTGCTGGTCAGCCCCTATTACAACAAACCCTCTCAGGAGGGCCTCTACCAGCACTACAAAACCATTGCCGCGGAAGTGGCTCTGCCGCAGATTCTTTACAATGTTCCCGGCCGCACCGGCATGAATATGCTGGCTGCCACCACCATCCGCCTGGCGGAGATCGACAACATCGTCGCCATCAAGGAAGCTTCCGGTGATGTGACCCAGGCCAGTGAAATCATCAGCAAAGCCGGTGACAAAATCGATGTTTTGTCCGGCGACGATTTCCTGACCCTGCCGCTGATGGCCTGTGGAGCCAAAGGGATCATCTCCGTCACCGCCAATATCATGCCGAAAGAAGTCAAGGCCATGGTCACGGCAATTGAGGAAGGCCGCTGGGACGATGCGCGCGCCATGCACCTGAAGATGCTCGATATCCACAACGCCATGTTCATTGAGTCCAACCCGGTCCCGGTGAAAACGGCGGTTTCCCTGCTCGGCAAATGCGAGCCGACCATCCGCCAGCCGTTGTGTGACCTGCAACCGGCCAGCCTGGAAAAACTCAAGGCGGTCATGCAAGGCTACGGGTTACTGTAAATCCCCGCGGACAACACATAGTGATTCATCTGGCATATCCGGAGTCGTCCGCGACCCCGGATATGCTGTATTCACCCGATTCAAACGTTACGAAAGAGAGTTTTATGCTGAAAATTGCAGTCACAGGAGCTGCCGGACGGATGGGCAGCCATCTGATCAAAGCGGTGACGGAAGCCGAAGGAATTACCTTGGCCGCAGCGATTGAACGTCCCGGTCATCCGATGGTCGGCCAGGATGCCGGTCTGCTGGCGGGCTGTGGTGCTCTGGATGTGCGGATCAGCGACCAGCTTGAAGCCTCGCTGCAAGCCGTCGACGTCCTGATTGACTTCACGTTTCCCGACGTGACGTTAGCCAACGCCGAAGTCTGCGCCAAAGTGAACACCAACATGGTGATCGGCTCCACCGGTTTCACTCCGGACCAGCGCCAACAGCTGGCCGACACCACCGGAACGATCGCCGTCATGCTGGCGCCGAATATGAGTGTCGGTGTCAACGCCTGCTTCAAACTGCTCAAAGAAGCGGCCAACATTCTCGGTAACGGTTTTGATGTTGAAGTGGTGGAACTGCATCACAACAAAAAGAAGGACTCCCCCTCCGGGACCGCCGTACGTATGGGCGAAGTGGTTGCCGATGCGTTAGGCCGCGACTACAACAAAGTCGCCAACTACCACCGTGAAGGGATGTGCGGTGAGCGCACCAAGGAGGAGATCGGCATGCAGACGGTGCGTGGCGGCGATATTGTCGGTGAGCACACGGTCTATTTTATCGGCATGGGCGAACGGATTGAAATCACCCACCGCGCCATGAGCCGCGAAATGTTCGCCCGTGGGGCGGCACGCGCCTGCCAGTGGATCAAAGATCAGGCTCCCGGCATGTACGACATGCAGGATGTCCTTGATCTGAAATAATCATGCCGTCTCGCGTGGTTCTGCTCATTATAGCGAGCATGTTGACCCTTATCCTGCTGTCCGGCTGTGAAACGTCGCGCGGGCTTTCCCGTGACTTCGATCACGCCAGGCAGTGGGTCAGCGAAAAATTTAGCGATTAATGGATAACGACTGATCAGTTCCGGCAGTCGGGCGGCCGGTACTGAAAATCATCTTTCGCCCCAGGAGGAAAAGAGTTTCCATGGCACGTTTAAACGACAACTATCTTAAACTTCAAGCGGGTTACCTGTTTCCTGAAATCAGCCGCCGCGTTTCAGCGTTTGTTGATGCCCATCCCAACGATAAAGTAATCCGACTCGGTATCGGTGATGTCACCAAGCCTCTGGTTCCCGCCGTTCTCAAAGCGTTCCATGACGGTGTTGACGATCTGGCCCAAGGCGCCTCTTTCCATGGCTACGGCCCGGAGCAAGGTTATAGCTGGTTGTCACAAACCATCATTGATAAAGCCTACAAGCCCCTCGGCGTTGACCTTGAGACGTCAGAAGTGTTCATCTCCGACGGCTCAAAATGCGACAGTGCCAACATCCTCGACATCTTCGATCTGAGCTGCAAGGTGGCCATTGGTGACCCGGTTTATCCGGTGTACAACGACACCAACGTCATGGTGGGCCGTACCGGCAAGGCAAACGAAAAAGGCTATTACGATGGTATCGTCTATATGCCGTGCACCGAGGAAAACGGTTTTGCACCGGCATTCCCCAGTGAAAAAGTCGATATCATCTACCTGTGCTTCCCCAACAACCCTACCGGTACCGTCGCCACTAAAGAGGTGCTGAAAAGCTGGGTGGACTATGCCCTGGAGAATAACGCCGTCATCCTGTTTGATGCCGCCTACGAGGCATTCATCACCGAGCCGGACATCCCGCACTCCATTTACGAGATCGACGGCGCGAAAAAGTGCGCTATCGAGTTCCGCAGCTTCTCGAAAACTGCCGGATTTACCGGCGTGCGCTGCGGCCTGACCGTCGTTCCTCACGACCTGATGGCCAGTACCGCCGACGGGGAAAAGGTCTCGCTCAACAAGCTGTGGAACCGTCGCCAGTGCACCAAGTTCAACGGTGTGTCCTATCCGGTCCAGAAAGCCGCGGCCGCTGTCTACTCCGATGAAGGCTGGGTCCAAGTCAAAGAGATCATTGATTTTTACATGGAGAACGCCCGCATTATCCGCGAGGGTCTTGAGGAAGCCGGCATCACCTGTTACGGCGGTGTCAATGCCCCGTATATCTGGCTGAAAACGCCGGAAGGGATGACCAGCTGGGATTTCTTTGACAAGCTGCTCAACGAATGCTTTGTCGTCGGTACGCCGGGCAGCGGTTTCGGGCCGAGCGGCGAAGGCTATTTCCGCCTCAGCGCTTTTGGTGAGCGGGACAATGTCGAAGAAGCGGTCAAGCGGATTCGCGATAAATGGGGTAAATAATCCCCCAATAATTTCATGATTCAACAACAGGACGATCCGTGGTCGTCCTGTTGTTGTGTTTTTTCTGGATGAAGGCTCCGCCAGCTCATCCCATTTTCAGCAAGGATCATACCGGTGTCGCGACAAACCGATTTTCAACGAACAGTGCGCTATTCGATTTCTCAACACCCCCAACAAGGGGACTTTATTCTCAAAGCCCACCTTGAAGACCGATTGCATGACATTGAAACCGAATTGACCACCACAGCCGACACCCTGGAAATCCTCACGGCCACCGTCCACTTTCACCGCAGTCCGTCACCTCTCTGCTCGCAGGCTGAAAAACGATTTGCCCGTCTGGTAGGCCTGCCCATCGGGAAAGGACTCAGTGAACAACTGCGTGAGCGCCTCGGCGGTGGTGAAGGCTGCGGCAATCTGCGCAGTATGATGCTCGGTTTGCTGCCTCTGGCCATCAATGCCCGGGTCAGTCAGGACTGTGAATCTGACGAGCAGGCCCTGGAATTGATGCAACAGCAGTTACAAGGCACCTGCGCAGGCTTTCCACCCGACTGCAAATAACCCACGTCACGTGGAGATGCGTTAGGGTGATCGGATGCGATTGTCCAACGCAATTTATTGCACGAAATCCGGTACCACAACCGGCTAATCCAGCCGCGATAGCGGAAACTTCTCCGGCGCACTGAGCCAGTCATGCACCCCTTCAACCGCACAGGGCTTGCCGGTCAGATACCCCTGAATCGCATCACAATCCAGCATGCGCAGCTCACGAAGCTGCTCAAAGGTTTCCACACCCTCAGCCACAATGGTCAGGTCCAGGTCATGGCCAAGGCGTACCACGGCATCGATAATCCGCTGGGCCGAATGGGTTTCAGCAATATTGGTCACCAGTGACCGATCCAGCTTGATAATATCGACATCAAACTGCTGCAGATAACTGAGGGACGAATAGCCGGTGCCGAAATCATCGATGGAAATACCGATGCCCATCTCTTTGAGGGCACGAATCCTCTGAATCGCCAGTTCCGGGTCTTCCATCAGGCTGGTTTCGGTAATTTCGATACACAAGATCTCGGGAGGCACGTGCCATTGCTGTAACGTTAGCTCAATTTCTTCAATAAAATTTTCCGTGACAAATTGCTGTGGGGCCATATTGACCGACAAACGCACCCGGCCCTGCTGCACCGCCGGATAACGCTTTAACCACTGTGCCAGCGTCTCGCAGGCCCGTTTAAAAATAATCTGGCCAAGCGGTACAATCAGAGCACGTTGTTCCGCCAGGGGAATAAAGCGTCCCGGTGAAATCAATCCGAACGTGGGATGTTGCCAGCGCACCAGGGCTTCAAACCCTTTGAGTCGTGGGGGGCTCAAGGTCCAGATCGGTTGAAAATGCAACTCAAACTGCTCCGGGCTTTGCAAAGCCAATCGCAGAGCTTTTTCCAACAATTCATTTTCCTGGTAGATCTGATCAAGGCGTTCGTCGTAGCACAGGAACCCCTGAGCATGGCGCCCCTCTTTCACCTCTCGCAGTGCCACATCGGCACGATGCAACAGCTGGGCAACATCGTCAATCCGGCGACAGTCGACAGCACTGATCCGCAGATCCACCACCAAGCGCTGGTCACCATGATCCAAGGGGGCACACAACACGGTTTTGAACCGCTCAACCGCACCGGCAATCGTTTCAGTGCTGTCCAGATTGACCACCATAATAAATTCATTACTGCTCAAACGTGCTGAAATCAGTGGAAGCGGATTCAGAGATTTCAGACGCTGAGCCAGTTCCTTAAGAACAAAGTCGCCCATGGCATGACCGTAGATCTCGTTGATCCGCTTGAAACGATTGATATCCAGCATCAACAACCACTGAGATTCCCCCGTCTCCACGGCGAGCAATTGCTCCAACTGTTCTTTGGCATAATGGCGATTAGACAGCCCGGTCAGAGCATCGTAGTGGGCCAGCCAGGTCAACCGTTCTTCCGCCTTACGCCGCTCCGTGATGTCACGGGCCATCACCAGGATGGAGCCGCATTCCCCCTGGGCAGTGTTGATGGTGGCCAGGGCCATGTCGTAATAATGGCTTTCTCCGCAATGATTTTTAAGGCAGATATCGAAACGATCCTGCGGCAGCCCCCCTATGACCATCTGGTCAAACGCGGTGTTGAATTTTAACCAGGAGGCCTCGCTGAACCAACGTGAGTCCACTTGTGCGACACTTCCATCCACGGGAACCGCCTGGTTCCACATACTGTTGCTGAACAGAATGTTACACTGCGGATCAACCAGAGCCACCAGCAAGGGAGCACGCTCCAGGGCGGTACGAAAACGCAGTCGGGTATCGTTGAGTTCATCTTCAGCGATGCGCCGTTGTTCAAGCATGCGGTTGGCGGCCTGACCGATGGCAAGAAATTCATCAAACTTGACATCGTCGAGTTCAACTTCACGACCATCAACGGCCACCGCTTCCAAGGCACGATTAAGCACGGTGACATTGTCCTTGATCGAACGGGATAATCGCTGGCCAATGGCCCACAGAATCATGCCAAGCACCACGATAAACAGTGCCCCCTGGGCAACTTGCAACCGCAGCGATGCCATTAACTCGTCGCGGGATTGAGCGATATTCTGTTCGACAAAGCTCAAATCAATCCCGGCACCGACATAACAATTCCACAGGTCCAGCGGCAGGCAATAACTCATTTTTTCATAGTGGCCTTCGCCGAGGGAATCCGGCATCCGGTAGCGGACAAAGCCACCACCGTTCTTGGCCGTACGGATCAACTCGCGCACGACAAAGACCCCGTTGTGATCCTGAACATTGAGGACGTTCTTCCCCTTGGCCGGGCCGAACAGTGAGGTTCCATCATAGCTGGCGCCAAAGATACTCAATGGCCCATCACCTACCAGTCGATCCAACTTGTCGATGATGTTTTGTTGGACCTCTTTTTCAAAACTTTCCAGATATTCTCCGGTGCCGATAAACGCCTGAAGTGCCGGCACATAATGGATAAAGGCAATCTTTTTGTGGTCCCATCCGGAAACTCCCGGCTTGCTGATCCGGTAAGAGACAAACCCCTCACCCTGCTGACGCGACAAACGGATCATCTCCCGGACATAATACACCCCGTCCTGATCCTGCATATCAACCATGTTGCGCCCTTCGAATTCAGGGCGGTCGGCAAACAGCAGTTCGGTGCCGTTGAGGCGGGTGGCAAACAGATAGCCGCGGCCATTGCGATAGCGCAAAGGACGTAACGCTTCAACCACCAGCTGGGTCAATTCAGCGGAGTCCATCTGAGCCTGATAGCGTTCAATCAGGGTTTCAGCCAAATGAACGGCCTGGAGCACCGTCTCACGCAGATCGTCTTTTAATTGCTGTTCAGAGCGTTGTTTCTCATCAAGAATCAAGGCATGAACAAATGAGGCCCGCTGTCGAATCTGGCCGCGGGCCTGTTGCAGGAACTCCTGCTCAATTTGCTCAGTGCGTTGATAAAACTGCTGCTGGTAGGTTTGCATGGTGTAGAATGACAGAAAGCCCAAGGCCGCCATGATGAACAATAGATTCCAGCGCCAGGTCAGATGACGCAGGGATCCATGCCGTCGGCTGCCGAGGAGCACGGCTGTCGTCAAAAGAATCATGGCCGGAATCATGACCAACATCCATGTCGAGGAAAAAGAAATCATCCTGATCACTCCGGAAAAATACTCCGCGCCATTCCCCATGAAGACGCTCGCCGCTTAACGATTAAAAAGTGTGCGCTCAATCTTAACGCAGTTGTCGGCCGAATGTCGATAAACCTCTCCCTGGGAAAAAGACAACGTGATTGCCGGCCTCTATTCATCGCCTCTTTACGCAGAGTGCTGGAAAACAGCCTGATGCGCCATGGACGGATGACAAAGGACACTTCGGCATCGCTAAGAGCTACAGACGAACCATGACCGAGGCAGGGCCATCACTCAGTTGGGTCGGCGGATTGCACAGCAACAGCTGGGAACTTTTCACCAGCGTCCCCTGAAGGAGCAGCTGTTTAACCTGTTCGGCCCGCTGCCCAGCGAACTGCTGAATCCGTTCCGGGGTTAAAGGAGCCAGAGTCGTGGCCTCACTGTGGCGTTGTCGTGCGGCGCTATCCGCGGACTGAAGCGCCTTCTGGTCGGCCGCATTGACCTGACCACACAAAGAGAACGTCAGCTGCGGACGCTTTTCCAACAAATCTTTCAGCCGGTCAAGATAGGCCAGACTGTCCGGCGTAAGTGTCATGCTGCCGGGTTCAAACACAATGGGTTCGAAGGTCAGGTGTCCCCCGATGCCCACCAGCTGCCCGGCCTTGGCAACAATGCCCAACGGCGCCAGCGTCACTGCAACAGTGTTCTTCACCGCGCCGACCACGGCTTTACGCACAATGGATCCCACCGCCACATCAGGACGGCTCAGATCACCACGCACCGGAATCGTCAAAGAAATATCCCCCCGGCGATCACGCAACAGCGACAAAGCCATATTCACCGGCAGTCCGAGACGTTCGCCCACCGCACGTTCATCGTCCCCTGTCAGCGGACGCAACTGTAACCGCTTGAGATGAAACTGACTGGTCAACGCGGCAACGCCCTGCTCGACAGGTCCCTGCAGTTGCAGATTCAGCTGGCCCTGTTCGAGACGATAGCCGATACTGCGCTCAACATAGGCTGAAACGGACGGGAGTTGAAATTCGCTCAATTCACTGGTCAGATTCAACGACAGCGGCTGGGCAAACAACGCCATATCGCCCTGCATCTGTAAGCGGGAATACGTATCCAGACGCACATCCAGCGACAGCGGCGAGCGCAGATCTGTTTGGCGGCTGTCGAAAGCGCCAAGATGAAAACGGACATCCTCGCCACGCAGTCGAACCGGAGGTGTTACGGCCTTATCCTCAAGCAGAAGCTGACTGTTGCCATCGATGGTGATCGATCCAATGACCACAGCCAATGCGGGAGCCTCATCCGTCTCGGCAGTCTCTTGCGACGCAGGGGTTAAGGGAGACTGCGGCAGCCATTGCCGTGCCTCAACAGCGCCGCCCGGCAGCAGGATAAGGTCACCGACAAGTCCGCTCACATGCAGCTGCTCGATGGACAGGTGCTGTTGTGGTTGCCAATCGAGCTGGTGCCCGTCCAGCCGGGAAACGGCAACCACCTGCGGCTGTCGCGCGGCCGACACAGCACCACGCCCGAGCAGCGTCATTTCCGTCAGAGACACATCATCCACAGTCAGGTGGTGTTGGGGGATGAAGTCAAATGGGCCAACCTGGCCACGCCCGATGTTAACAAGCGTTGTCGCACGCGCCAGATCCGTCACGGTCAGGCCGTCAATCTGCAGCGCACCTTTGACATCTAGCTGCTCGGTCAGTGTCAGGGGCCCTTCCCAGAGCAGTTGACCAGCGGCTATCCCCAGACCCGACTGCTGTAACTCCATTTGGGCCGGACCGACGTCGAGGTGGTTTTGTCCGGCGAGTTGCAGATTTTCGCCCAGCAGGATATCGAGTTGTCCCTGCCAGGAAAGATTAAGCTGTTTGAGCCACACGGCCGTATGCTCAGCGGAGAGGTTGCGGCCGCTGAGCTGCCCGTCAATTTTCAAGCGCCCCGGTTGCGACTCAACGGCAGCGGCAGCCTGCACGTGCAGGTTGCCGTCAAGCCGGCCACGTGCTCGACGCCAGCCCAGCGCGCTCAGCAGTGGCGCGACCGTTTCAAGATCAAGGTGCTGTCCGTTCACGGTCAGGTCGGTCCGAGCAGGGCTGGCAAAGGGACGGTTTTCCCCGACACAGGTGAGTGTGCCCCCGGCAATATTGAGAGAGACATCCAGTGCTCCAGCCTGCTGTGGCTGCCAGGAAACCAACGGTGAACTGTTCAGATGATCAATCTGCACCCGGGTATCCTGATGACGGTTCCGCAACACCACATCAACCTGCCTAAAGGTGATAACACCGGTGCTGATCCCCCAGGCTGCACCGGTTGGCGGTGGCGCGGTTTCCTCGGCAAGGGTATCTTGTTCCGTGAGTGCCAGACCGGCAATGGTCAATGGTGTTTCAGGCAGTTGTTCGATCAGCAGCACCATGTCATGAACCGTCACCTGCTGAAGATCAACACGCCGCTTAAACAGCGGCCACCAAGCCATTTGAACTTCAGCGAGCCCGGCAACCAGCACATCTTCACCGTGGCGACTCACCTGCAGCCCTTCGACCCGCAACAGGCCGGTAAACGGATTGAGATCAATATCATTCAGTCGCGCACTCAGACCCGGCTGGCGATCCAACCAGGCCACAAGGCCAAAACGCAACGCTTCGGGCAACAGCGCCACCACCATGGCGGCAAGCAGGACAACAACCAGCCCACGTTTGCGCCATCTGCGCCAACGCACGGTGCCGTCAGCCTGATCCGCGGGTGCAGTTGTTTCACTGTCATGTTGAGGATCACTGTTCATCCATCATCTCCCCGGCCAGCTGGCCCAACCGCTCGACGCCCCATGCCAGCCGGTCGTTCCAAACGCCGCTGTAGCTGAGACGGACAAAGTGGCCATAACAATCCTGTGTGGTGAAAATCGGGCCCGGCGCCACGGCAATGCCCTGTTGTTTGGCCCGCAGAAAAAAGTCTACCGCATCAAGGCGGTGTGGCAATTCCAGCCATAACACACTGCCGCCGGCCGGTCGTGTCACCCGTGTACCATCGGGAAAACTCTGCCCCAGGGCCTGCAGCATGGCGTGCATGGAGGTTTCAAGGCTGTGGCGCAACCGACGCAGATGTCGGGTCTGGTAGCCTGCATCGAGATACGCCGCCACAGCACGCTGAGTGGGCGTGGCACAGGATACGTTGGTGGTGTATTTCATTTCCAATGCCCGATCATAGTATCGTGCTGGCAGCAGCCAGCCCACCCGGAACCCCGGGGCCAGGCTTTTGGAGAAGGAGTTGCAATGCAACACCTGGTTATGGCGATCATAACTCTTAAACGTCGAGGGGCGCTGCTCGCCAAAGTAAAGATCCCCCGCCACATCATCCTCGACCAGCGGAACCTGATGCCGGGCCAGCAGTTCGACAATCTGCTGCTTGGCAGAATCACTGAGCTGACTGCCGTCCGGATTGTTAAAATTGCCGCACAGAATACAGGCGCTCACCGGCTGACGTTGCAACACTTTTTCCAACTGCTGAGGCGAAACGCCGCGCTGTGGGTCAGACGGCAGTTCAATGGCGCGCAATCCGCAATTTTCAATCAACTGCAGAAAGCAATGATAGGTTGGCGAAGCAATGATCACCGAGTCGCCGGGGCGGGTCAGACTGCGCAAGGCCAGGTAAAGGGCCTCCATGGCACCACAGGTGACGATAATCTCGTCAGCATCAACCTGAATGCCCATATCCGCCACGTAGCGGGCAATCTGCCGGCGCAGCCAACGGTCACCACTGATCTCACTGTAGCCCAGGATGAGATCGCCCTGTTGGCGCATCTGCTGTTGCAGCAGACGGCTGAGCGCCTTGCCCGGCAACAGCGACAGATCCGGACAGATGACGCTGAACGGCAGCAAATCCGAACAGCCCACGGTATCGAGCACGTTACGAATCAACTCCGGACGTGAAACGCCACGGGGCTGATCATCCACCCGGCCCTCCCCTTGCGGTTGCGGCAACTGGCATCTTTCCCCGCACCAGAAAAACCCGGAGCGTTGGCGTGCTTCAATCAGTCCCTTACGCTCCAACTCCTGATAGGCCATATTGACCGTCGCAATGGAAATACGCAGCATTCCACTCAACCGACGCAGTGACGGCAGACGCTGACCGACGGTCAATGTCCCGCGTTTGGCCATTGAACGAATATGGTTTTCCACATCCTGGTAGCGAAACGGACCCTCGCCCATAAACCGGTTCTCCTTTTTAAACTGTACTGCTCAATTTTTAAGTTTTCTGTATCTGTTTTGCAAACAGATTTTTTGTTTTTCTTAAACGGAATCTGCTTCGAGGCATTGTCGCCCATTCTAAACATGCCCACAGCACCTCATCGAAAGAAGGAGAGAAACAATGCGTTTATTCATTGTGATCAGCTTAGTGATTCTGCTCGCGCTGCTCTGGCAGAGTGACATTCCCAGTCCCCCGTCGCACGCCGCCAATCCGGTCGAACGGGCCTCCCGATTACACCTCGACGGGTTATAACAAGACGTTACTTGAGATTTCGGGCCGGTCACTATACTCTGGAAAGGTGATGTTCTTTTAAATGGAAGGAGGAGCCCATGGTTGAGATCACCTTGCTTCAGGCCCATGATGATAACTACATCTATATGATCAGCGACGGTGACACCACCATTGCCATTGATCCCGGCGAAGCCGAGCCGGTACTCACCTATCTGCAACAGCACGACCGCTCCCTGTCCCTGGTTCTCAACACCCACATGCACCAGGATCACTGCGGCGGCAACCTGATCCTCAAGCGCGAGACCGGCTGCCATATTGCCGGTGGTGATGAACGCATTGCCGGCGTTGACCGCCTGCTGCAGGAAGACAGTGTCCTGCCCGGTCTGCCGTGGCCGCTGCAGGTGATGCATACGCCCGGCCACACCCGTGGCGATTGCTGCTACTACCTTCCCGAGAGTGAAGCACTTTTTTGCGGCGATACCCTGTTCAGCGGTGGCTGCGGGCGGGTGTTTGAAGGCACCATGGAACAGCTCTACCGCAGCCTGCAAAAGATTGCTGTGCTGCCGGAAACAACCCGCCTGTACTGCGGCCACGAATACACGGAGGACAACTACCGTTTTGCTGCCAGCATTGAACCCGGTTCGGCCACCGTCCATGACAAACTGTCCCGGGTGCACTATTTGCGCAGTCACGGTAAGCCGACTCTGCCGGTAAGTCTGGCCGAAGAATTGCTGTGTAATCCATTTCTGCGCTGTGAGGAAAAGGGCTTGCTGCGGGCGCTGAAAATGGAGCAGGCCTCGGCGGTTGATGTGTTCAGTAACTTGCGCCAACGTAAAAATCGCTTTTAATTCAAACAAAAAAAGTAGTAAATTGTCACAAATTGCTAACATTACTTATCTAAGAAATGTTCTCAATGAATACAGCTTCCCGCTTTTCACAGAGGACTCAGGACAGACGCATGGGCACGCTCGACGAAAAAAATTTCCGCACCATTCTGGATGAACTGTACGACGGTCTCTATTTCGTCGACCACAACCGGACCATCACGTTCTGGAACAAGGCCGCGGAACGCATTACCGGATTCAAAGCCGAGGAGGTGATCGGCTCAAGTTGCAGTGACGACATTCTCACCCATGTTGATGGGTCCGGCATCAATCTGTGCCTGGGGCATTGTCCCCTGGCCTCGACGATCGCCGACCAGGAACCTCGCGCCGCTCAGGTTTATCTCCATCATAAGAAGGGCCACCGGGTCCCGGTGTCCGTGCGCATCTCCCCATTGACCGATGAAACGGGCAAGGTGATCGGTGCCGTCGAGCTGTTTACCGATATCTCCAACCATCGCGCCAATGAGCTACGCGTTAAAGAACTTGAACAGCTGGCGTTGGTTGACAAGCTGACCCAACTGGCCAATCGCCGTTACATTGAATCCCAACTCGAAAAGAACCTTGCCGAATTTCGTCGCACCCAGCTGCCCTTTGCCGTCTATTTTTTCGATATCGACCACTTTAAACAGATCAATGACACCTACGGTCATGATGCCGGTGATGAGGTGTTGAAATTTCTGTCGAAAACACTGATTGATAATGCCCGGGCCTTTGATATTTACGGCCGCTGGGGCGGGGAGGAATTTATCGCCCTGATCCGCAACATCAACGGAGAAAACCTGCTGACCTTCGGCGAACGCCTGCGCATGCTGGTGGAACAGTCTTATCTGAAGTGGGGGAAAAACAAGCTGTCGGTCACCGTCTCTCTCGGCGGCACCCTGGTACAAAACGATGACACGCTGGACAGTCTCCTCAAACGCGCCGACCGCCTGCTTTACACCAGTAAAAAAAACGGGCGCAACCGATTGACAATCGGCTAAGCGACACCATCAGTCTTCATCGGCAAAGCGCTGATGAATGGTAATAAACTGATCGAGGTGAGCGATAAACAGGGCCACCAACTCAGGATCAAAATGACGCCCGGCCTGCTGATGAATCTCGGCTGCGGCATCGTCAACGGACCAGGCCTCTTTGTAGGGACGCCGACTGATCAGGGCATCAAACACGTCACAGACCGCAACAATCCGGGCACAGAGGGGAATCTCCTCTCCGGCCAGTCCATGCGGATAACCGCTGCCATCCCATTTTTCATGATGGAAACGGGTCGTTTCCCACGCCATGGTCATCAGTTCAGAAGGATGGTCGCCGATTATCTGACTGCCGATTACCGGATGACGGTTGATCTCCAGTCGCTCCTCCTCCGTCAGCCGCCCCGGCTTGAGTAACACATCATCACGAATGCCGATTTTACCGACATCGTGCATGGTGCTGGCATAAAACAGCATGGTGGTATAATCCGACTCCTGGCCGTGCAGCCGGGCCAGCAGACTGGAAAAATGGCTGATCCGTTCGACATGGGCGCCGGTTTCATTGTCGCGAAATTCTCCGGCCACGCCAAGTCGGCGGACAATCTCCAACTGGGTCTGGCGAATCTCTTCGGTACGCTGGCGCACCTCTTTCTCCAGAGTCTCGGCCCGCAGCACCTGACGCGTATAGTACATGCGCGTTTCCAGACAATTGCGGATGCGCAACAACACCTCCCAGGCGGCGAACGGCTTGGTGAGGAAGTCTTTGGCGCCGGAGTCCAGCGCCTGTCTTCGGGTTTCAGTATCCGTTTGCGCGGTCAGGACAATCACCGGCACATAATCCTCGCCAATGGCCTCAGCCAATAACGCCATCACCTCAAAACCACTCAGCCACGGCATGCGAATATCAAGCAGGATCAGGTCAAACCGGTGTTCGTGATACAACGCCACCACCTCCCGCGGATCCGTGGTGGTAAACAGCTGCTGATAATCATCTTCTTCGAGAATCGCTTCGAGAAGGGCCACATTGGCGGGATTATCATCGACAATGAGAATCTTTGATTCGGCTAGCGACATCAGCGGCGTCATGGGTGCCTCTCCAACAGGTCTTCGAGCAAAAATTTCATCTGTTCAAAATCCACCGGTTTGGCGAGAAACCCATCAAAACCCAACTCACCGGCACGGCGCAAGGTTTGTTTCATGGCATCGGCACTGATGGCAATGATCGGGATTCGGGCGGTTTGTTCATCCCGGCGTAACCGTTGAAACACCTCAAAACCATTGATTCCCGGCAGGTTGAGGTCAAGCAGAATCACCGCCGGGAGCTGCTCCCCGGCCAGGGCAATACCGCTTTCGCCATCAGGACAACACAGCAGCTCCGCCCTGTCCCACTCTTCAAAAAAGCTGGTCATCAGGCTGAGATTACCGGGATTGTCTTCGATATACAACACCTTGGCCGAACGATCCACAGCGTGATCACGGCTAGAGGCAATCACCGATGACGCTGCCGGAAGCACGGTTTCCTCGACGGTTTCTTCGGCTAACGGCAGGGTAAACCAGAAGGTACTGCCTTCGCCGTAACGGCTTTCAAAATCGATCTGACCGCCCATGGCTTCAACCAGTTGTTTGGTGATGGTCATGCCGATTCCGGTGCCCTCGATATTCTCGGAATCCTGTGACAGACGGGCGAAGGGCACAAACAACTGGTTCTGCATATCCTCAGCGATGCCCAAACCAGTATCAATCACCCGGAAACAGAGAAATCCCGTCGGTTCATTCACCTGAACATCAATGGTCACGTCACCACCGGGTCGATTGTATTTTGCCGCATTGGACAGCAGGTTGACCAGTACCTGTTTGGTACGGGTGTAATCGGCCATCACCAGCGGAAACGTCTGTTTAAAACAACGACTGTGAAAAGTGACCTGATGTTGCTCGGCAAGGCTATGCAATAACGGCAGGCATTCCTCGACAATGTGGCAGGGATCAACGGCCTCAACCGATAACGACAGCTTGCCCGCTTCGATCCGGGCCAGGTCAAGGACTTCATTGATCAATTCAAGCAGATGTTTTCCGGCACCGTCGATCTGTTCCACCATGGCGCGATGTTTGTCATTGAGCGGATTCTTGCGACTCGACAACATCAGCTGGGAAAAGCCGTTGATGGCATTAAGCGGCGTGCGCAATTCATGACTCATCCGCGACAGAAAGTCCGACTTGGCCCGATTGGCTTCTTCCGCCTGCTGGCGGGCTTTTTTCAATTCGGTAATGTTTTCTTTCAGGGCGACAAAATGGCTGATCTCGCCCTGATCGTTTTTGATCGGCGACACCAGGACGCTCTCATCGTACAACGTGCCGTCTTTCTTGCGATTGATAAACTCCCCCTGCCAGACTCGGCCGTCAAGGATCGTCTGCCACATCTGGGTAAAAACCTGCTTCGGGGTTTTTCCCGCATTGAGGACGCGCGGATTTTTGCCGACCACCTCCTCAAAGCGGTAGCCCGTCGCTTGCTCGAAATAGGGATTCACGTACTCGATCTGGCCATGGACATCGGTGATGACCACACTGCTCGGGTTCTGAGCCACGACCATGCTCAAGACCCGGTTTTCTTCCTCGGCTTTTTTACGTTGGGTAATCAGGCGCGAACAGAGGATAAACTGCGCCATGCCGCGTTCATTCTCAAATCGTTCGATAAACGATTCAAGCACCTGAATCTGTCCGGCATAGTCATAGACCCGATATTCCACCGGAGTTGTCGCCCCGAACTGCTGATGCAATGTCGGCAGATCAATATGGCGCAGATCGTCCTGAACAACAAACTCGCGAATATCGTGCCCCACCATGTCGTCGGCTGACCGGCCAAACAGCTTCTCCGCCGCCGGGCTGGTGTAGCCGACAATCCCGTCCGCATCGACAATCGTGATGATGTCGGTCACATTCTCGATCAAACGGCGGAAATGGCGTTCGCGCGAAGCAAGAACTTTCTGTGCTTTTTTCAGCTCAGCGGTGCGCTCGTCAACGCGCACCTCCAATTGATCCTTGGCTTCCTGCAACTGCTGCTGGGCCAGCTTGTGCTCCGTCACATCGAGGGAATACTCAATCATATGAACTAATTCCCCACACTCGTTAAAGATCGGATAGCCATGCACCTCGACATAGATCGTCTCACCCTCGGCGTTTGGATGGACATAGTCGATCGTCACCGGTTGTTTTTCGGCTTTCACCCGTTCCAGTGTACAGGGGGAGCCACTGACACAGCTCTCTTTCAGACGCTGTGTGCGGGCATAACAGGTGGGATGGTGCCAATCGTCACACAGATCACGCGCCGCGGAATTGGCCATCACCACTTTGGAATCGGCAACACTGATCACCAGAAAGGGATGGTCGAGGGATTCAATTGTCGTGGTGAGAAAACGCGCCTGCTCAGAGAGTTGCACCTCGGTTTTGCGCCGCTCGCTGACTTCCTGCTCCAACTGACGGGTCCGCGACTGCACCATGGTTTCAAGATTTTCATTGATGGTTGCCAGTTCCTGCTGATAACGCTGCCGCTCGGAAAAAATCCGCCGACTGCGATAAAGGATGACACCGCCCATGACCAGCAACAGCGCGACCGAGAGGACAATGGACAATAATTCCGCCCGCCGATACGTCTCACTGAAGCGCTGATTGTATTCCAGCAGGCGGTTGGCCTCTTTCTGACTGGCAAAATGAAGCCGGTTGGCATTTTCAAGAATACGGCTGAAAAAAGGACGAATCGCTTTGTATTGAAAACTGACCCGGCGAATAGTGTCTGCCGTCATCATCGGATCACGGAATTCCAGCACAACAACCAGGTGTTCGGCCAGTTGCCTGAAGGACTGAACCATCTCGGCCAACTCCACCATCTTGGCCCGTAATTCCAGCGCCTCGATGTTGATCCGGTCAGGCGCATAGTTGGTATAACGCAGCTGCCGATGCACACTCTCCTCGGCACCGAAGTTGACCGGATACTCCTCTTGCGCGACGCCCCCCTCCTCAATAACGTGGAGAAAAGAAAAAATCTGCTCCTGCAGATGTTTCAACCGATTGGTGACCTGGACGATTTCAGTTTGTGAATTGGCATGGGTCAAATCCTGCAGACCGGTATTGATCGCCAATAATTTTTTTTGCAACAGGTGGGAAATCTCAACTTTAACGTGCTCGTTGACCACGAGTTCATTGAGGTAGGTTTGTCGGGCCTCGAGATATCGGTGCCCCAAATGCAGGCCGAACACGGTCAGGATCGCCAAAATGAGCAGTAACAGGATCTGACTGCACACATTTTCAAAAAAACGCTTCATGATCCGTCTGCAAATCCATAGTGATGAAAGATTTTCTGGCCGCGCTCAGAACAGGCCAGGTCGAGAAAGGCGCGTGCCAGGCCGACATGGCGCGAATAGCTCAGTAATGCCATCTGCAGCGGATGCTTTTCAGCAACGGCTTCCGGGAGTTCCAAGACCTCCATCACATATTTATTTTCCGGCAGAAAAGCCACCGCTTTCCAATTGATCACCAGATCGGCGTCCTGATGACGGATGGCCTGGGCCAGCCCTTTCGAATCCGTCGCCATGTAAAGGACATTTTCGATCACATCATCATAGATCCCGGCCTTGGTCAGCATGATTTTCGTCTCGCGGCCAATGGCACCGGAGCACTCATTGCCAAGCACCACATGATAGCCCGGATCCGCCAGCTCGGGCAAAGCGGCTTTGATATGCAACGGATTGCCGCGTTGCACAAACAGCGCCGCCTGATTCACTCCGACGGTGGCCACATCCGTCACCAACCCCTCATCCTGAAGCGCCTGGATATACGAATTTTCTCCGGGAAAAAAGATATCCCCGACTTGATTGACGCGCACCGACTTGGCGATATGCCCGGTGCCGCCATAGGTCACCCGAACAAGACAGTCGTGTTCGCGTTCCATGATTTTAGCCAGTTCGAGCAGTGGCTTAATCATGGTCATGCCGCTATAAACCAGCAGCTCGTCCTTTTGCTCACGTCTCACATCCGGATGCTCACGGGGATCGCATCCCGCAACCAGGACCAGAAAGCTGCAAAGTAGCCATGTCAGCAAATAGCGCATTGTGTGATTTCGCCCCTCTTTTGATGTCTACAACGCCGGATATTCGCTATCTTTATCATACTTGAAAAAAAGATTAAAATTATAAATCGCACATAATAGAGCCTTGGATGGCGCGCAAAAGCAACGGGTGGCTTTTTGCAAAAACTTCAATAGCACACGCCACACCGAACATCTGTTCACGCCCAGGCCCCAAAATGCTATACTCACGCCGCCTCAAAGTGATTGAATTCGTCGAAGGAGAAGAACCACCGTGACACAGAGCGTTCCACCATACGAGATGGCTTTAACAATACAGCCTGAAGATATCGACCTCATGGGCCATGTAAATAATATTGTGTATCTGCGCTGGGTTCAGGATGTGGCCACTGCCCATTGGAATCATGCCGCCACGCAGGACGAGAAGGCCGGTTTACTCTGGATGGTTACCCGCCATGAGATTGACTATCTGCGTCAGGTGTTTGCCGGGGACAAACTGATTGCCCGCACCTGGGTCGGCAAAGCCGAGCGGCGGCGCTTTGAACGCCACACCGAAATCCGCCGCGAGCAGGACGGCAAGATCGTCGCCAAAGCCCTGACCTGGTGGTGTCCGGTGGATCATACGACCAAGAAACCCACCACGGTTGCTGAAGCCGTGCGCGACCGTTTTACTGCGCACAGCGGTTAACTGAGGAGCAGAACGCCTCAAACGACAAACAGCACTTTTCCTTAACGGAAAAAGCGCTGTTGAAAAAAACAAACACAGATGTCACGGTTTATTCGGAAAAGCTGATCGCCCCCTGAGGACAGGCCGGAATACAGATGCCATCGTAATCACACAGGCTGTCATCAACAACAGCAACTCCGTCTTGAATGGAAATGGCATTTTGCGGGCACACGGCGACACACTCCCCGGATGCGATACATTTTTCTGGATCAATGACAATTTGCATGTTTTTTGTTCCTTTCACGACCAAAACAAGAGACGAATAAGCAGCAAGCACTCTACCCTATTTCCCGCTCAAGAACAACGCACTTCGTAACCTCATAGCGGCATCGGCAGGAACCATTATGACCTCATCACACCCCATTGACCTGGCCCAGTTACTTGACGACCACCTCAAAGATCTCAATCTTCCCTTGCAGATTCCCCCTCCCGTCCTCGATGTCACCCGTGGCGAAGTGCTGCGCTTTGATGGCGATTCCGGCTGTCTGGAAATCCGCTTTCCCGTTTTGAATGATCACCTCACCCCCTACGGTTCGGTGCAAGGCGGCATGATCGCCACAGCCGTCGACAACACCATCGGTCCGCTGAGTATGCTGGTGGCGCCGCCCAATTACACCCGCCATCTCACGCTGAAATATCGTCGCCCGATTGTGCCGAGCATGGATTTTTTCATCATTCGGGCACAGCTGGTGGAACGCCAGGAACGACAGCTCACGTTTGAGGCGCGCGTCTTTGACCCTGAGGAACGCGAACTGGTGCGCGCCACGGCCCAACACTGGATCGTCGATCTCGATCGGCAAAAATAGCGGAGAATCAACCTCACCACACCACCGGGCTGAATTGACGATGCACGTCGCGTTCATCGACCCAGGCGCTGATCAGATCGACTTCGGTGATATCGAAATAGGTGTTGGCCATCAGATCATCGGGCAGATCATGCCCCAGCTCTGCGGCACCCATCTGCTCGAGAATCACCTCACCGGCGGACGGCGGTCGCTGTTTGAACGATTCCGTCACCACATAAAACGGACAATGGTCACGGTGCGCGGCCAGGGCCAGCAGCCGCGTGCCCACTTTGTTCACCACCCGGCCATCGCTGAGCAGGCTGTCTGCGCCGACCACAACCAGATCCGCCCGGGCCGTATAAAGACCGGCCTGGGCATCGGTGATCAAGGTGCAGGGGATCGCCCAATCATGCAGTTGACGCACCACGCCGACTCCTTCGTACAGAGGTCGCGATTCACAGACCACAATATGGCAGCCCGTTTCACGCAGAGTGGAAAACAGTCGCATCAGGGTGGAACTGCAACTGTGAGTGAGCAGCGTCTGTCCCGGCGCAATAAGCCGGCGCGCATGGCGAACACACCCATCAACGGCTTGGCGGGAAAGTGCCGACAGCTGCTCTGCTTCAGCCACGAGCGCGCCTGAAGCCTCTGCAGCGTCGCCCAGAACTTCAAGACGTTTCCGCCAGCGCAGCAGCAGATGGCCAACCACACTCATGCTCGGCCGCGCCGCGCACAATTGCCCGACCTGATCCAACAGCTCCCGGCGTCCGGATTCATCGAGTCGCGCCGTTTCACCCACGGACTCTCCCAGCCACGTCAAAGCCTGACGGGCCAGTTCACTGGCGCCATGCCGACGATCCTCCTTGAAGCGTTGCAGAAAGTCCGCAAACGGTTCACACGCCATCACCACCCCCGATGCACCGTTGATAGGCTTCAATCAGCAACGGCACGGTCTCAAGCTCCTTCATGCTGGCCGGGGGCAGCCACTGGTAACGCTCATGCTCCCAGTCGATCTGGATATCGGCCGCATCATCGCGCAACTCAAACAAAAACGGATGCACCCGCCAACAACGGTTGAGATCGAGATCCTTGACCTCCAACACCTCTGCTTCAACCTGCAAAGCGACCTGATCGGCCAGCAAGCCGGTTTCTTCGCGAATCTCGGTCAACGCCTGCTGTAAAGGGGTCTCCTGTTCCAGATAACCACTGACCCCGGCCCAGCAACCGTGGTAGCTGCCGACTTTCCGGCTGCGCCGCAATAAAAGAATCTTGCCGTGACTGCGGATAAAAGCGGTCACCACATCAACCCTGTCCATCATGTCCTCCTTGTGGTGGATGTTTTCCCTATCATACCCCACCCGCCGACCCTTGGCGACTCAACGGCAGACAAACCCCTCTGAGTTTTACAACGCGCTCATCGCAACGTCATCCATTCACACCGGTCAAGAACAGACTCATGCATGGGTACCGCCCATCCGATTAAAAAGCTGCCAGGAAGAAATAGAGTGCGGCGTAAGCCTGTTATCAACATTTTACGCCAGTAGATGATGCGTTACGGGATTTGCCGAGTTAAAGGGAGACAGGCCGGAGGGGTGAAGCAAAACGGAAACAGACGCATGGTCGGTGGATCCAGGTTCAGGAGAAATTCAGCCGGTTCTTGCGTCCTTTTGAGCGGCCGGCTAAAAGTCTGTCGGCTGCCGGGACAAGACCCGACGACCTTGACTGTGATGTTATGATCATGTGGTTTCTGAACATACCGCATCAAATCACAATATCGTATTCCTTGATTTTACGATAAATGGTATTGCGACTGATCCCCAGCAGCGACGAAGCATGAACAATGTTACCGCGCGACATTTCCAGCGCGCGCACCACCATGTCCATCTCCACCTCTTTGAGCGGTCGCACCTGATCCGTGACGGCACGCTCAGGAGCCAGTTCCACCGGATCAAGATCAAGCATCTCCACCGTCAAAGCCTCTTCATCATCCACCATGTTCATGGCGCGCTCGATAACGTTTTCCAGCTCGCGAATATTGCCCGGCCAATCATAGGCCTGACAGGCGCGCAGAAACGGGCTGCTGACGGCCATCGGTCCTGTGCCGAAACGCTCACTGAGCTTTTCAACCAGAAAACGCGCCAACGCCGGCAAGTCCGCCATCCGCTCGCGCAATGGCGGGATGGTAATAGGCAGCACATTGAGGCGGTAATACAAATCCTTACGAAACAGCCCCTCCTGCACCGCGTGCTTGAGATTCTGATGGGTCGCGGCGATAATCCGCACATCAATGCCGATCTCTTCACTCGAACCGACGCGACAGATGCGCCGCTCCTGCAACATACGCAGCAGCTTGACCTGCATCTGCAGCGGCATGTCGCCGATCTCGTCGAGGAACAGCGTACCGCCGTTGGCCATCTCCACCTTGCCGGGTTGACCGCCCTTCTTGGCCCCGGTAAACGAGCCTTCTTCGTAGCCGAACAGTTCACTCTCCAGCAACGTCTCGGTGATGGCAGCACAGTTGACCGCAACAAACGGCTGGTCATAGCGTGAGCCGGCGTTGTGAATCCCTTGGGCGATCAACTCCTTGCCGGTGCCGCTCTCGCCTTGAATCAGAACCGTGGACAGACTGCGCGAGGCCCTCTGTGCCATGCGCCGGGTCTTTTGCATGGCCTCGCTGTTGCCGATCATGTCGTCAAAACAATAACGCGCCTGTTGCGTGACGGCGGCCAACCGCTGCCGTTTGTTGGCATGGCGCGGCCGCAAAACCGACACCGCCCCGATCATCCTGCCATAATCATCGCGCAGCAACGTGGCCGAACAATAAAAGGTGCGCTGACCGCCATCCAGGGTCACTTCCTTGTTTTCATAGGCAATACCGGTGCGCAGCAGGTCAAGAACCGGCGCCTCTTCACCGAACAGTTCACTGATATGGCTACCGATAGCGTCAAGGGCACTGACGCCGAGAATCCGCGCTCCGACCTGGTTGATTTTGGTAATCTCTCCAGCGGGATCGACAATCACCAGCCCTTCGGACATGGACTGAATGATGGTGTCGGAATATTTGTAGGAGGCATACAGCTTGGTATTGACGCGATGCAGTTGCAACTGGTTTTCAATCGCATTGGCTCCGGCCACCACCATCCCCAGGGTCAGATCGTTGGCATAACGATGATCGCCGCTGAGGTTAAGCACGGCAATCAATTCCCCTTCCGGTGAAAAGATCGGCGCGGCACTGCAGGTCAGGGTGTGATTCTCTTCAAAAAAATGCTCGGCAGCATGAATTTTCAGCGGTTTCTGCTCCACCAGGCAGGTGCCGATGGCGTTGGTACCGCGCAACGATTCATTCCAGTTGGCTCCGGGGAACAACCGCGCCAGCGTTGACGGGCACGGGGCCTTGCGCTCGCCCAGCACTTTGAGCAGGTAACCGTGATTATCGGACAACACCACCTGAAAGCCGGAATCGTTGACAAAGTTGTAGATATTCTCCATGGTCGGCGTGGCCACGGTGACCAGATCCTGGTGGGCCTCAATCCGCTTTTGCAGCTCACGGGCGCCCATATCCACCCGCACATGCCGGGAGGGATCGACATTGAGTTGCAAACAACGTCGCCACGAGTTGGCGGCAACCTGGCTTAAATGGCCCGTCTGCAACGCGCGGTTGAGTCGTTCACTCGCTGTCATCAGGTCCTGCTTTGCGCTGACACTCACGCCCATATCGATCTGTTCCTTCCTATTGGTGTTGCGACGTTTCGGGATTAGCACAACCCCATAAAAAACGCGTTAACACCCTTATTCTTCGCTTCTTTTTTAATAAGAGCACAAATTGCCACGGCGGGACAAGCGCGATATTGCGTATACGCTTTTCCGAATAAGAAAATGCGTGTTTTCCTCACGCAATCGGCAAAAAGGCAAAAAAAATCCCCGCCGCAAAGGCGAGGATTTTTTCTTTCACAGATCAGAGCTTACCAGTAATAACCGATATTGAGGTTAACCCGGGTGGTGCGCTCATCGTTATTGCCGTCCGTTTCATCCACCATGTTCCCGTTACTGAAAATCATATTCTCTCCGGAGATCACATCGAGGTAGGTATAAACCGGGCCACTGGCAAACATGGCACCAACCACATTCTGCCAAATGGTCGGCTGGTTGTCGGCATCCGGCTCAATCAGGGTATTATCGGAATACAGAGTAATACTGTCGAGCCATGACAGGCCGTCCGTAGGAATGGTGTACGCCACGTTGGCGATATAAATATCCGCCTGTGCCGGAGCCCCCCAAGAGCAGGCAAAGGCCCCCATGGTGATAATATCGTCATCCATGCCCAGAGGATTCTCCGGATCGTACTCGTAAGAGGCATACTCCAGTTGCACATTCACCGGACCATAGTTGCCGTTGAGGTGAACGGCACCGGCCCAGTGATCGCCGGTATCGTCGGTAATGTTATTGTAGAGCTGGCCCCATTGACCGGAAACACCCAGTTCGGTGTTACCGGCATCACCGTGATCGAAATGGTACGCCAGGCGGGCATTGAACTGATTGGTCTCCTCGTTGCCGTCAGCCTGAGCACCGGCATAGCCGCCGGTGGCACTGCTGTTAACATCGATGGAGTAGCGGTCGGCATTAGAGGCGCTGGCCAGCTCATCGTTTTTGTAGAATGCCAGAGCCAGGCTCAAAGGACCATCACTGTACAGGGCTTTGACACCCATGTCGTAGTCATCCTCAAGGCCGACATAGTAGGCACCGCTGAACCAGAAGTTGTGCGACGCGTAAGGCTGCAGACCGAACGGCACCTGGTGGATACCGGCCTGGATCTGCCACTGGTCAGTGACATTGTAGCCGACATAACCATGGTGCACCGTGTTCATATAGGAATAAAAACGGTATTCGGCCGACAGAATCCAATCGTTGATGGCGCCATCGGCGTTGACGCGAAACACATCAAATCCGGCATCGCCGTATTTTTCGTCGCGGGTCTCATCCCAGTCTTTCGAACCATAGTTGATGCGCATGGCTCCACCGAAATGAATCGGCTGGCGTTCAGAAAACACCTCTTCCACCACTTCTTTCACCGTGGCTTTGCTCTCGTCACTGGCCACAACAGGTGTTGTTGCGGCAGGCGCCTGTTGTTGCGACGTCAACAGAGTTTCGAGTTGTTGCAGGCGCTGTTCCATGGTTGCCATCTGTTGCACTTGGCTGCGCAGTTGGCGCACTTCATTCAACAAGGCGTCATAATCCTCCTGCTCAACGGCCATGGCCGGTCCAGCCAGCACGGTCAGCATTACCAGCAACCCGGTGCCTCCCAGCAGGGTTTTCATCCACTTCATTCTGTTACTCCTTCCATTACAGGGCTTTCAACAGTGAAAGCCTCAACACGGAGACCAGACAGGTCTCCCCATCATCTCCCTATACACGAATTACATTGCCGCCTGACGGGCCTGTTCGAGCCAGCCGTTCCAGGTGGTCTGATTTTTCTTAATCCATTCCTCGACATGGCGCTGAATGTCTTTACGCGAATTTTCGCCATTTTGCATGCGGGTGTTCTGCTCGTTGATATCCGCCAGAGGCAGGGTAAACACCTCAAGAAATTTGGCTGCCGCCGTATTCTCTTTAAGGAAGGTGTTGTTGGCGACGACCTGAATGTCGCTGACAACAAAACCGAGCTTGACCGGATCGGAAACCGCTCCTTCAATACCACTCACGGTCATGCGATCCACCCCGGCTTTCTGGGAATCCTTGGGCATGATCTTGGGCACGTTGATCCACACCACATCTTTACCCGGTTTCAGCTTAAAAATGGTCCAGTTCGGCGCCCAGGTGTAAAAGAAGACCGGCTTACCGGCATCATTGCGGGCGAGGACATCCGCCATGCTCGCCGAATAGGACGCCTTGATCTGATTGATATACGGATCAAGGTCATACACATCAAAATGGTGACTGATCACCGTCTCGCAGCCCCAGCCCGGTGGGCAGGCGGTGAGGTCGGCTTTACCGTCGCCATTGGCATCAAACGCTTTCATGACTTCCGGGCGCTTGAAGTCATCCAGGGATTTAATATTGTATTTGTCGGCAAACTTCTTGGATACCAGATACCCTTGCAGGCCACCGGCTTTGGCCACATAACCGACCTTACTGGCCATCTTGTAAAAATCCGGCGGCAACTGGCCGTCGTGGTTGGGGAACCAGCCGTTGGTCCAGTAATCCACATCACCAAAGGCGACGGACTGATAAAAAATCGGGTTCTGCAACTCCTTGGGACGCTTGACCTTGTAGCCCAGCTCCTTGAGGCCCTCACTGACCAGAGCCTCCTGAAAATACCCGGTGTTCCAGGTCGCGCGAGCCGGTTTAACCGTCACACCTTTACCCGGCAACTGCGCATCCGCCGCCACAACCGGCGCCGCCAGAGTACACATCAACAACAGCATCAAAAAACATCTCATTTTCTTTCTCCCTTTCGTGACTTGAGTCGCCGGATTGGTTTGCAATCCGACTCTTTTGATCGCCCATCCATGGACGTCACGAGCCCTTTGCAAAGGGCTCTCGTTATTTGCGACCGATCCCTTGGGTGATGCGGTCAAGAATCATTGCGAGCAGAACAATCGACAGGCCGCCAATGGTAGCCAGACCGATCTCCAGGGTGTTGAGTCCCTGCACCACCGGATCACCAAGGCCTCCGGCACCGATCATGGCGGCGATCACCACCATGGACAGCGCCATCATGATGGTCTGGTTCAAACCGGCCATAATCGACGGCAGCGCCAGGGGAAATTGCACCTTACGTAACACCTGCCACGGCGTTGAACCAAAAGCGATGGCCGCTTCCACCAGTTCAGGATGCACCTGGCGAATGCCGAGATTGGTCAGACGGATAATCGGCGGCATGGCAAACACGATGGTGGCCAGAATTCCTGAAACCGGGCCGATACTGAACAACATGACCACCGGCACCAGATAGACGAACGCCGGGGTGGTCTGCATGGCATCCAAACACGGACGCAGAAACATTTCAAAACGGTCGCTGCGCCCGGCAAGAATCCCCAGCGGCACGCCGACCAGGCTACAGAACAACACGGAACAGACGACCATCGACAACGTGGTCATGGTCGCTTCCCACTGGCCGAGAAAGCCGATCAACAACAGACTGCTGACCGTGAAAACCGTCACCCGCTTACCGGCATAGCGCCAGGCCAACACAGCCAGCAGCATAATCACCACAATGGGCGGCAAACTGTTGAACAGCCAGTCAAACCCTTCCAGCGCTTTTTCAATCGGCACCTTGATGGCCTGAAAAATATCGCGGTAATTCATGGCCAGCCAGCGCACACCGTCCTGCACCCATTCGTCGAGGGGAATCAGTTGGTCCTCAAAATCAAGCCACTGCATCACTGATCACCGCCTTTCGTCACGTCAGCTTGCGTTTCGCAAGTCACGCCATCCTGTGCGTCTTCATTGTGATTGCGTTGTAACGTCCGTAAAAACTGGTTTTTGGAGATGACGCCCAGATAGCGACCGTCATCACGCACGATGGGCAACGGCCAGGAACGATTCACCACCTCGGGAAGAATTTCCTGCATGGAATCTTCCGCCCGGCCGGGATCGACCCCATCAAGAAACGCCTCGTCGAGCCGTTTTGACTCGGGGTTGTTTTCGATCAGATCTTTGAGGGATTCCGTGGACACCACGCCGAGCAAATGACGCTGGGCATCCAGCACATAGCCGTATTCGCGGTCGTGGCTGATCAGGCGTTGCAGGGCCGCGCGCGGTCCTTCACCGGTGTGGCGGATGACCGTCACCTGGGTATCGCGGGCAATATCTTCGGCTTTGAGAATATTGGTCGGATCGACACCGCGGAAAAAGGCCTGGACATAGGCGTTGGCCGGTTGCTGGAGAATTTCCTCCGGCGTGCCGACCTGCACGACATTGCCCCCTTCCATGATGGCGATACGATCACCGATGCGCATGGCTTCATCGAGGTCGTGAGAGATAAAGACGATGGTGCGTTGCGACTTGGCCTGCAGATTGAGCAGCTCATCCTGCATTTCGGTACGGATCAGCGGATCCAGAGCGGAAAACGCCTCATCCATCAGCAAAATATCCGGATCAACCGCCAGACCACGTGCCAGACCAACTCGCTGCTGCATCCCGCCGGACAATTCCGACGGCAGGCTGGCATGCCAGGCTTCGAGACCGACCTGCTCCAGGGCGGCCATGGCTCGCTCGCGCCGCTCCTTTTTGTCCGTTCCGGAGATCTCCAGTCCCAGCGCGGCATTGTCGAGTACCGTCAGATGGGGCATGAGGGCAAAGGATTGAAACACCATGCTCATCTTGCGTCGCCGGGTCTGAATCAGTTGCTCCTGATTCATGGCCGTCAATTCCTCGTCATCAATCCAGATTCTGCCGCTGGTCGGTTCAATCAGCCGGTTGAGCATGCGCACCATGGTCGACTTGCCCGAACCGGACAATCCCATGATGACAAAAATCTCTCCACGATTGATGTGAAAGCTGGTATTCTGCACCCCGACAGTGGCACCGGTGCGCTCAAAAATCTCTTCTTTCGTCAGTCCCTGTTCAACCAGAGACATCACTTTTTTGGGTTGGGGGCCGAAAATTTTATACAAATTCTCCACCCGGACCTTCGTTTGTTCCATTGCGTCAACCTTTCGCGGCTCGTGGCAGACCAATCCCCGCATTGCCAACGTCAGCAACACCGTGGAAAAAGGCACACCTCTTCCACAGCACAACTGACGGCACCGGACAGCCCCAAAAGCCATGTATTTTGTCTTGTTGTTCGGACAGAGCAACCCGCAACCAATCACGACGGATCTATCGTGATCGACGTTGCTCAAGTGACGAGATCTCTATGAAGCAATCACACGGGGTGATGTTCTTGACGAGGTCTCTGCGGGACGGGGTCGGAACACCCTGGCAGGGTGCCGCCCCATGTTTGAACCTGAATCCGTCGTCACCAGGTGCAAACCTGTTTACGGATGCAAGTTAACTCGGGAAAAACCCGAACTCTTTCTCCAGAAAAAATGTCGGTTGGCGGGTAAACACGCAAACCGCTTATTTCCCCTGCAATACACTGACGCCGGACTACTCCTCGTCACTGTTGGCCAGTTCAATGGCCATGGACAGGCGATGATCTTCTTCGACGCGTTTTAAGCGTTTTTTGACGGCGTTCTCGACAAACAGCTCCTGGGAAAAGCCGATGTAGAGTGCATAAATAATCAACAACAATATGATGGCAAACGGCAGGCCGGTACTCACCGCAGCCGTTTGCAGGGTCACCAGTCCGCCACCGATCAGCAGCACAGAGGCAACCACGCCCTCCATCACCGCCCAGAACACCCGCTGCGGCACCGGCGAATCGAGTTTACCGCCAGAGGTCAGGTGATCCACAACGAGTGATCCGGAGTCCGAGGAGGTCACAAAGAACACCGTCACCAGGACGATACCGACAAACGACAGGACATGGGTCATGGGAAACTGCTCAAACATAACAAACATGGCCGTCGCCACATCCGCTTTGACCGCGCCCATAATATCCGCCACGCCCGTGCTCTGTAGCTCAATGGCGGCACCACCAAACACCGACATCCACACAAAAGACAGCAGAGTCGGAATCAGCATCACTCCCAGCACGAACTCACGCACGGTGCGCCCTTTGGAGATACGGGCGATAAACATGCCGACAAACGGTGACCAGGAAATCCACCACGCCCAGTAAAACACCGTCCACGAGCCCTGCCAGTTGGTCTGGCGAAAGGTCTCGGTCCACAGGCTGAGTTCAGGCAATTCCCTCAGATAAAAGCCCAGATTCTGGGTAAACCCGCTGAGAATAAACACCGTAGGCCCGGCAATCAGTACAAACAGCATCAGCAGGGCGGCCAGTCCCATATTGCACTCACTGAGCCGCTTAACCCCGCCATCAAGACCCGACACCACCGACAGAGTGGCAAACCCGGTGATCACGGCAATCAGAATAACTTGCGTGGTGACACTGACATTAAGACCAAACAGAAAGTTCAACCCGGCGTTGACCTGTTTGACCCCGAGACCGAGCGAAGTAGCCAGCCCCATGAGGGTGGCAAGGACGGAAAGGGTATCGATAAAGTTGCCCCAGAAACCGTAGATGCGGTTGCCGAGAATGGGATAAAAAATCGAGCGAATGGTCAGCGGCAGTCCGCGGTTATAGGCAAAAAAAGCCAGCCCCAGACCGACAATGGTATAGATGGCCCAGGGGTGGAGGCCCCAATGAAAATAGGTGATGCCCATGGCGGCCTGGGCCGCTTCCGGGCTACCGCCTTCGACCCCTGAAAACATCGGCGATGGCGAGCCGAAATGGTACATGGGTTCGCCGACGCTCCAGAACATCAGACCAATGCCCATGCCGGCACTGAGCAGCATGGCAAACCAGGCGCCGGTGGTAAATTCCGGTTTGGCCTTGTTGCCGCCGATACGGATATGACCGAAGGGCCCAAAAGCAAAAAACAAGGCCGCGAGAATAAAGATGTTCGCGGCCAGGACAAGAAACCAGCCAAAGGTTGTGGTGATAAAAGCCATGGTCGAGCTGAACAACTCGGCGGCCTGTTCACGAAACATGATGGTAAGCAGTATAAACGCCACCAGCACCGCCGTGGACATGAAAGTCACTTGCGGATGCAGGTCAAATCCGAAGCCAACCCAGTTGTCTTCGCCGGGTTCCTTGCGCTCAGCATCATCGTAAATGGATGCTGTCGGCCGAATCTGCAGACCGGTAAAGCGTTTACGCTCGGCCACGGCCTTGCGGCGCGCTTCTTTCTCGGCTTTTTTCAGTTTTTCAGCGAGCTGCTGTTTTTCGTGGGCGTCCTGCTCATCAACATAATGACTCATGACTTTCTCCCCGAAGCTCATTTGAAACGAACGGCCATAACGGCCAGCCCATAACGGCAGTTATTAAATGACTCCCGGTCGAAACGACCTTCAACGAGACACAACTCCCGCAAGACGATAGAAAAAGCCAGCACGACCAGGTACGATTGTATTGTTGCGTTGTCCCTACCTTTGACCATAGAAAGCAAAAGGCAGTTGCATAGACAGCCGGACCTCAGTCCAGACCGAAAAGAGACGGTTTTAAAAAAAACCGATTGAGAACGGGCAGAGATGTTTGTCTGACCGCTCCAAGCATGGCTCCCATAAATATAACTTTCAGGGAACACACCTCTGCGACAAATCAAACATATCTATAAGACAATGTCAAATGTGAGCGACAGCTAACACATTAATCTCTCACGTAAACACATTGAGGATAAAATTTCGCGTGGTTGCAGCATCCTGCCGTTCAGGCAAGGCAAGAAACGCTCCTTTGATGGGATGAGTTGTGGAGTAACATCAGTGTTGTCAGGCGTTGAGGCGTTGCATCTCTTTTTTGCCGTCAGTCACTTTTTTTGCCATATGGTCCGGATGGCGTGCCATGAATGCTTCGAGATGCTCAATGCTGTCGAGCCCCCATTGCTGAATAAGATACTGATAGGTTTTCTCCGACAGATTTTCGCCCTGATGTTGCAACCGTTGGACATCACGCCACAGCAACGTCAGGGTCTGTAGCGAATAGCTCTCCAGTTCTCCACGTAGTGTGATTTCAAAAGGAATCAGTTGCGACTCGCCATCGACGAAGGGCGCCTGCCCCTGAGTCATAAAATGGGGATAGCGTTGCAGACACTCCTCCTCCCAACGACAGAAGGCGGCGACCAGGGCATCAATGAGCACCTGATCCTTGTGGCGGGGAATCAATTGTTCCATGTGGGCGTATTTCACCGTCATCAGATTGATGCCGGCACGGTGGGACGTATCCAGGTCATGCACATAGCTGGTCAAAGTGCGCAACGACCAACAGACAAAACGTGCTCGACGGTGCTCGCGGAAGCTTTCAGGATCCTCTTGACAGAGGCGTTGATAGCGGGCGGGCATGGTCAAAAACATCTCCAGTTCCCGCTTGACGATGCGTTCAATCAGTTGTGTCGGCTGTGTCATCATGTCGATCACTCCCGGCAGCACGATTCGCCGCCTCGTAACCTTGCACTTCGTTTCGCCGGTGTTACCCGGCAGCAGCTCGCAATTTTTCAACATGTTGCACGATAGATTGGCGTCTCTCCCCATCATTGAGGCCTTCATAGAGTTCCAGCGCCGCCTGATACCATTGCAGGGCGGCATCGGTATTCCCCTGAATGGCCGTAAGATCGGCAACGTTACTATGTAAATCGGCAATTTTGCCGCGATTGTTTAATAACGTAAACAGCTTCAGCGCATCATGATAGTTTTTCAGGCCAAGCAGATAATCCTGCTTGTCACGATAAACCGTACCGATATTTTCAAATTGTTCCGCGATGTGATACACATCGTCGAGAATTTCGAACAGCTCACGGGCACGTTGATAGTGGGCCAAAGCAGCATCATGCTGACCACTCCTCCGGTAGATGAGGCCCATATTGTTCAGGACCCTGGCCTGTGCAGCCAGGTTCTGCTCCGCGGCAAAACCGTCATAAAGCGTGCGATAGACACCGAGACATTCTTCAATCCGGCTCAGTTCAAAATACAGACTGGCAACAATCGTCATCTGCCGCACATAAGCATCTTGACTGACCTGCCGGCACAGGCGGGCAGACTCAATAAAGCACGGCAGGGCACGCTGATATTCCTTCACCTCCAGAAATTGTTCTCCTCTGGAAACAATCTCGTTAACAATTGCCATGATGGGTTGTGACATTGCTTATCTCCCTGATCGCCGTTTCAACTGTTCCCATTTGGAACATCTTGCTTTGAGATGGCGCAGCCTCTGCCCCTGTTGTTTTACCCTTGCAACCGGATCGACGATCTTAAACGCTGGATTTGGTCGTTTCCTACGGAAAAACATGGTGTAATTTCAACAAACTGGCCAAACTGCCCTCTTTTGGAACACCTCAACATCCGCTTGTGTTCTTAAAAAAAGAGCAAATTGCATACCAGTCTTTTTATGGAGCAAACGCAAAAAGCCACTGCAGTCGCAGTGGCCTCAGCGTGATCACAATGTCCCTACCGGGACGTTGGCAGGTTGAATCTAGTTGTTCAATAAAGCGCTGATCTGATCCACCTTGAGCACCTTCCCCTGGCTGACCAGTTGACCGTTGATCACCAGCCCCGGTGTCGTCATACAACCGAAGGTCACAAACTGGTTAAGATCGGTGACTTTTTCAAGGCGATAGTCCAGTCCCAATTCTGTTGCGGCCTGCTCGGCATTGTTTGCCAGTTCCGTACATTTTTTGCAGCCTGTTCCTAAAATTTGTAGTGTCACCATGCTCTTCTCCTTCACAGGTTATTCTTCCACTTAAATAGATTACGAAAATTCGAGGTTAAGCGATGGCCCCGTAAAGCAAACCACTCAACGTCGCCATGACAATCACCAGACAGACAAACACCACCGTTTTCTTGGTGCCCATAATACTGCGAATCACCAGCATATTGGGCAACGACAGCGCCGGGCCGGCCAACAATAATGCCAACGCCGGGCCCTTGCCCATTCCGGCGCCGATCAGCCCCTGGAGAATCGGCACTTCGGTCAGGGTGGCAAAATACATAAATGCCCCCAGAACCGAGGCCATGGCATTGGCCATCAGTCCGTTGCCACCGACCAGCGAGGCGATCCAGCTTGACGGGATCAATCCTTCATGGTCGGGACGACCAAGCAGAGCTCCGGCAATCAGCACGCCGTAAAACAGCAGCGGTAAAATCTTTTTGGCAAAATCCCACGACGTGTCGAACCACTCCTGCAGCTCGTCATTATCGGTGCGGGTGTTGAGAATCAGACTCAAGCCGAGCAGCCCGGCAACAAAAGCAATCACGGGTTGCTCGGGAAACAGGATGGCGAGAAACACCACCGGGATGCCCGCCCCCATGACGGCACTGCTTTTGACGCGGAACCACCACACCAGACATTGACTGAGCAGCAGGGCAAAGCCGCCGACGATCAACCATTTATCCGTCCAGATCGCCGCCCACACTCCTTCCATCTGCTGCGGTTTTCCCCAGTTGGCAAACACCAGGATGCCGACCATACTGGCGAAATACACGCCCACCTGCCACAATGGACGTGCGACTTCCGGCTCCGGCATGGCCGCGGCTGCAGCGACCTTCTCCATCTCTTCACGGCGGAAAAACAGGTGCATCAACAGACCGATCACCAGACTGAAAACCACGGCGCCGACGGCCCGGGCAATCCCCATCTCCGGTCCCAATACCGAGGCAGTGAGAACAATGGCAAGGATATTGATCGCCGGTCCCGAATAGAGAAAGGCACTGGCCGGTCCCAGCCCGGCCCCCATGCGATAAATCCCGGCAAACAGCGGCAGAATCGTGCAGGAGCACACGGCCAGCACGGTTCCCGACACCGACGCCACTCCGTATGCCAGAATCTTATTGGCTTTGGGGCCGAGATATTTCATCACCGACGCCTGACTGACAAACACGCCGACGGCGCCGGCAATCAGAAAGGCCGGCATCAGGCACAGTAAGACGTGTTCCTGAGCATACCAGCGCACCAGATACAGGGCTTCCCACAACGGGCTGGTCGGCCACAACGAGGCACTGATCGCTTCAACCGGCACGTAGTAACAGGCGATAAAGACCCCGAGGATCAGGGCGACTGATTTCCATTCACGATTCCACTGCATGGCGGTTCCTAGCTCCTTCGCACAGTTCTCGGTGCTCTCTTATTCATGGCGACCACCAGCCAGCATCTGCACATGACGCAGATGCTGCTCTTCGATGACCGCTTCGACACAATCGAAAAAGTTCATGACACAAGGGACAGCCAGGCGATAAAAGACCTGATTCCCCCGCTTCTCATCACGGATAATGCCAACCTGTTTGAGTTGCGACAGATGCTTGGACACTGTGGATACATCCACGCCAATCATGGCGGTCAGCTCGTTGACACTGCGCTCTTGCTGCTCAAGTTGATCAACAATAAACAACCGGGTCGGATGCGCCAGAGCTTTGAGAATCCGTGCCCGCACTTCAAGGCGCTCTTTTTTAATCTGATCCATAGTCCCTTCCTTTTCCGTATTTGACTATTTGGCATATTAGCCAAATAGTCAAATACGTCAAGAAAAATTTCACGGCAACGATAAAAAGAACAGTGCCCCTAAAGAAGCTTAACAAGATCATCCCAGCAACAAAGAGGCTGCGTCCGTTTTAGCTGAGCACCCAAATGGCAAGATTGGTACTTCAAGACTCAAAATCGCAACGCATTAGACATAAAACATTCTAATTTGACAAAAAGCCATTCTGGAGCAATGTTTAATTATTTTCAAAAAAATATTAGGTGCTGATCCCAATGAGAATACATAATAACAGCCCCCTTGGCAGTGCTCTGTGGAGGAAAACCATGTTCAAAGATCTCAATCTCGCTAAGAAACTTTCCGTCGGCTTTGGTGTTATTCTTGTTTTGCTTATCATTGTCGGCGGCATCTCCTATTTTACCCTCGACACATCATCCCTTGGTTTTAAAAAATATCGAACCATGGCGCGTGATACCAACCTCGCCGGCCGCGTTCAGGCCAACCTGTTGATGGTTCGCATGAACGTCAAAGATTTTATTATGACGGCCAGTGAAAAAGATTTTTCCGAATATGAAGACTACTGGCAAAAAACCTCTGAATTCATGAAAACCGCCCAGGAGGAAATCCACGCACCACAGCGTGCCCAGCTGATCGACCGGATTGACGAGGAACTGCAAAGCTACAACAAGACTTTTCTGGCGGTTGTCCAACACATTCAAAAGCGCAATAACCTGATACACAACGTCATGGATATCCAGGGTCCCGCGATTGAACAGAACCTGACAACGATCCTGACTTCCGCCAAACAGGACAATGACATGATTGCAGCCTATGCAGCGGCCATGGCATTGCGTCACTTTCTGTTAGCCAGTTTTTATGCTGAAGAATTTCTGGACACCAATGAGCAAAGCGAGTTTGAACGCGTTGTCAAAGAATTTTCCGCAATGACCAGCATGTTGAAAGAACTGGATCGAGAGCTGCAAAATCCCCGGCGTCGCGAGCTTCTTGATAAGGTCACCCGTGGCCAGGCAAGCTACCAGCAAGCATTTACCGAAGTGGTTACGATCATCAACGAACGCAACACCCTCATCCATGAAAAACTCGACGTCATCGGTCCCGAAATCGCCCAGATGATTGAACAGGTCAAACTGGATATTAAAGCAGAGCAGGATACACTTGGCCCGCAGCTGCAACAGGACAACCAGCGGGCGGTAACAATTATTATTACACTGGTCATTGTGTCTATCGGTGCGGGAATCATTGCGACATTTATTATTGTTCGCAACCTGACCAAACCGATCATTGCCGGTATCGGCCTGGCAAATAAAATCGCTCACGGTGATTTCAGTGAACGTCTGGCCATTGAGCAACGCGATGAAATCGGCCAGATGACACAGGCCTTGAATGACATGGCTGAAAGTCTGTCGCAAAATGCGGCGGCAGCGGAACAGATCGCTGAGGGCAATCTCGATGTGGAGGTCAAGCTGGCTTCAGCGGAGGATCAACTCGGCCTGGCACTGCAAAAAATGGTCAACAGCCTTAACGACAGCTTGGGCCAGGTGCAGACCGCCAGTACCCAGATCTCTTCTGCGGCCAATGAGATCTCCGATGCCAGCCAGGCCCTTTCCCAGGGGGCAACCGAGTCCGCCAGTTCTCTGGAGGAAATCTCCTCGTCGCTCAACGAACTGGCGGCTCAGACCAATACCAATGCCGAGCACTCCGGACAAGCGAATACTCTGGCAGACAACGCAAAACTCGTGGCGGAAAAAGGCAACCATCAGATGCAAAATATGGTGACCGCCATGGCGGAAATTAACGACTCGAGTCAGAACATCTCAAAAATCATCAAGACGATTGATGAAATTGCCTTTCAAACCAATCTTCTCGCGTTAAACGCTGCCGTGGAAGCGGCCCGTGCCGGGCAGCACGGTAAAGGCTTTGCCGTGGTCGCCGAAGAGGTCCGCAACCTGGCGGCACGCAGTGCCAAGGCGGCACAGGAAACCGCGGAATTGATTGAAAGTTCTGTGGCGAGAACCAACAACGGCAGCCAGATCGCCGAACAAACGGCCGAAGCACTCTCCGAGATTGTCGGTGAAATCGGTAAAGTGTCCGACCTCATCTCGGAAATTACCGTCGCCAGCAAAGAGCAGGCGGAAGGGGTCAGCCAGATCAATATCGGCGTCAGCCAGATTGACCAGGTCACCCAACAGAACACGGCCAGTGCCGAACAAAGTGCGGCGGCGTCGGAAGAGCTTTCCGGGCAGGCCACTCAGATGCAGGAGATGCTCAAGCAATTTCACTTGCGCAAAACAGCGCAGCAAGCCTCCATGCCGCCTCAGACGCAAGACGTACAGGCACCTCAGCTGACGTCGGGCTGGGGGAGTTAGCAGTACTGAGCCTTATTCAGAGCCTGATCGGGGCTGTTCTTTATTCAGTTGAGAACAGCCCCATGGCTGTCTTCAAACACGCCGACGACCTGGTTGCGACCGCCGGATTTGGCGTGATACAAACACCGGTCCGCCTCCCGCATCAGCTCAACAACCTCAACGCCCGGTTCAGCTTTTCTGCTACTGATACCGATGCTGACCGTCAGCCGATCAAGCACCGGAGACATCTGATGCTCAATGGCCTGGCTTTGCAGCCGCTTCTGAATGCGTTTGGCGACATGCATGGCATCGCTGCCTTTTGTTTCCGGAAGTAGGATGGCGAATTCCTCACCACCGTAACGGGCAACCACATCGCCGGGACGTTTACAGCACTCACACAATGTTCGGGCGACGGATTTCAGGCACTCGTCCCCGGCTAAGTGCCCGTAATGATCGTTAAACGCCTTGAAATGGTCAATATCAACCATCAACACAGTGAACTCGTGTCTGTTACGTAAACTCTTTTTCCACAAGCATTCCAGACTTTCATCAAACCAGCGCCGGTTGGCCAGACCGGTCAGACCGTCAATACGCGCCAACCGCGTCAGCTCCTTGTTGGCATGCTCCAGTTCATCGGTCATTTGCCGTAGTTCCAGATCGCGTGCCAACCGCCTTGAGATATCCCTGAACACCGTCACAATACCGACCGGTTTGCGCTGGACAACCATCTTGGTCGACAAACATTCGGCATGAAACACGTCACCGTTGGCCTTACGCAGGACCCGGACATCCTCATGGACATGGGGAGCGGAGTCCAACGCTTCCAACAACCGGCAACAGGAGTCTTCCTCTCCGGCCCGCGCATGAAACAGGTGATGGGCATTCTTGCCGACAACGCTCGCGCTGTCGCAGCCCAGCAGAAGACAGGCGGCGTTGTTGATAAATGTGATCTTTCCGTAAACATCCGTCGCGTAAAGGCTTTCGCCCATATTTTTCGAGATGATACCGAGCAGTTCCGAGGTCTGCCGGCGCTCTTGACGTATGGTCATATGCCGGTAGACTCCGACCATCAGAATCAGCAAACCTGTGGCAACCGCCGTCAAGCCAAGGGCAAATTGGAGGTGAAGGGTTTTGAGACGGGACTCGGTGACAGCCATAATCAGGTAGGCCGTGTGCCGTCCCTGAATATCGTCAAGCGATTCAAAAAAGACCGCATAGGGGGAACTCCCGACAGGATAGAGAATAAAATCTTCCCCGCGATGCAAATTCAGCCGCCGCTCTTCGGTCCGGCCGATGGCGGCACTCAGCTCCGGGGGAATCAGAGCAAGATGGCTCGGTCGTCCATCCGGTCCGGAGGCCAACAACCCCGTTGCATTGACATACCCCTCCTCCCCCTGCAGACATGAGCACTGAACCTCGCTGGAGGCATTGAGCGTAGCGGGCAGCTCTCCCTTCTTTTTGACAATTAAGGAATAGGAAATCGCCGTGCGGCAACAGTCATGACTCTCCATGTCGACCAGCACCGAGGCGACCGGCTGCCCGATCTCCACCAGACCAAGCCTCCGACCATGGAGAGATAAGGGGAAAAAGTAGCGACATCCACTGAGGAGCCGATCCGTCCGATAACCATGGGCAGGCTCGGTGATCGCCATGGGAGGCGGCGGAGCGCTCCGCTGCTTGTCACAACAATCCTCCTTGTGATCCAGGCCGTTGAAATGAAGAAGGCACTCTCCATCGGAGCCGTAAAGACGCAACAGGTTGATCCCGTAACAACGCATCGCTTCATAGACCGGTCGGAGGAGCTGTTGCAGCAATTGTTTCTCGTGACCTGACGCTTTTTCGGAGCGTTCAAGCGCCTCAACAATAACCGGCGTCATGATCTGCTGGTCGACGAAGCGTTCGGCAATTTTTCGATGGGCGCCCAACACACCGCTCAGGCGGTTTTTCTGGGCGACGAAATCCGCCTGAAGGTGGCGGTCCATGACCGTGGAGACCACAGAATACCCGCCCACGCCGATCAGCACGACCAGAATCACATAGATCAGGGCATAAGAGAGCCACGATGTGGAGGTGAGATATTCACGAACAAAAGAGGACACACATTTCCCCCCGGCCTGAGCATAAACGTGACCTGAGTCACAATCAAAACGTCTGCGTCACATCAAAGCGATGCCACAACAGAACCCAGTGGCTGTAAAAAAAATCCTCCGCCACAATCCCCACAAATGTCCGACGGAACACAAACAAATCAAGACTAGAGATTGCGAAGCCCTTTTTTCCACGTTATATTTAGCAACTTAGCGAAATCGTGAACGTAATGGACGCCCTTGGGCATCATAGCGACTCGGCCAGATTTTATTGGGTGGGGTCCCAAGGATCTCGCCGATGATTTTCTCCATCGGTGCCCACGGCATTCTTAAAACATTGGAAGGAGAATTAGAGCGATAACCATACTCCCTGGCAATGCGCGAAAAGGAGTACCCGCGTTTTTGCAGGGCCGCTTTAATGTCGGCAGGATGCATGTCCTGTTCCGCTGGTTTATTTCGTTTGTCAAGAGTCGGCATCTAACGCATCTTTCCGCTTAGCCTGATCGTCGGCTTTTTTTGAAATCGCTAAATTCGAGACTTCGAATAAAACCACAAAAGTGACTTTTTATTTAATTTCACCCACAAAACATATCACACGAAACACATGTGTGGCCTATTTTTTAATAATTTTTCCACGTGCAGCCAAAAGAGGGAGAGGCAACTCATGAACGACAACAAAAATGTGTCCAGGACGACACTAGGATCACGCATCAAGGAATTACGTGGTCCGGATGCACGTGAGAAATTTGCCCAACGTCTGGGCGTGAGCCGCAATACCATCGCCAACTACGAAACCGGGCACCGCATGCCGGATGCCCCTTTTCTTAACAGGATTCTTGAGCTCTACCCCGAGGTCAATCCCACCTGGCTCCTGACTGGAGAAGGGGCGCGCGGTAAACAGACTGGAGTAAAAGGCCCTGCCCTCAACGCAACACAAAAAAAAGGCCACGATCAGGACAGGCACGGTAAAGAGGAGTACGTTTTTCTCTCAATGCAGGAGATCGACGACATGACAAGCAGGGAGATCACAGGCAACACCACTCAGGTGGACAATTGTCTGGCGTTTAAACGATCCTGGATAAAAAGTCAGGGGCTGAATCCTGAACAGCTTTCTCTGGTCTCCGTACGCGGTGACAGCATGGAGCCGACAATTAAAGAGGGGGCCATGTTACTGGTGGAAAAAAACACGGCACCGCCGGGGGAAGGAATCTATGTATTTAAAAGCGAACATGGGCTTCTCGTCCGTCGGACACAATACAATCCTTTTGACCAGACGTTATCACTTTTCTGCGACAACCCCCTTTACCCGCCTTTTACCGCCCGATCAGAACAAATCAACAACCTGAGATTATTGGGAAGAGTGGTTTGGATTGGAGGAAAAACCTGATCCGGTCAGAGCAGGACGCACCTGCCGATGCATGCATGCCCAGGGCCGGGATCTCCAGCCGGAAAAAACTATGACGCTCTGTGAAACAGGTCCGCTTTTTGTTGGGCGACGCTGTAAACAGCCGGGCAAACACTACATATCCTACCGGTGCTGTCGCAGTTCATGCCCTTCTCCCCATTGCGCCATAAGTCTCAAAACCGGGCACAGAGTTTCGCCGTACTCGGTCATCCGATATTCGACATGAGGCGGCACCACCTGCATAACAACCCTCTGCACCAGACCATCCTGCTCCAACTCACGCAACTGCTGGGTCAACACTTTCGGCGAAACACCGGGAATAGTTTCCAGCTCGGTAAAACGGCGTGGTTTACTGAACAGCTGACATAAAATAAGCGGTTTCCATTTTCCGCCCATGACACCCAATGTTGTCGCCACACTCTCAATCGCCATATCGTTTCATCTTTCTATCTGGATCAGTGAGGACATGGTGGCTAAGAGCGTGCATGAGCTTGGGCTCCGCCAATGCCGTCCTGATCCAGGTTCTACTTTCCACGAGGAAAGTCGGTAGCAAAAAGTGCCTACTTGCCAGAATTCCGATGTTTTTTTATGGTTAGAACGCTCGTTTCTTTCCTTATTGTTTTAGCAGTAAACACACCGTTACAGCAATGATCCTTTTTGCTGTTCCGTTCAACACGATGGAGATAATCGCATGGAAAAAATCTGGGACGTTGTTGTCCTTGGAGGTGGCCCCGCAGGGGTTATGAGTGCATTAAAGCTGGCCATGAGCGGTAAAAAAGTCTGCATGGTCGAACAAGGACCACAACGCCTCGGCGGCACCTGCCTGCATGAAGGCTGCATGGCAACCAAATCGATGCTGAAGACCGCTGAGGTGTACCAGAGCATCAAACATGCCCAGGAATACGGCATTGAAGCCACGGCTGCGCCCCTTGATCTGCACTGTACCGTGATGCGTAAAAACGAGCACCTCAAAGCACTGAACAGCCGCTTGCAACAGATGGCCGTTCAAACCGGCTTACATATTCAGTCCGGGCATGGCTCTTTTCTCTCGCCGACACGTATCGCCGTTGACGGCCCCGAGGGACATGTCGAACTGGAGGCTGAAAAAATCGTCATTACCACCGGCTCACGCCCCCGTGAGCTGGACTGCGTGCCGATTGACGGGGTGCAGATTCTCAATAGCAATCAACTTCTGCAACAAACGCATTTGCCCGAGCGGTTGCTGATCATCGGCGGCGGCGCCATCGGTTGCGAATTCGCCAGTATGTTCCAGGCGTTTGGCTCCGACGTCACTCTGGTCGAATGTGCCGAGCATCTGCTCCCTCACGAGGATCGCGACACCGGTGAAACCCTGCAGTGCGGCTTGGAACAACGCGGCATTCGCGTTCTCACCGAAAAAACCGTTGCCGGCGTCAATAAAACGGACGCCGGTGTTGAATTGTTTTTGCAAGGGAATACCCAACCGTTGGTCGCCGATCAGGTGCTGGTTGCCGTCGGCAGAAAACCGAACACCGACTGGCTGAATCTCGCCGCGGCGGAGATTAACTGCGACGGCGAATTTATCGTCGTCAACGATCAACTGCAAACCAGCCAGAGCCATATTTACGCGGCGGGCGACGTCATCAACACCATGATGCTGGCCCATTCCGCCATGCAGGAAAGCGACATTCTGGTCACCAACCTCCTTGGTCACGAAAAAAAGCTGAATATCAACACGATTCCCCGTGTTGTTTACTCGTTTCCACAGGTGGCGGCAGTCGGCCTGACCGAACAGGAATTGCAGGAGAGCAGTTATCGTGCTTTGTTTCAACCGTTCAGCGAAAGCGCCAAGGCTCTGGTGGACCAGCGCCAGGAAGGTCATATCAAGCTGCTGGTGGACAATGACAACGACACCATCTGCGGGGCAACCATCGTTGGTGACCATGCCACGGAACTGATTCACGAGTTAGCCCTGGCGATCAGCCAGGATCTCCAGCTCGGCGTACTCAAGGATGTGGTGCATGCCCATCCAACGCTGGCGGAATCAATTTGGGATTTGGCCCGACATCAGGGCTAGGATGTCCAATGAAATGGGCGGACAGTCTCCCCATCCCCGACACTGTCCGCCCGTGTTTTTTACGCGGCATCCACCAACGATTCCCGCCTCGGCCCCTCCAGGGGATTTATTCACAGCTGCAGGTTTACATATAATCCAGCAAACTGAGACTGTTCAACCGTGAACTGACCGACAACGCCGCTTCCAGAGCCGTCTCCGCCTGTGTCATGTCACTGAGCACCTCGATAATATCGGCATCCTCATAACGTGACAGGGTGGTTTGCATCTGCAGCTTGACCTCTTCAAGCATCGCCTTGTTGTCTTCCAGTCGTGCATTGTCATTGCCCATCAGGCTGCGCTGGGTACGGATCTGGTCGGTGGCCGGTTCAATCGCGTCCAGCGACACCTGCAGGCCGGCCACGTCACCGGCACGCAGGTTGGCTTCGAGATCGTCAAACACGGCAAAGACATCAATCGGGTCGGTAAACAACACATCGCCGGTCAGGTTGCTTTGCACGGTTTCCCCCGCGCCGACTTCAATATATTTGATATCACTCGTCCCGTTATAGCTGACAACGCCGGTTGCCGAGTCGACGCTGAACGGCTCGGTATCGTCGGTAAATCCGGCAAACAGGTATTTTCCGTTCACCTGAGTGTTGGCAATATCCACCAACTGCTCCTTGAGGGTCGTCACTTCATCGGCGTAGGTTGCCGAGTCGGCATCGGATAACGACGAGCTGATGGACGCGGTGGTGATCTCCTTGATCCGCTGCATGATATTTTCAACGGTGCCGAGGTAACCGTCAACAATGTCCAT